>WFYJ01000043.1 GCA_015490175.1 Saprospiraceae bacterium | reverse complement strand
GGTCTGCGCGGTGTCACCGTTGGACCACAGGAAGGTATAGGGCGCCGTACCGCCGGAGGGATCAGCCGAGGCGGCGCCGTCGTTGCACTGGTAGCAAGTTTCGTCGATAGCCGAGGCGTTGGCGCTGATCGTGGGGCAGACGTAGGGATTGACGGTTACGGTTTCCGAAGCACTACATCCGTTGGCGTCGGTGACGGTGACGGTGTAGTCGCCCGGCGCCAGCCCGGTGATGGTCTGCGCGGTGTCACCGTTGGACCACAGGAAGGTATAGGGCGCCGTACCGCCGGTGGGATCAGCCGAGGCGGTGCCGTCGTTGCACTGGTAGCAAGTTTCGTCAGTAGCCGAGGCGTTGGCGCTGATGACCGGGCAGCCGTAGGCATTGACGGTCACGGTGTCGGCATCCGAACAGCCGTTGGCATCGGTCACAGTGACGAAATAGTTGCCCGGCGCCAGCCCGGTGATGGTCTGGGTGGTGTCGCCGTTGGACCACAGGAAGGTATAAGGTGCGGTGCCGCCGGAGGGATCGGCTGTGGCGGTGCCGTCGTTGCAATCAACGCAAGTTTCGTCGGTAGCCGAGGCGTTGGCGCTGATCGTGGGGCAGACGTAGGCATTGACGGTGACGGTGTCGGCATCGCTACAGCCGTTGGCGTCGGTCACAGTGACGGAATAGTTGCCCGGCGCCAGCCCGGTGATGGTCTGCGTGGCAGCGCCGTTGGACCACAGGAAGGTATAGGGCGCCGTACCGCCGGAGGGATCGGCTGTGGCGGTGCCGTCGTTGCACTGATAGCAAGTTTCGTCGGTAGCCGATGCGTTGGCGCTGATCGTGGGGCAGACGTAGGGATTGACGGTTACGGTTTCCGAAGCACTACATCCGTTGGCGTCGGTGACGGTGACGGTGTAGTCGCCCGGCGCCAGCCCGGTGATGGTTTGCGTGGTAGCACCGTTGGACCACTGGAAGGTATAGGGCGCCTGACCGGTTGTGGGATTGGCTGTGGCGGTGCCGTCGTTGCACTGGTAGCATGTTTCGTCGGTAGCGGATGCATTGGGGAAGGGCAGCTCGTTGACCGTGACGGTTACGGAGGCCTGGTCGGAGCAGCCATTGGCATTGGTTACCGTGACGGTATAGGTAGTGGTCACCGGAGGCGATGCGACGGGGTTGGGCACACTGGTATTGCTCAGGCCCAGACTGGGCGACCACTGGTAGCTCGTGCCGCCGCTGGCCGTGAGTTGAACACTTTCGCCAAGGCAAATGGTGGCAGCAGCAGGCGTGACCGAAGCCTGCACCTGTTCGGTGGTGAAGCTTTCTTCGCTGCATCCCGTGGCCGGCCCTGCGCTGTTGTATGGCACAATGGTCACGTAAATGGTCGTGGCACAGGGCAGGTTGTCGGCGAAGCTGTAGGTCGTCGTGTTGCCCACATCGGTGGGCGCAAGAATGTCGGTGCAGCCCGAACAGGTGCCTACACTGAGTATGTAGCCCGTAGCCGTGGCTTCGGCGGCCCATTCGAGATCGGTGGTCACGGGCACGCCGGTGGCGCCGTCGGTGGGCGTGAGCAGATAGGTGCAGGAGGGCGGGCCATTTTCGGCCTGCAAAGGGGAAGACAACCAGAACGTACCCGCAAGGGCGAGCACAAGCACGATGTGCAGACGTGCAATGGCGTTCATGGGTGACGTAAGGGCATTCATCATATTTCAATCAGTTTGTCAGGGTGGGAAAATCGGGATGAGTTCAGGATCGGGTCAGTGTCCAACAGCATCAGGTGGTGAAATCCGGCCACCTGGCATTTCACGGCAGGCAAAACCCGTTCCCGATTGCTTTCATGCGAATGCTGATTCGTTTGCTGTTGATCTGGCAGGGGCATCCTTTTTGCAGCACTCGAAGTATTCCGGACCTATCAGGTCTCTGACAAAGAGGGCTTTGTCTTTTACGGTTCAAAGTTTTTCAAATCCTATCCTGAGCAGAATTTTTATGGCACGCAAGTTAGAATGTTTGTTGTTTTGTTGTGTAAATTTGTTTGTGACGTATGTTACATTTGCACATGCTTTTCGATGCTACCTTTGGGATTCCCGTAGATGGGTGCATCCGATCTGCAACAAGAAGTCAGGTAAGGTAAAAGTGTATTGACCGCGGTCTTCAGCCGCAGATGGACGAAGTTTCATTCAAGAGTGAGGGGGTAGGGTTGAACATTTTTCAATTTGACTATCAGACGTTTGTTCAAACTCTCGATTTTTTGCTTTCTCATCCATTGAAATCGCAGCTTTCAGGTGCATAAGGACGTAATAAACTTCTTCTAAATCAAATTTTTTACCCATGAGCCAGTTCTTCCGACACTTGCTGTTGTACGTCATTTTCGGATTGTTTTTGGCCGTGCAGCCCGGATGGGGCCCCGCGGTACAGGCCCAGAATTTTCCGTATTCCATCGTGCTGGAGTCGTTTACCATTCCGGGCCTGCCGGGCATGCATTCCTTTGCCTCGGCCCATTACAATGGCAAATGGCTTATCCTCGGTGGTCGTGTAGATGGCATGCACCGGGGTGGTGGCGGTCCGAACAACCCCGCCTTTCCGAGCACGCAGCGCAACATGAACATTTACGTGGTCGATCCGGTGGCGCAGCAGGTGTGGTCTGCTCCCTTGAGCAGTCTGAGTACGGCGCTGCAGGATCAGTTATCGAGCACGAACCAGGAATACTATCAGGACGGCGACTGGCTGTACATCGCCGGCGGCTACGGCTACAGTGTGGCGGCGGGTGATCACGTGACCTACGACGAGCTCACGGCCGTCAATGTGCCGGGCCTGATCAACGACATCATCAACGGCAATCCCATTGCCGGCAACTTCCTGCAAACCTCGCACGCGGGCATGCAGAGCACGGGCGGTGCGCTGGGCAAGATCGGCAACACGTTCTACCTGTTTGGCGGCATTGATTTTCAGGGGCGCTATATCATGGGCGGTATGGGCGGTGCGGCCACGGTGTATATGCAGTACACCGATCAGATCCGCACCTTCGAGATCGTCAATACGGGTACGAGCCTGAGCGTGACCAACTATTCGGCCATGACGAATGCGGCCGAGTTTCATCGGCGCGACTTCAACCTGGTGCCACAGATTTTCCCGGGCAACCAGTACGGCTACATGTGGTCGTCGGGCGTGTTCAAGGCACCCAACGACGAGGTGTATTTCAACCCCATCGAGATTACGGCCTCGGGCGTGACCATCATTCCCGAATCAACTTTCAGCCAGCAGTTCAGCAACTACCATTCGGCCAAGATGGCGCTGTACGATCCCTCCAGTGGCGACATGCACTCCATCTTTTTCGGCGGCATCGCGCAGTTCTACTACGATGCCAACGGCAACCTGGTCGAGGACACGAATGTGCCGTTCGTCAAGACCATCAGCCTGGTGACGCGCGACGCCAACGGCGTGTACACCGAATCGGTCTTTTCGACCGAGATGCCGACCTATGTGGGGGCGGGCGCCAAGTTCTTCCTCAGCGATTCGATTGCCGAATATGCCAAGGGCATCGTGGACATGAGCCAGTTGCCCGCCACCGGCACCTTCACGGTGGGATACATTTTTGGCGGCATCGAGAGTCCTGTCCCCAACACTTTCCCCAGCAATACGGGCGTGACGAGCGCTTCGAACACGATCTATCGGGTGCTTTTTGTCAACAACATCATGTCGGCCGAGCTGGCCGACCTGGGCGCCGTGCCGGGCAATGCCCGCTGCATCGAAGGCGATGTGGTGTTGCAGTGGAAGACCCTGTCGGAAACCAACACCAAGGAGTTCGTCATCGAGCGCGGCCAGTACGGCAACTTTGAAGCTATCGGCAGTGTGCCTGCCGCGGGCAATACGACCGAACCGCGCCATTATCGCTTTACCGACGAGGATCCGCTGCCCGGGCGCATGTACTACCGCCTCAAGGTGGTGGACTACGACGGCACTTTCAACTATTCCGACGTCATCAGCGTGGTGAGCTGTAACGGGCCGGCCGTACAGCTCATGCCCAACCCCACCAGCGGCACCGTGCAGGTGCGGGTCGAACCCGATTTTGTGGGCGATTTCCCCTTCCGCCTGCTCGATGCCAGCGGCAAGGAAGTCGAGTTGCGCGTCAGCCGCGCCAACGGCGGCTGGGTGCTCGATATGTTCGATTTGCCGAAAGGCGTGTACTACCTGCAAGATCGGGCGGGCAACGCCCACCGCATCGTCAAGCAGTAGGGTATTGGCTCGAACTTCGGGCTCCGGCGGGGCGACTGCATTTGGCGCAGTCGCCCCGCCTGTCTTTGTGCCGGCATGAACGGTCCTGCGCACAACCGGTTTTGCTTCCTTTCCCTACTTTGTGGGGCACAGTATATTTTTGCTGCGGCCAAACTGCAACCATGATCAAACTCATCGAATGCCCGCGCGATGCGATGCAGGGCATCAAGACCTTCATCCCCACCGAGACCAAGGCGCGCTACATCAACCAGTTGCTGCGCGTGGGTTTCGACACCATAGATTTCGGCAGCTTCGTGTCGCCCAAGGCCATCCCCCAGATGCGCGACACGGCCGAAGTGGTGAAGCGCCTCGACCTGAGCGGCACGCACACCCGCCTGCTGGCCATCGTGGCCAACGTGCGCGGCGCCACCGATGCCGTGCAGTTCGATGAGATCACCTACCTGGGTTATCCGTTCAGCGTGTCGGAGACCTTTCAGTTGCGCAATACCAACGCCACCATTGAAGAGTCGTTGGGGCGCGTGTCGGCCATTCAGGAGATCTGTGAGCAATACGGCAAGCAACTGGTGGTATACCTTTCGATGGGCTTCGGCAATCCCTATGGCGACCCATGGAATGCCGAGATCGTGATGAAATGGGTGGATGAACTGGTGGCCATGGGCATCCACATCCTGCAACTGAGCGACACCATCGGCGTGGCGACGCCCGAGAGCATCACCTACCTGTTTTCGAACCTGATCCCGCACTATACACCGCGTGGTATCGAGCTGGGGGCCCACTTCCATACCCAACCCCACAACTGGCGCGAAAAGGTGGAGGCAGCCTGGCGCAGCGGTTGCCGGCGCTTCGACGGAGCCATTCGCGGCTATGGCGGTTGCCCCATGGCCAAAGACGACCTCACGGGCAACATGCCCACCGAAAACATGATCATGTACTTCGAGGAAATGGGCGTGGACACAGGCATCGACAGAGAGGCCTTTCTCGAAGCCATGCAGATGGCGGCAGCAGTTTTCCCGAAGACGTAGCGCATGAGCCTTATAGTTTGGGAAATCCCGTTGCAGTGGTTGAGCGTGTAGGGTTGAGGGTTTACAACTCTGAGGCTACTGAAAAAAGTCCGTGACACCCCCGAAAATCGGGGCAGGCAGTGACATCGTAACGCGTGACGCGTAACACCATAAATAACAAGCTGAATTAAAATAAAAAACATATTGCGAATCGTTGCGTTCCCGATACTCGGGACAGGCTTTTGCGTCCCCGACTGGCGTCGGAGCCTGTCCCGGTTTACCGGGAACAAGCTTTCCGACAAGTCGGAACCTGTCCCGAAACTTCGGGAACAGGTTTTGCGCGAGACTATGGTTTTTTTCAGGGGGCTCAACTCTGTGAAAATCAGTGCATGCTCAGTGGCACTCTGTGTGACTGAATAATCTTTCAGACGCAGCGCTAACGCAGTTTGCGCAGTTGGTCACTCCCTCACTCCATCTCTCTTCCCTCCATCTCAAAAAATCGTTCATCGTCCATTGACTATCGTCAAAAATTTCCGTACCGAATTGCGTTGAATATACAAGAGTCACAACAACCACAAACAACCCTCACCATGAACTACTGGCTGATGAAATCCGAACCCTATGTTTACAGCTTCGACGATCTGGTGCGCGACGGCAAAACGATGTGGGATGGCGTGCGCAACTACCAGGCCCGCAACAACATGCGCGCCATGAAGAAGGGCGACCTGGTGCTCTACTACCACAGCAACAAGGGCCTCGAGATCGTGGGTGTGGCGCGCGTCGTCCGCGAAGCCTATCCGGATCCCACAGCCGAAAAGGGCGACTGGTCGGCCGTGGACATCGAACCCGTCGTGAAGCTCAACAAACCGGTGCCGCTCAAGCTCATCAAACAGACGCCCGAGCTGAGCCGGATGCAACTGGTGCGCAACTCGCGGCTTTCCGTGTCACCGGTCACGCCCGAGGAGTTTGCCAGAATCCTCGAACTGGGAGAAACCACACTGCCCGCCTGATGAATTTCCTTGCCCATTTGCTGCTGTCGGCCCACGACGAGGCCCTCATGGTCGGCAACTTCATGGCCGACTTCGTGCCCAACCGCGTGGTGAACACCTTGCCCGAGCCCGTGCAACGCGGCATTCACATGCACCGCTTCATCGACCGCTACACCGACAACCACCCGCTGGTGCGGCAGGCCACGCGCCGCCTCCATGCTCGGCATCACAAGTACGCCCCTGTCCTGGTCGATGTGTATTACGATTTTTTGCTTTCGCAAAACTGGTCCCGCTTTGCGCAAATGCCCATCGAAGATTTTTCGGAACAGGCCTACGAAGTGTTGTTGCGGCATCGCCTCCTCATGCCTCCGCGCCTGCAGGAACGCCTCGACCGGATGGTGGCCGACGACTGGCTGCGCCGCTATCGCACGCTGGACGGCATGCGTCACGTCTTTGCACGCATGCAGCGCTACGTCTCGCGGCCCGAATGGTTGGAGGGCGCCGTCGATTCGCTCATCGCACAGCGCCCCTTGCTCGAACAGGAGTTTCTGATCTTTTTCAGCGAGGTGCAAAAAGTACTGGCAGGCAGGTATCCCGTGGTTTAGAGGAATCGAGGATTTGATAAAAACCTGATAGTCAATAAGAAAAACTTTAAACTTTAAACTATAAACTCTAAACTATAAACTCTAAACCCTCAACGCTACACCCTCAACCATTGCGACAGGATTTCCCAAACCACTTTGATTTGAGTATATCAACCTTTATCAACCCTCCTCAACCCTCACCCTTCGAAGTGGAGCGACAGCGTGAAGGTGCGCGAGAGCACCTTTTCGAGTACCGAGGCTTCGGGCAGTTCCGGATCGAAAATCAGGATGTTGCCCAGGCCGTGCGAGAACTTGATTTCTGGCGAAAAGATGAAAAACGGAAAGAAGAACTGCACTCCTCCGCCGATCTCCACGGCGAAGTCGGTGGGTGCGACCTTGACCAGGTTCTCGGCCTGGCGCGCGCGCGAGTCGCTGGCCACGTCGAAGCTGTATTTCACCCCGGCGATGACGAACATCCGCATGTCGCGATAGGGTTCCGACTTGTACCGCATGTGGAACGGCATCTCCACGAACACCGATTCGATGCGGCGGGCGTAGGGCGCCTTGTTGGTGGCCGCACCGTATTCGATGCGCCTTTCGGCAAACGACAGGGTGGGCAGGAAACGCAGGTCGAAGTACCGACCCAGTTTCAGGTTGGTCACGATGCCGAGGTTGAAGCCCGGTCCCGTGACCGACTGCACGAGCTGGATGGTGTCGTTCTGGATGAAGTTGCGCGAGCGCGCAATCTTGTAGTCAGAGGTGTTGTAGCCCAGCGTAATGCCAAAGTAGTACGGCTTCTGCTGGAAGTCGAGGAAATTGTAATTGCCGCGGGCCGTCTGTGCGGTACCGGTAGCGGCGACACACAGCCACGCAAGTGTGATCAGATGAAGGATTGGTCGAATGTGCATGTTCCTTGTTTTCAGTCGGCAAGATGTGCAGCTCCACAATCGTGCCAGCGTGAGTCAATCATTACCGGCGCGCGTGGCCAGGTAGATGGAACAGATGCCTAACGTCAGCGGAATGGTTTTCGGATGCACGAAGCCGGTTTTTTCGAGCACGCGCTCGAAATCGGCCCCGTCGGGAAAGGCCATGACCGAACGGTAGAGGTATTCGTAGGCCTTCGGGTCCTTGCTCGTTACCCGCCCGATGAACGGCAACAGGTTGCGGAAGTAGAAGTGGTAGATCTGCTTGAAGGGAAACAGCCGCGGCCTGGAAAACTCGAGGATGACCACCTGGCCACCCGGCCGCAGCACGCGTGCCATTTCGCGCAGGCCGGCTTCGAGGTTTTCGAAGTTGCGCACCCCGAAAGCTACGGTGACGGCGTCGAAGGACGCATCCTCGAAACGCAGCGCTTCCGAGTCGCCCGATTCGAGCGTAATGACGTCGCTCAGCCCTTTGCGGGCAACTTTTTCGCGCCCAATGGCCAACATCTCTCTGGAAATGTCGATGCCGATGATCTCGCGCGCTTGCAATTGTCGCGCTGCCTCGATGGCCACATCGGCTGTGCCGGTGGCCACATCGAGCAGGCGCTGAGGACGGTGCGGCTTGAGCAGTCCGATGGCCTTGCGGCGCCACCACAGGTCAATGCCCAGCGACAATACGCGATTGAGCAGGTCGTATTTGCGCGCAATGCGGTCGAACATGCGCGATACCTGTTCCTTCTTGCTTCCTTCGGCCTCGTAGGGCTTGACCTGTGACATGGGCGAAATTTTCTGCAAAGAAAAGCAAATACGTACAGACGCACGCCGTGCGTCTGCACGGCATGGGCACGGCATGGGCACGGCACGGGCACGTCACGTCACGGCCTGCGACCGTCAAAAACCGGTCAATTCCGTTTCGGCAGGACCTGGCCGGCAGCCCGACTGCTGTATCATTGCACCATGGAACTACAGAACGATTTGTTGTTGCGCGTGGCCCGCGGCGCGTCGGTGCCGCGCCCGCCCGTGTGGATGATGCGCCAGGCCGGCCGCATCCTGCCCGAGTATCGGGCGTTGCGCGCCGAAGCCGGCTCTTTCGTCAATCTGGTGCGCAGCCCCGAGATGGCTGCAGAAGCCACTTTGCAGCCGGTCGCTGCCCTCGGTGTCGATGCTGCAATCATCTTTTCCGACATTCTCGTCATTCCCGAGGCCATGGGCCTGCCATACGAGCTGATCGAAAAGCAAGGGCCGCGCTTCCCCAAGACGATCGAAAGGAGCAAAGACGTGGAGGCGCTGCTGAGCGGCGACGCCGCCGCCGAACGGCTCGAGTACGTGTACGAAGCCTTGCGCCTGGCGCGTCGTCGGCTGAATGGTCGCGTGCCCCTCATCGGATTCTGCGGTGCGCCCTGGACCATCTTCTGCTATATGATCGAAGGGCAGGGCAGCAAGACGTTTTCGAAGGCCAGGGCCGCGCTGTACCGCGCGCCCGCGCTGGCTCATCGCCTGCTCGATCGCATTACCGAAACCAGCATTGCCTACCTCGAGCGGCAGGTGGAGGCCGGCGCGCAGATCGTACAGATATTCGACTCGTGGGCAGGGGCCCTGGGCCCGGAGCAGTACCGCGCCTTTGCCCTGCCTTATATCGAACGCATCGTGCAGGCGCTCGATCCGCTCGTGCCGGTGATCGCCTTTTCCAAAGGGGCGTGGTTTGCCTTGAGCGAGCTGGCAAAGACCGGTGCCGGCGTATTGGGCCTCGACTGGACGATTACCCCCGCCTTTGCACGCGCACAGGTGGGCGATCGCATCGCCCTTCAGGGCAACCTGGATCCCTGTGCCCTTTATGCGCCGCCGGAACAGGTGGTTCGGGCTACGGAATCCATGCTGCGGGCTTTCGGGCCCCGCCACATCGCCAACCTCGGCCACGGCGTCTATCCCGATACGCCACTCGATGGCGTGCGGGCATTTATACAGACGGTCAAGGGCTGGCGCTACCAGTGAGTTGAGCCGGGTGGCTCTGGTTTGTGCTTTGGCGGTGCAGCCGAGCGCCGTATCTTTGCCGCGCGCCGAAATGCAGTGCGCTGATTTTCAAATCAAAAAGAGGCTCAATGGGCTGGTTCAAGCGACTGAAAGACGGCATCCAGACCGCGACCAAATACAAGAAAGAAGCGCCCGACGGGCTGTGGTTCCACTGCAAGGAATGCGGCACCACCACCACGTCCAAGGAGATGCGCGAGAACTTTTTCAAGTGCCCGAAGTGCGACTACCACGTCCGCATCGGCTCGCGCGAGTACTTCGATCTGTTGTTCGACAATGAAAAATACGAGTTGCTCTGGGACCACCTCATCGCAAAGGACATCCTCGAGTTCGTTGACCTGAAATCGTACCAACAGCGCCTCGAAGAGGCCCGAAAGAAAACAGGCCTGAACGAAGCCATCAGCGTGGCCAAAGGCAAGGTGCACGGGCTGCCCATCGTCATCGCAGCCATGGACTTCAGCTTCATCGGCGGCTCGATGAATTCGGTGGTGGGTGAAAAAATCGCCCGCGCCATTGAATACTGCATGGAGCACCGCATTCCGCTCATGATCATCAGCAAGTCGGGCGGCGCGCGCATGATGGAGGCCGCTTTCTCGCTCATGCAAATGGCCAAGACGGCAGCCCTGCTGTCCGAGCTGGCCCGGGCCGGCGTGCCCTACTTCTCGCTCATGACCGACCCCACAACGGGTGGTGTCACGGCTTCCTATGCCATGCTCGGCGATATCAACATGGCCGAACCCGGGGCACTCATCGGCTTTGCCGGCCCGCGCGTGATCCGCGAGACCATCAAGCGCGATTTGCCGGAAGGCTTCCAGACCTCTGAGTTTCTGCTCGAACACGGCTTCCTCGACTTCATCGTCAACCGCGCCGAGCTCAAAGACCGCGTGGGCGAGCTCCTCAAGCTCTTCCAGCCCGCCCTCAAGCGAAAGCCGCAGGAATCGTGTTGATGATTGGTGACCGAGCCACGTGGTGACAGAATGGCGTTGGGCATGGGGCCTTTGCGTGCCGGCATCTCAACACCGAGCGTTCCGACCTGTCGAAATCTCAACCACGCTAACCTTCAACAAACACCACGAAGCGCCGATCCATCGGGTCGAGGTGTGCGAACACGGTCTCGAAGAAGGTGTCGCCGATGCGGGTGGCAATGCTCAGGAAGTTGTCGTGGCGCTCCTGCAGTTTGCCGCCGGGAAACAGCTTGTCGCGCAGCTTGCGGATCTGGTTGATGGCCTGCTCGTGCTTTTGCTTTTCCGCGCGTACCAAGCGCGTTTCGATGCCTTCGAGCGCTTTCAGTTGGCGCGCTCCTTCAGCCAGCACCTTTTTTTCCATCGTCGGGTCGATGGCGCGGGCCTTCTCGGCCACGCGGGCGAAGAGCGCTTCCAGCTCGCGGCGCTCGGCATCGAGTGAGAAGGGCTCATCGGCATGCCGTGCCAGCCATTGCTTGATCAGCGCCTCGGTATCGGTGAACAGGTCTTCGACCGTCAGGCCCAGCTTGTCCATTCGGCGCGCGCTGCTTCTGTCGATCCACAGAGCCGAATTGCGGCGCACGAGCATGGGATACGACAGGCCGAAGTGCCGGAACTGCTCCTTGCGTTCGAGCCAGTAGGCGATCTCGCCGCCGCCGCCCACGTACGCCAGATTGGGCAGGATGAATTCCTGGTAGATGGGCCGCATCACCACATTGGGACTGAACCGCTCGGGATGCTGCTCGATTTCGGCTTCCATTTCGGCTTTCGCCAAAAAACGCCCGCTGTCCACCAGCCGGAAGCCGTCGCCTTCGGGTTCGATGCGCTCGCGGCTCGTGTCGGTCATGTAAAAAAAGTTGATCGGGCGCACGTAGGCCTGCGGCTCGAAGCCCTGCGCCGCGAGTGCCTGCTGTGTGGCCGTCACCACGGGGTGCGACACCTGCTCGAGCACTTCACGCCGGATCACGGAGCGGAAGGCGGCCTTCAGGCGCGGCTCGTCCATCTGCAGGGCCACCAGGCCGTATTTGCCGAAAAGGCCGTGCACGAGCGCCTGTGTGGCCTGCACATAGCGCGGATAGCGCGTGTAGGCCTCTTCTATGAGCGCGTACCAGCGCGTCGCTTCGGGGCGGTCGCCCAGCACCTCGCGCAGTTGGTCCAGGGCCGGGCGCAGGCTTTCCGTCGAGAGGCGCCCCACAGGGCCTCCTGCCTCGGTTTGCCACTCGATGCGCCGGCCGAATACCCAGGCATGGTTGATCTCCTCGAAGTCGTGATCCTCGCCGCCGATGACGAACACCGGCACGAACGTTTTGTCCGGGAACCGCCGGCCCAGCGTCCGCGCCAGGTTGATGGCTGACACGAT
>WFYJ01000042.1 GCA_015490175.1 Saprospiraceae bacterium | reverse complement strand
CGGCCGAAGGCTGCGGTTGCAATGGCTGAGGATTCGAGGAACCGAAGAACCGATGATTCAACAAAACACTGATAATCAACAATAAAAACTTTAAACGCTACACCCTAAACCCTCAACGCTACAGCCTCAACCAACCTTCTTCCCATCAGCACGCGGGTCAGTTGTTCAGCAGCTCGATGCGGTTGCGGCCCAGCCGGATGGCTCCCTGCTGTTCCAGTTTCTTGAGCAGGCGCGAAACGGCCTCGCGGCTGGCATTGAGGTCGTTGGCGATTTCCTGATGCGTGAGGTGGATGGTATTCGAACCGGTGATGAACGCCCGGTCTTCGAGGTATTTCATCAGGCGCTCGTCCATCTTCATGAAGGCAATACTGTCAATCGTATCGATCAGCTCCATGATGCGGCGGTCGTAGGCCTGCATCACGAAGTCTTTCCAGTTGCGATATTTGGTCATCCACTCGTCCACGTATTGCACGGGGATGGCAATGACCGTACTATCCTCTTCGGCGATGGTTTTGATGAAGCTGCGTTTCTGGGTCAGGCAGCAACTGAACGAGCTGGCACAGGTGTCGCCGGCGGCGAGGTAGTAAAGGAATATTTCGTCGCCGTGCCGGTTTTCCCGCACCACCTTGATGGTACCCTTGAGCACCAGAGGCGCCATCTTGATATAGCTGCCGTAGTCCATGATGATCTCACCTTCGCGAAAGGTCATCAGGCGCCCCACCCTCGATATTTCTTCAATGAGCGCCGGATCGGTGAGCAGGGGGAAATTTTCCTTCACGAGTGTGGCGATGTCTCCAGAAGAAGCGATCATTTCCGACAATTTTGGATGGTGAAACGACGAAAAGCCGCATCAGGCTTTCTGAGGTGTGCCGGCGGCCTGGTCCTTCACGGGGAGCGGGTGATCCAGAGCATGCGGGTCGTACTTGACGTTCATCGCCAGCCACATGGCACGCGAGACGCGGAAAATCCAGACGTACAGCAAAGCCATCAGCAGGACGAGCAGCGCAAAGGCCGTATTGACGCCCACGCCAAAGCCCCAGATCAGGATGCCCACGAAGATCAGACTCACCCAGCCCGTCCAGATGTAGGAGATGAACATGGCGCCGTAGTAAAAGCCCGGCTCCAGAAAGTAGGGCTGCCCGCATTTCGGGCAATGCTGCGGCATGTAAAACGGCTTCCGAAACGAAAACGACGGCGTCTCGAACAGATCACCTTCCGCACAACGCGGACACTTGAGGTGAAAAATGCTGTACAGCTTTGATCCCTTTTTCAACAGTCCCATTTTCCGATAGCTTCTGTGAGGTTTGTTGCATTTATTGCCGCTCGGCAGGCTACATGTTGCACTGGCAGTTGTCCAGGCAATCAATAATCAGCGACACGTCGCGCTCTTTGAGGCTGTACATCATGCTGCGCCCCTCGCGCTTCACGCTCAGGATGCCTTTCAGCCGCATGTTCTGCAAATGGTGCGAGGTAAGCGACTGTTCCGTGCCCAGTGCATTGCAAATCTCGGTCACGCTCATGCGCGGATTCACCTCCAACAGCTTGATGATCCCCAGACGGATCGGATGCGCCACGGTCTTGAGAATATAGGCGATGCGCTCCAGCCGCTCGGCTTCTTTTTCATCTACGACATACCCGCCGCTTGGCTCTTCCTTTTTCATGGTACAAAGGTATGAAAATATGTTCATGAAAAAATTTCGCGTCCCTACAAAGGTAGGGCCTCAGGTGGCAAAAAGCAGCCGACCGCTTGTCATCCGTGTCATGGCACCGTAAATTTGAGCAACGCCTGAATCCCGAAAAAGATGTCCGGCCGTTGCCTCATCCTCGCCCTCCTCTGGCTCGCGTGCTTCGCCTCGGCGCGCGCCGACACCATTCCGCCTCTGCCCGAGCGCCTGGCCGACCACTGGGAAGCCGTCGCCGCCCTGGCTGCTGCCAATGACCTTGCCCCCGGCGAGTGGGATACCTTTCTCGAGACCCTCGAAGAGCTGCTCGACCAGCCCCTTTCCATCAACGATGCCACCGCCGACGAACTGGGCGAACTGCCCGGCCTCGACGCCATGCAGATCGCTGCCCTGCTCGACTATCGCCAACGCTATGGCCCACTGCTCAGCATCTACGAGCTGCAGGCCGTGCCGGGCTGGGACGTGCCCACTATCCGGGCCCTGCTGCCTTTCATTCGCCTTTCGGCAAATGACGCCCGCACCGACTGGCGCAGCGCGCTGCGTTTTGGCGAAAGCCAGCTCTACCTGCGCAGCGAGTGGCGCTCCGACGCGCCCCCATTCCGACCGCTGAAGTCGTACCTGCGCTACAAATTCACCGGCGGACGCAGGCTCCGCCTCGGCCTTACCATGGAAAAAGACGCGGGCGAGGCTTGGTGGACGCCGTACAGCCCCTACGGCGTGGATTTCCTCAGCGCCCATGCCGAGCTGCGCGCGCCTTTCGGCAAATTGAACCGACTGTGGCTGGGCGACTACCACTTGCGCCTGGGCCAGGGCCTGCTCGTATGGACGGGCTTTGCTCCCGCCTACGGCCCCGATGCCGTCGCCGTGGTGCGCAGCAATGTACCCATCCGGCCTTACACTTCCAGCCAGGAATCCGGTTTCCTGCGCGGGCTGGCCGCCGAGTGGCAGGCAGCTCCCTCGTGGCGGCTGTGGACCTTTGCTTCGCTGGCCGGTCGCGACGCCACCACCTGCTGCACGCCCGATTCAATCGTGTCGTTCAGTGCCTTCCGCACTTCCGGGCTCCACCGCTCGCAAGACGACTACGCGCGGCGCGGTGCCGTGCGCGAACGCCTCCTCGGGCTGCGCCTGCAGTTCGAGCGTGGCGGCGGCCACATCGCCCTCAACGCCCTGCACCAACACTACAGCCTGCCGCGCCGGCCCCAACCCCGCCTCGACAACGCCTTCCAGCCCACCGGCACCGACCTGTGGATGGCCAGCCTCGACGGCCAGTGGGTGCGGCGCAACGTGCTGCTCTTCGGCGAAGCGGCCGTGCAAGCCCATGGTGCCACCGCCCTCACCGGCGGCCTCGTGCTCACCCTCGGGCGCCACCTCCGCCTGGCGTGGCAGGCACGCGCCTTCGACCGGGCCTTCTACAGCGAATACGCGCAACCTGTGGCCCGCTGGAGCCGTGCCGCCAACGAGCAGGGCCACTACCTCGGCCTCGAGTGGCGCCTTTCGGCAAAATGGACCCTCGACGCCTGGCACGACTGGTACCGCAGCCCATGGCTTCGTTTCAACGAAAAAGCACCGACCGACGGCACCGCCGCCCGCCTCCGAATCACCTTCACGCCCTGGCGCCACGTGGAGTGGTACGCCGAATGGCGACTCCGCAGCGAATGGGGCACCCGCACGGCAACCGGCGCCGCTGTCGCCCTCAACCGCCAACAACGCCGCCAACAGTGGCTGGTACAACTTGTCGTCCCCCTCGACGAGGCCTGGACCTGGCGCACACGACTCACCCTGAGCCAATACGATGACGAATCGAGCCGGCAGGCGGGGTTGCTCTGGTATCACGACTTCCTGTATCGGCCCATGGGACGGCCCTGGAGCCTCACCAGCCGCCTGGCCGTATTTCGCACCCAAGGCTGGGAGTCGCGCATCTACGCCTACGAAAACGACCTGCTGTACAACCTCTCGCTCCCTGCTTTCTACGACCACGGCGCCCGCGCCTATCTCAACCTCCGTTGGCGCCCGCTGCGCGCCCTCACCCTCGAAGGACGCGTGGCCGTCACGCGCCCACTGGGCCTGCCCACCCGGCCCGAGGACGAGCCGCCACAACCCACGAGCTGGCAGTTGAAAGGACAGGTGCGGTTCGAGTTTTGAGGCCCGTGAAAAAAGGTGCTGTGCAGAAGCTTGAGGTTGAGGTTGAGGGTTGAGGGTTGAGGGTTGTTGAATCCAATTAAGTCGTACTAACTCTGAGTCCGAAAAAGTCGTATCAACTTTATGGGTACCCCCTCGATCGGCTCGTACTTCCACCCCAAGCCCGGCCTGCGAAGAGAGGTGGCCGATGCACTTCAGCAGCCGACGGT
>WFYJ01000041.1 GCA_015490175.1 Saprospiraceae bacterium | reverse complement strand
TTCCTGGATCGTCTGGCCATGGACGAGCGAAACGATGCGCGTGCGCCACCATTCGCCTTCAGCGGACAGATGTAGTACGTCATGTGCAGGATTGGGCCAGGCTGCGAGGCGATTGTCGGCACCCACCTCGATGGCGACGACCGGACTCCACGCGAACGCGCCATCGCGATCCACCATTTTGAGCCGGAAGTAGTGGGTGCAGGCAGTGGCTTTTTCCCACGTCCATGTGTATTGTCTGGGGGTAGCCGACCAGCCGGCGGCAGCCACCGAGTCGAGTACTTGCCAATTGCTGTGCTGAGTGGCGTGGCTGATGAGAAAATGACTGCTGTGATCTTCGCTGGCCGTGACCCATTGCAGCTCGATCGCTCTGTCTTTGAGCCGGGCCTCGAAGGATACCAGTTCGACCGGCAGTGCCGCACCAGACCAGCTCGTGGGCACGTCCTGAGGAAAGTCGGGGAAAACGTTGTCTATGCTCTGATCGCCCGCGCCATCCTGGGTGACCCAGTCGGCCACAGTAGCGATCATGGCTGCGCAGTCGGCATCAGTGGTGTTGCAGTCCGTGCTGCCGTTGTACACGCCCACGTCTTCATCGCCGGTGATTTCGATGGCTGTCTGGCCCGCCGTCAGGCCGGTGCCGGTGAGCACGCCATTGGTGGCATTGAAGCCGCCATTCGAAAGCGCAGAAAGAAAGACCGTCGGGCTGCCAAAGGCCGTGCCGAGGTAGGCGTAGAGCACCTCATCGGTACCGCCCGGGTTGAAGGCCGAAATGCGGGCCACGGTACCGATGTTCACCCCGATACCTGAACTGGTCTGCACATTGGTAAACACCAACACGGTGCCCGCAGGCACATCGGCTGTATGTGACCATTCGAGGCCTCCTTCGGTGCCGGCAAAGGCGGTACCGTCCCATTCGTCGTCGGTGACATAGATCGTCGTATTGGCCGGGATGTGGTCGAGCGCCAGCAGGGCAAAGCCTTTGTTGGTGTCCATGTCGAAGGCGATGAACATCACTTTGCCAGGGGCGAGCTGGGCGAAAAGGGGCGAGGCGAGCATCAGGCACACACATGCCTGAAGGAGGGCGGGCAGGTGCTTGCGCATGGTGTTGGGGTTTGTGTGTTTGTCCAAAAATAATGTTTGGACTACGTATGCGCAAACACGGGCTGGCTGAAAATCAGCTTGAATCGGGAAAAAGGAAATCCCCCGATCTGCGCAAGCCAGGCGCGCGGTGTGATCGGCACAATCGGCCAGGTCGGTACAACTTGCGTGCATTTTTCCCTCATCACTCCGTCGCTCTGTCACTCCCTCGCTCCGTCTCAAAATACCCGTACCGGATTGCGCTGAGTATAGTCGGGTGCGAAAAGTTATATCTCTACCAGTCCGGTGTGGGCGATGAGGCTGCGTTCCTGGTAGGTCTCGTAGTCGGTGTTGATGCCCCAGAGGTCGTGTTGCGTCTGTTCGTGGATGTTTTTTGCGGCAAGCAGCCCCATCAGCAGGCTGTGATCCTGGTTGTTGTATTTGAATGCGCCGTACCGGCCGATGACGTGCAACCCCTCGATGGTGGCAAGGTAGTCTCTGATCACCTGCACGTGGGCCTTGTATCCCTTTTCGTATACGGGGTAGCAGCGCGGAATGCGCACCACGAAGCCGTCTTCGATCGCGGCGGAGGCTGCCAAGCCGGTCAATGCCAGATCCTGGCGACCGAGCTGAATGAGGTCGGCATCGCCGGCCTTCCAGAGGGCGTCTTCGGGGTAGCACCACATCTCCAGGGCCAGCACCGTGCGGCCATCATCGGGGCAGAGTTCGGGCACCCAGTTTCGGAAATTGGTGATGCGGCCCGTGCGGAGGCGGCTGTCGTGCACATACAGCCAGTTGTCGGGAAAAAGGTCGGTGCCCTTCACTTTCAGATAGACGAGGATGGTGTTGCGGAAGCGCAGTCGTTCTACGGCCTGACGCACGCGCTGCGGCAGGGTGGGCAGGCCTTTCACCAGTGCAGTGATGGGCATACTGCTGACGACGTGATCGCAGGGCACCACCTGTCCGCTGGCGTCTTCCACGGCCGTGACGCGCCGTCTGGACAGGTGGACGCGCCGTGCCGCGCGCTCCAGCCAGATCTTTTGCCCATTGTGCCGGATGGCTTCGGCCATACGCTCGTAAATCATGCCGGTGCCGCCGATCGGATAGGCAAATTGCGACACGAGCGTTTTGTGTTTGTGGTCGGGGCCGGGTTTGAAGGCTGCGCGGATGGCTTGCCCCAGCGACAACTTCTTGATGCGCTGGGCGGCAAAGTCGGCGTCGAGTCGCGTGCAGGGAATGCCCCACAGCTTTTCGGAATAGGTCTTGAAGAAAATTTCATACAGCCGTCGGCCGAAGCGGTTGGTCACCCACGACTCGAAATCGTCGCCTGCTTTGCGGCCTGACAGTCGCGTCTGCACGTAACTGGCCAGGCAACGCACGGCCTCGAAAGGCCCGAGGTTCCACAGAGCGTTGAAGGGCTGGAGCGGATAGTAGAAAAACTTGCCCTTGTAGTAAATACGCGTCAGCCGTGCGACCATGCGGTAGTCGCGACCGGCCAGTTCCAGCCACAGCGCATTGACGCGCCGGTCGGTGCTGAAAAAGCGATGTGGGCCCAGGTCGACGCGGTGCCCCCACAGTTCGATGGTGCGGCACATGCCTCCCACGACAGGCGAGGCTTCCCAGAGCTCGACCTCGTGGCCGTGGTTGGCGGCCTGCTTGGAGAGGGTATAAGCTGCCGCGAGACCGGCCGGTCCGCCGCCAATTACGATCGTCTTCATAGAGAAAGCGGTGTATGGATAAAGTGTTTGTCCATCAAAAAAGACGATCCACTTGCTTCAGTGAAAGCACCTGCAAAACCAGGGGGTGGAAAGTGGAGGCAGTTTTGTGTCGTAGCCAGCAGAATTCTGGCGTTTGGATATGACGAAAATAGAGCGCAGAAATGAGGGGAGCAACCGGTATGCTTGTATACAGTTTTAATGGTATGTGGGTAGTGTCCCCGATTAACTGATTTCAAACTGCGTTTTCTGCGGCCGAAGGCTGCGGTTTCAATGGCTGAGGAATCGAGGAACCGAAGAACCGATGATTTGACAAAATACTGATAGTCAACAAGAAAAACCTTAAACTTTAAACTTTAAACTCTAAACCCTACACGCAACACCTTTTTGCAGCCGGTCCTTTTCAGGGATGCGCGATCATCTATTTAAGGACACCACCGGTATGTGTATGTGTTTGGTTGAAAAGACCTTGATGGCGATGGTTTTCTTTTATGTATTTGCGGCGCGCGCAGCCGTTTGCCGGAAGCTGCACCATTCAACGCATTGTTTCGGATTTGTGCTATTTTTGATTGATGCCTTCGTCTGGCGCTTCTTTGAGCGTCTGATGGGCTTCGTCCATTCTGTTTTTCAGGTTCCCAAAATCGTTCTGCCGTGCGCTACCTGACCCTGCTACTCATTCATTTTTTGCCGGCGGCGCTTATCGCCCAGATGCCGACGAGTTCTGATACGCTTTATGGCAACGAGTGGGTGCGCTACGATCAGCCGTGGATCAAGGCGGGAGTGACCCACGATGGTATCCATCGCCTTCAGGTGCAGGACCTGCTCGATGCCGGGCTGTGGTCGACGCCGCCTGCCGGTGCGCATCTCCAGCTCTGGCACAATGGCGAGGAGGTGCCTCTGTACGTGAGCAACGACGGGCCACTGACCGCTGCCGACTACATCGAGTTTTGCGGAAGCAAAAATCGCGGCGAGCTCGATGCCTTCATCTACATCCAGCCCGATTACCAGCTCAACCCCGCCTACAGCCTCTTCAACGACACGTCCGCCTGGTTTCTCACCTGGGCCGAGGACCTGCAGCCCGCCCGTTTTGCGCAAGCCGATGCGACGCCACCTGCCGATGTGCCGGCGCCGGCGCCGTGGTGCCTTGTGGAGCGCGTGGTCGAGTGGCACAACACCTGGACGTGGGGCCGCGCGTGGAACCCCGACCAGGGCTTCGACTGCCACTACGACCTGGGCGAAGGTTATGGCAAGAGCGGGTTGACGGCGGAAAGCCAGTTTTCGCTTTCGTTTGCCGGCATGGCCGCCGAAGGGCCCGGCCCGCAGTTGTGGTTGCGGCTGCTGCTCGACGCGGGCAACCACGAGCTGCAGCTCACCCTTGCCGATGGCACCCCGCTGGCCGATACGACCCTTTCGGGCTGGCAGGTGCTCGATTGGGCCGTGCCGCTTCCTTCCGGCCTTTCGGCAAATGCCACCTTCAAGCTGCGCAGCCTCGGCGATGGCGACCGACACATCCTGGCCATGGCGCGCTACCGCTATGCCCACCAGCTCGATGCCGGCGGCGAGGGCCAGTTCCGTTTCCTTTTGCCGGCAGGCGATGCCTTTCGCTATCTCGAAATCGGGAATGTACCCGATGCAGGTACGCCCGTGCTCTACGACCTGACCGAAGGCGTACGCTACGTCGTGGCCAAAGAGAGCGATGTGGTGCGGGCATGGCTGCCTCCCGCGGCCGAGACCCGCGAGCTGTTGCTCTGCATGAGCGAGGCCGTGTTTGCGCCGGCCAGCCTGGCGCCCCGCGTCTTCGAAGACTACGGCGCCGACAGCATCGAGTATGCCATTATCAGTCATCCGGCCCTTTCCGACGACGGCACGGGCTACAACCCGCTACAGGCCTATGCCGACTACCGCAGCAGCCCCGAAGGGGGAGGCTACAAGGCGCGCGTGATCGACGTGACGCAGCTCTACGACCAGTTTGGCTGGGGCATAGATGGCCACGAGCAGGCCATCCGCAACTTCATCTTCTGGGCGCATCGGCATCGCGGCCTGCGCTTCGTGTTTCTCGTGGGTAAAGGCGCCATCTACACGGCGCGCCGCGGTGGCCAGGTAGCCTGGCCTTCGCTGGTGCCCTCGTTCGGGCATCCGACCTCCGACAACCTGTTTGCCACCACGGGCAACGACAACACGCCCATCGTGCCGGTGGGGCGCCTTGCGGTCACCACGCCGGCACAGGTGTCGGCCTACCTTGCCAAGGTGCAACAGATGGAAGCGGCCATGCGCCTGTCGCCACAGTCGCTGGCCAGGCGTGCATGGATGAAGCGGCTTATCCAGCTCGGCGGCGGCGATGTGACCCTCCAGAGCCTCATCCGCAGTGAGCTGAATGCCCTGCGGCGCATTGCCGCCGACAGCCGCATGGGCGCAAACGTGGTGTCGTTTTTCAAGAACAGCACTGAGCCGGTGCAGGTAGCCTATTCCGAGCAGTTGCGCCAGCTCATCAACGAAGGCACGGGCGTGATCACGTTCTTCGGCCATTCGTCGCCCACCACTTTCGACTTCAGCCTCGGCCATCCCGACGATTACGACAATGCCGGTCGCTACCCGCTCCTCTACGCCATCGGCTGCCACACCAACCGCTACGCCGAAAACCCCTATACCATCGCCGAAGAGTTCACGCTGGCCTCGCAACGAGGCGTTATCGCTTTTATCGGCGCCAGTTGGGTGACCACGCTTTCCAATCTCAGCTCCTACGCCCGCTATTTCTACGACCATCTGTTCCATACCGACTACGGCGCCACCATCGGCGAGGCCCTGCAACGCACCAGCGAGGCCTTTGGGCAGCAAAACCTTTCGTTTTTCGGGCGTCAGTTGCGACAGGTGGTGGTGTTGCACGGCGATCCGGCGCTGAGGATCTACCCCGCTCCCGGCCCCGATTACGTGATTGATCCCACGAGCATGGCTAGTGTGCCGGCCCTGCCCAATACCTACACCACTACGCTCGACCTGCAGTTCGACCTCTACAACCTGGGCACCCATACCGCCGACAGTCTGGTGTTGCAGGTGGTACACGAACAGCCCTCGGGCGAGCAGGGCGCACCGCAGGTCTTCCTGCTGGAAGGACCTGCCTTTCGGCAAACGCAACACGTCGCCGTGGCGCTGGGACTCGACCTGGAACCCGGCACGCATCGGTTGTATCTCACGCTCGATCCGCTGGGGCAGGTGGACGAAAAGCCTTTCCCTGAGGCGCGCACCAACAACACGCTGAGCTGGTCGTTCCAGGTCGTCAGCCAGGACGTCTTTCCCGCCTGGCCCATGGATCGCGCCATCGTGCAGGAGGCCCCCTCCCTCCTCGCCGTCACGCCCGACGGCCTGACTCCTGCCCAGCAGTACCATTTCCAGATCGATACGACCGCCACTTTCGACAGTCCGTTGCTGCACACGGCCCTCGTGGAAACGGCCGGCAATGTCGTCGCCTGGGAGCCGCCCCTGCCCTGGCTCGAGGGCGCCGTCTATTATTGGCGCGTCAGCATCGACTCGGCCCTGACGCAGGGGCAGGGTTTTCTGTGGCGCACCAGCTCCTTCCTCTATGCGCCCGATTTGCCGGAAGGCTGGAATGAGTCGCACCTGCACCAGTGGCAACAGGGCAAGCTGCACAACATGCGCTGGACCGACGAAGGCCGACTCGCTTTTTTGCAAGATGCCAAGCCCATCCGTGTCGTCAATCCGGCCTGGGGCTTCAGCGTCAGCCAACCCATTGGCGTGTACGTCAACAACGACCAGATCACGTGGTATCTGTGGAACATCAAGGGCGGCGTCAACTTTGTGGTGTTCGATTCGCTCTCGGTTGACCCCTGGATCAACATCGCCGAGGCGCCCGGCCAAGGCATGTATGGCAGCGCCATTGACCAGTATTCGGGTTCGTTCGGCGCCTTCAGCTACGACACGCGCACTCCTGCAGGCCGCGAAAAAGCCATCCACTTTCTGCAAAACGTCGTGCCCGAGGGCAACTACGTGCTCGTCTATACCACGCAGCAGCACAGCAGCTCGTGGTGGCCCAACGTGCACTACGAGCCCGAAGAGTGGGCCCAGGATACGGCTACGCTCGGCACCAGCCTGATCGAGCTGTTCGAGGCCGAGGGCGCCCAGCTCCTCGAACAGGCGATCGGCAACCCGCGGCCCTGGGTTTTCTTTTTCAAAAAAGGGCATCCCGAGTTTGACGGCAAGGTGGAAGTGTTGGCCGACTCGGCCAACCAGGTGCTCGAAACCGAGTTCGTGGTGGAGGGCGTGTGGGACGAAGGCACCCTGCTGACCGAAGCCTTCGGGCCGGCGCGCAGCTGGCAATCGCTCGACTGGCAGCTCGACGAAGTGGAGGCGCACGACGAGGCCGACCTGACCGTCATCGGCATTCGGCCCGATGGCAGCGAGACGATGCTGCTGCAAAATTTGCCGACAGGCGACACCTCGATCAGCCAGATCGATGCCCGACAGTTTCCGCGGCTGGCCCTGCGCTACCACGCCCGCGACGAGGTGCTGCGCACGCCGCCCCAGCCCCGCTACTGGCGCCTCAGCGGCACGCCGGCCCCCGACTTTGCCGTGGCGCCCGACCTGCGCTTCGCCTTCACGGCCGACACGCTCCAGCAGGGGCAGCCAGCTGCCTTCGAGCTGGGTGTGCGCAACCTCACGCCTGTCGCCGGCGACAGCCTGGCCGTCCGTTTTCGCATCGTGAATGGCGATGGCAACATCGTGGATACGATCCGCATCGAGCGCCCCCTTTCGGGAAACGACACCCTGCACTTGCACTACGCGCTGTCCACCGCTTCCCTGTCGGGGCTGTGCCGCCTTCTCGTCGAGCTCAACCCCGAGCGGCGCCAGCCGGAAATCACCACGGCCAACAACCTGTTCATCTTGCCATTCTTTGTGCAGGCCGACCCCTGGAACCCGCTCGTAGACGTCACCTTCGACGGCCGATATATCATGGATGGCGACATCGTGTCGGCGGAGCCGCTGGTGCGCATCGCCCTGCGCGACGAAAACCGCTATCTGCCCCTGCGCGACACCTCGCTGGTGCGTCTGTTGCTCACTACGCCCTCGGGCCAGACGCGGCGCCTGTACTTCGATTCGCCCGAGCTGCAATTCTTCCCGGCCGACAACGCCCTGGACGGCGGCCGCAACGAGGCGGTCATCGAGTGGGAGCCTCGCTTCGCCGAGGATGGCGAATACGTCTTGCAGTTGCGTGCCCGCGACGTGAGCGGCAATCCGGTATCGGACGAGGACATGCGCATCCGCTTCCGCGTCATCACGCGCGCCATGATCTCGCATGTGCTCAACTATCCCAATCCCTTCACGACGGCTACGCGCTTCGTCTTCACACTGACGGGCAGCGAGCCACCTGCCGACCTCCGCATCCAGATTTTCACGGTCGGTGGCCAGATCGTACGCGAGATTGACCTGACGGAGCTGGGGCCTCTCCACATCGGGCTCAACCAGACGGACTTTGCCTGGGACGGCACCGACCAGTACGGCGATCGCCTGGCGCGCGGCGTGTATCTGTACCGCGTCGTGGCGCGCAAGCCCGATGGCAGCGAATACGAGCTGCTCGACGACGGCATGGATGGCTTTTTCCGCAACGGCTTTGGCAAGATGGTACTGCTGCGCTGAAGCCAAAACGAAAAACCCCGCCCGAACCGACGAGGGTCGAGCGGGGCCATGGCATCTTCAAGCCCTTGTATCAGTTGTACATCGCGTCTTCGTACATGCCGGCGGCATTGGTGGCCGCTTCTTTCTTCTCGGGCTTCTCGGTCAGCGTGCAGTTGGTCAGCAGGATCATGCCCGCTATCGAAGCGGCATTTTCCAGCGCTACCCGGGTAACTTTCACCGGATCGATCACGCCGGCTTTCTTCAGGTCTTCGAACGTGTCGGTGCGTGCGTTGTAGCCGAAAGCGCCCTTGCCTTCCAGCACTTTCTGCAGCACGACCGACCCTTCGAGACCTGCGTTCTCAGCGATGGTGCGCAACGGCTTCGACAGCGACTTGCGCACGATGTCCACGCCGATCTTTTCGTCTTCGTTGTCGCACTTGACGCCTTCGAGCGCTTCGATCGCACGTACCAGTGCTACGCCACCACCCGGCACGATGCCTTCTTCAACGGCAGCGCGCGTAGCGTGCAGGGCGTCGTTGACGCGGTCTTTCTTCTCCTTCATTTCCACTTCGGTGGCCGCACCTACGTACAGCACGGCTACGCCACCGGCCAGCTTGGCCAGACGCTCCTGCAGCTTTTCGCGATCGTAGTCGCTCGTGGTGGTCTCGATCTGCTGCTTGATCTGGTTGATGCGCGCCTTGATCATGCTTTCGTCACCCTTGCCGCCGACGATGGTGGTATTGTCCTTGTCCACCTTGATCTTTTCGGCCTGGCCCAGCATATCGAGGGTGACGTTTTCGAGCTTGTAGCCTTTTTCTTCGCTCACTACCGTGCCGCCCGTCAGGATGGCGATGTCTTCGAGCATGGCCTTGCGACGATCGCCGAAGCCCGGTGCTTTCACGGCAACCACTTGCAGCGTACCGCGCAGGCGGTTTACTACGAGCGTGCTCAGGGCCGAGCCTTCCACGTCTTCGGCGATGATCAGCAGCGGACGGCTCTGCTGGGCTACCAGCTCGAGCGCAGGCAGCAGATCCTTGATGTTCGAGATCTTCTTGTCGTGGATGAGGATGTAGGGGTTCTCGTACTCAACGACCATCTGCTCGGTGTTGGTGACGAAGTAGGGCGACAGATAGCCGCGGTCGAACTGCATCCCCTGTACCTCTTCCACGTAGGTTTCGGTACCCTTGGCCTCTTCAACGGTGATGACGCCATCGGTGCTGACGCGCTTCATGGCGTCGGCAATCAGGCGGCCGATTTCTTCGTCGTTGTTCGACGAGATGGTAGCCACCTGACGAATCTTGTCGAAGTCGTCGGCTACGACCTCAGCCTGCTTGCGCAGATGGGCCACCACGGCCTCGACGGCCTTGTCGATGCCGCGCTTCAGATCAATGGGGTTGGCGCCGGCAGTGACGTTTTTCAGCCCGGCAGCCACCATGTTTTGCGACAGAATGGTCGCGGTAGTGGTACCGTCGCCGGCCACGTCGGCCGTCTTGCTGGCCACCTCCTTGATGAGCTGTGCGCCCATGTTTTCAACGGGATCTTCCAGCTCTACTTCCTTGGCTACCGTCACGCCGTCCTTGGTGACGTGTGGAGCGCCGAAGCTCTTCTGGATGACGACATTGCGGCCTTTGGGACCCAGCGTCACGCTTACGGCATTGGCCAGCTTGTCCAGGCCGGCTTTCAGCTTCTCCTGTGCAGTGCTATCGAAGAAGATTTGCTTTGCTGCCATGGTGTGTTTCCTTTTTTTGTTTTTTCAGAATCAGATGGACCATGCTTCCGGTGACACTCAGTTGAGTACGGCCAGGATTTCGTCTTCGCGCATCACGAGGTACTCCTCGCCGTTGTACTCGAACTTCTGACCGGCGTACTTGCCGAACAGCACCTTGTCACCTTCCTTGACGTGCATCTTGTAGTCCTCTTTGCCGGGGCCTACAGCCACGATCTCGCCCATTTGCGGCTGCTCTTTGGCCGTGTCGGGAATGATGATGCCGCCTTTGGTCTTCTCTTCGGCAGGAGCGGGTTTGACCACTACGCGATCGTTGATCGGCTTGAAGTTTACCTTGCTCATAACGATTGCCACTTTTGTGATTAAACCAACTTATGTGCGAGACACTGCTTAGCCGTGCCAGGGCATCAGAAAAGCCGTGGGTACACCGTCCACGGGTGCGCCCACGGCTTTCCCGCGGCCGCTTACTTGACGGCAATCAACCTGGGCGCCTTCTTGCGCACCTCTTCCTTCTTCGGAATCAGCAGGCGCAGCATGCCGTTTTCGTAAGTGGCCTTGATGTGTTCCTCGTCCACTACGTCTTCATTGAGCGTGAACGAGCGATAGAACGACTGATACGAGAACTCACGACGCAGGTAGCGTTCGCCTTCCTTCAGCTCCGACTCGTTCTTGCGCTCGCTGCTGATGGTCAGCACGTTGTCCTTCAGCTCGATCTTGAAGTCCTTCTTGTCCATCCCCGGAGCAGCCATCTCTACGATGTAGCTCTCAGGCGTCTCAATGATGTTGACAGCCGGAACCGTGGTGTTGGTTGCCGAGAAGTGGTTCGTCGTCCAATCGAACCAGTCGCGCGTGAAGAAGTCGTCGAAGTAGCGCATCACGGTCGGCATCAGCGATTCGGTGCGTACCAGCGTCATAGCTCCCACATTTTTGGTTAAACCATCTGATTTCAACCTCATGCGGAAGCTTGCCTGCGCTTCCACCCGCGCCCTGATCAACCTGCGTGCCAATACGTAATCAGCTTGTTCTGCTGTCATTTTTTGCAGTTTCCGGTGAAATTTTGTCGCTCCTTCCGCCTTTCGGCAAATGGAACCCGGGTTGTCAAACTGACAGCGACTGACAGAACTGTCAGCAGAGTAGTGACGCACGGCAGCATCTGCCTGTCCGGGAATTTTTGACGATGGATATTACAGCGCCGGCGAAAGAAGTTGCGTGCAGAAGTATTTTGCATGGCGGTGGTCATGCGACAGGCAGCGACACAGTTGAGAGGGGCCATGGCCCCACGTTGAGACCGCCGGTCGTGCGGCCAAGCGCACGACCGGCGCTTGATGTTTGTTTTGTTTTTGCTTGAAAAATCCGGGAACAGAATGTCATGCAACCCCAATCGCCGGAGGTGTAAGGAAAGAGGAGTGAGGAGGGCCGATTTGACCAATTCGACCGCTTCCACCGATTTTACCGATTGCACCGGTTTCACCACCAAAACACCAATGCTCACCCCCCAAAATCCTATCTTGACCGCCTCATGGAGGGCTCGCGCGCCATATACAGCCGCACGGTTTTGCTGCTGGGTCTGGTCAGCCTGTGCACCGACCTGGCCAGCGAGATGCTGTACCCGGTATTGCCCCTCTACCTCGAACAGATCGGTTTCAGCGTGGCCGGCATCGGTCTGCTGGAGGGGCTGGCCCAGGGGGCAGCGGGCCTGAGCAAAGGCTGGTTCGGCCACTGGTCCGACCGCCTGGGGCGGCGAGTGCCCTTCGTGCGGTGGGGCTACGGACTGAGCGCCGTGTCCAAGCCATTGATGGCCCTGTGGTCGGCCCCGCTCTGGGTGCTGGCCATGCGCACCCTCGACCGCCTCGGAAAAGGCATCCGCACGGGCGCCCGCGACGCCTTGCTCGCCGCCGAAGCCACGCAGGCCACGCGCGGGCGCGTCTTCGGACTGCACCGCGGCATGGACACGCTGGGCGCCGCCCTCGGTCCGCTGCTCGCCATGGCCTGGCTGGCCCGCCATCCGGCCGACTACCGCACGCTCTTCCTGTGGGCGCTGCTGCCCGGGCTCGTGGCCGTGGCCCTGACCTTCCTCTTGCGCGAGCCAGCCACTGCAGCAGGCAACGCCGCCGCCCGACCCCATCCGTTGGCCTTCCTCGGTTACTGGCGCAGGGCGCCCGCGGCATGGCGACGGCTCGTGGCTCCTCTGCTCGCCTTTGCGCTGCTCAACAGCTCCGACTTTTTCCTGCTGCTGTGGCTGCGCACCGCCGGACTGAGCGACACCTGGCTCATCGGCCTGTACGTGTGGTACAACCTGGTGTACGCCCTTGCCGCCTGGCCCGCCGGCGCCCTGGCCGATCGCTTTGGCATGAAGCGCACCTTCACGGGCGGCATGCTGCTGTTTGCGGCCGTTTATGGAGGAATGGCTTTCGCCAAAAACTGGATGTGGTTTGCCGCGCTCTTTGCCCTGTACGGTCTCTATGCTGCGGCCACCGAAGGTGTGGCCAAAGCGTGGATCAGCAACCTCGTACCCCGGCAGGAGCGGGCCACCGCCCTGGGTACCTGGGAAGCGCTGCGCAGCGTAGCCGTATTGCTCGCCAGCGCCCTGGCCGGCATCGTGTGGGATGCTTTCGGACCGGTATGGCTCCTGCTCGGCACCGCGGCCGGCGTGCTGCTCGTGGCCGCCTGGCTGGCAGGGGTGGGCGTCTCGGACAGTTGAGATGCCGACAGGTCGGCACAGGCTGCACGGCGTGTGGCTGCTGAGATGACGCGGCCGCCGAAGGTGACCTCGCAAAACCACAAAGCCCCGAAGCAGGAGTGCTCCGGGGCTTTTCGGCAAGGCTGTTGTAGCTGTATTTACCACAACACCATATCGAAGAGCTTGCGGTATTTGCGGGTCAGTTCGTGTTCGTTGCCGAGGGTGCGGAACAGGGCGATTCCGGCCTTGCGCGGCAGCTCGTTGCAGCAGGCCTTGTCGGCCGAGGTGGCGTCGATGAGCAGCTTGATGGCCTTTTCCATCTCGCCGGCCTTGAGGGCCTCGCGCGCCTTGGCCAGCAGTTGGGCGGCGGGGCCTTCGCCTGTGTCTTCGAGCTGCATCCACCGGGCCAGCGTGCGGATGTCTTCGGCCTGCTCCCACTGTTCGTGACCCGGCCGGATGTGGGCCACCAGCTCGGTGGCTTCGTCGGGTTGGGTGAACACCAGATGACGTGCCAGGGCCACCTTGCCCTCGTCGTTATTGGGATGTTTTTGCACGAAAGTGCGCAAGCGCTCGATGAGCGCGTCGTCGGGTATTTGCTTTTCGGATGCGAGCAGCTCTTTGAGCTCCTGCGCTTCCTCGCTGGGGATGTTTTCGTCGAGCCACTTGAGGATGGCCTGGCGCGGCAGGGCACCCGAAAACTCATTCACCACCTTGCCCTTGATGAACAGTTTGACGTTGGGGATGCCCATGATGCGGTACTGTTGTGCCAGCTCGGGCTGTTCTTCGGTGTTCACCTTGACCAGCACGAAGCGATCCCTGTTTTCCTCGGCGATCTGTTCGAGGATGGGACCCAGCACGCGGCACGGACCGCACCACGGCGCCCAGAAATCGACGAGTACGGGTTTGAGGAAACTCTGTTCTATGACTTCTCGCTGAAAGTTGACCATGGTTGTCTGCTTTTTTCCGGTTTGGGCACAAATGCGAATGCACCACTTTTTCGTCGCCTCAATATCCATGCCTTTGCGGCAAAAGGTGTCGCGATGGCAGGCAGCGTGACCGCCGTCACCGACAGGCTGGCGGCCTGACCGCTACCAGGCCAGGTGGAAGAGGGCGTCGCCGTGGCTGACGACGGGCTGGTTGGTGTGGCCGATGATGCGGGCGTCGTGCGGAGCGAACACCTCGATTTCGTCCATGCCGTAGGGGTCGGAAAGGGCGCCCAGCAGCTTGCCCTTGTGCACCTCATCGCCGGCACGGCAGTACCGCCGGAACAGGCCGGCGCGTTTGGCGCGCAGCCACGAAGCGTGGCGCGCGTGCAACACGGGCGGCGCCTCAGGCGCCTCGGGCAACATTTCGTGGGCGTGCAGCAGGCGGCGGATGCCGTCGAGGCCGTACCGTATGGCCTGTTCGTCGAAGCGCAGATTTTCGCCACCCTCGTACACGATAACCGGCTTGCCGGCAGCCACGGCCACTTTGCGCAGCGAGCGCGGGATGGGTTTTTGCGCCAGCAGGACGGGGGCGGCGAAGGCTTGCGCCAGCTCGAGGCTGGGGGCGTGCCCGGCGGTGTAGCGCACCTGCGGGTAGTTGTAGTGGCTGTGGCCGCCGGTGTGGAAGTCCACGCCGAAGTGGCACGAAGGCAGGATGCGGGCCGTGAGGATGCGGGCCATGCGCGCCGCCAGCGAGCCGCTGAGGCTGCCCGGAAAGCTGCGGTTGACGTCCTTGCCGCCCGGCGCCGCGCGCTCCTGCTCGATGAAGCCGATGATGTTGACCACAGGCACCACGACCACGGCGCCGCGCTGCAGCCCGCCAAAGAGGCCCGTGCTGATGGCGCGCCGCAGGATCTCGACGCCGTTGGCCTCGTCGCCGTGGATGCCGGCCGTGAAGAGGACGTGGGGCCCGGGCTCCTCGCTGCGATGTACCCACACGTTCATGTGGATGCGCGTGTCGGTGGGCAGCCGCCCTACGGGCAAGCGCACCATCGTTTCCTGGCCGGGCGCGATCGCGGTCTGACCGATGAGCAGGGGTTCGTGTGCGCTCATGGGGCAGGGTATTCGACGTAGTTGCGCGGGGTTTCGTAGAGGCGCACGTGCAGGTCGAGCGAGGGATCGAGGTGGGGGCGCAGCAGATGCCAGATGACGAAGCAGATGTTTTCGCTGGTGGGGATGCGGTGGCGAAACTCTTCGGTGTCGAGGTTGAGGTTCTTGTGGTCGAAGCGCGCTTCCACCTGGTCGCGGATGAGCTCCTTGAGCCACTTCATGTCCACCACCATGCCCGTCTCGGGATTCACCTCGCCGGTGACGCGCACCTCCAGCTCGTAGTTGTGGCCGTGGTAATTGGGATTGTTGCACAGGCCGAAGGTGGCCTCGTTGCGGGCCTCGTCCCAGGCGGGGTTGTAGAGGCGATGGGCCGCGTTGAAGTGAGCGCGGCGGAACACAGAGATGCGAAAGGGGCCCTCGGGAATCTTGCTCATGTGCATGTCGGGTTTCCTCGGTCGTCAGTAATGCAGGGCTTGTGTGCGGACAACACGCGACACGTGCCCGGGTTCAAAGATAGGCCGAAATCGCGGTGGAGGACATGGGTGCGCGCACGTGCCATGATCGTCGGCCTGTCGAGGAAAAAATTGTCGGCAAGTACACGGCATCGGGGCAACCGCCGTTTTGCTGCTAACTTTGCCGCAAAGCTGCAACCGATGAAGCCACTCCTGTTTGCCATCCTGCTCGCGCTGCCCCACCTGCTCCCGGCCCAGGAAAGCCGCTTTGGGGCAGGCCTCGTATTGGGTCTCAACGCCGCCCAGATCAACGGCGACAACTCGGGCGGATACAACAAGCTGGGCCTGCGCGGCGGCCTGCGCGGCATCGTCCACCTCAGCGCGCGCGCCGACCTGAGCATGGATCTGCTCTACAGCCAACGCGGCAGCCGCAGCGAACTGGTCGTGGGGGGCGGCGTGCCCGTCTTCGTGATCCACCTGGTGTATGCCGAGGTGCCCGTGCGTTTCACCTATCGCGACTGGTACGACGAAGACGACAAATACTACAAGGTCTTTGCCTCGGGAGGCTTTTCCTACGGTCGCCTCCTGCAGACGCGCTTCGAAAACACCGCGCTGGAGGCCGAGGCCGAGCGCTTCAACGACAACGATCTGAGCCTGACGCTCGCCCTGGGCTACATGCACCGCCCCCACCTGGGCTTTCAGGTGAGCTGGTCGCGCTCGCTCACGCCTCTGTACAACAACCGAAAGTGGCTCAATGATGCCGGCCTGCCGCGCTACCCCTACAGCCTGTGGCCCTACTTCCTCTCGTTCGAAACGTTTTACCTGTTCTGACAAAACCCGACAACCATGCGCTACCTGATCTTCGCCGCTGTGTCCCTCTTTGCTTTCGCAAACTGCACCTCCGGCTCGACCGACACGCGCCAACAAGCGCGCGAAACCGTCGAGCAGCAGGTACGGCAGACGCAGGCACCGCCTGTGCAGATGCTGCCCAGCCTGCCCCTCGAAACGGCACAGATGCTGTATGAAAAGTGCGACTACGTGGACTACGTCTTCTACGAGCTGCCCATCTCGATGAGCCTGTACGAGAAGCCCAGCATCCAGGCCGCCGTGCGCCACATCTCGGCAACCCCGGCCGGCCTCGACCCCCGCTGCAAGCCCATCGGTCGCATCTTTTTCCAGATCGATGGCGAAAACGTGCTGCAGGGCGATATCTACTTCACTCCCGGATGCACCTACTTCATCTTCCTCGATGAGCAGGGCAAGCCGCAGTACGGCAACCAGATGACCGACGAATGCATCCAGTACCTCAACAACAACTTCAACCATGCCGGCCTGAAGCAGGCCATCGTGCCGCTCGAACAGCGCAGCAACGCACCGGCTTCCAGGCAGTGAGGGCAGCGCCGCAGCAGGTGCATGCGTTCCCCAAGTCCGGGATGTTCACTGAGTTTTTGCCTTTCGGCAAATGAAGCCCGCCTTTTTGCATCGAGAAAAACGACTATGGATTCCAAACCCCTTCTGGCGGTGCTCGACCTGGGCACCAACACCTTTCACCTGCTCATCGTGGCCCCCGAGGGGGCGAACGGTTTTCGCGAGCTTTTTCGCGAGCGGCGCTTCGTCAAGCTGGCCCTGGGCGGCATCGAGCACATTCAGCCCGATGCTTGGCAGCGCGCGCTCGAGGCGCTGAAGTATTTCCGCGAGGTGATCGACCGCTATGGCTGTACCGACGTGCGCGCCATCGGCACGGCGGGCCTGCGCACCGCCGACAACGCCGACGCCTTCCTCGAGCTCATCCGGCGCGAGACCGGCATCGAGGTCGAGGTGATCAACGGCGAACGCGAGGCCGAGTTGATATTCAAGGGCACGCGCCTGGCCGTGCCCATGGCACCGGGCCGGCATTATCTGATCATGGACATCGGCGGGGGCAGTGTCGAATTCATCATTTGCAATCGCGAAAAGGCGAGCTGGGCCCAAAGCTTCCCCGTAGGGGTAGCCGTCTTGCGCCGCCGTTTTCACCATCGCGAGCCCATCAGCGAAGCGGAGATCGCGGCACTGCGTGCCTTTCTCGACCAACAGCTTGCCCCCTTGCGGCAAGCCATCGCAGCGCATGACGGCCCACTCCAACTGGTGGGTGCTTCGGGTACCTTCGACGTGCTGGCGCATGCCCTGCCCGCACGCCCCCTCGGCGCCCATGCCTGGGCCGTGCCGCGCAGCCATATGGCGCCGCTCGTCGCCCGTACGCTGGCCGCCACGCTCGAAGAGCGCCTGGCCATGCCCGAAATTCCGGAAGCACGCGCCGACATGATCTCGGTGGCCTTCGTGCTGCTACAGTACGTACTCGACTTGCTGCCGCAAACCGAAGAGATCCTCGTCTCGGAATACGCGCTCAAGGAAGGCGTGGTGGCCGAATGGCTGGAGCGCGTGACGAGTTTTTGAGAGGGAGTGACAAAGCGACAGAGTGACAGAGCGAGGGAGTGGCGGAGAGGAGTGAGGAGAGAGGAGTGAAGCGTGAGGAGTGCCGATTTCACCGATTCGACCGATTTCACCATTTCTGCCGGAAAGCTGCCTCACCCTGTTTCGGCGCCCGGGACGTTTCGACATCCGCTGTGCAGATGCAACCACCCGATCCTTATCCCACGATGTGGTTGTAGTCGAGATAGTATATGGCCTTGATGGAGAGGCTGTTCGTCTGCGGGGCCTCGAGCAGGTGGGCCAGGTTGTAGAGGTAGTCGGTAGCGGTGTCGGCCTCAGAGCGGAAGATCCGGTTTTTCCACACGACGAACAGGTCGCTGCCGGGTGCGAAACGCCAGCGCCACACGGCGTCGATATTGAAGATGTTGAAGTTGAGGTCGTGCAGGGGCCGACCATGGTCGTCGGTGCCGAGATAGCCCGAAGGCTGCAGGCGCCCCGCATCGTCGAGCAGCCAGAAACTGTGATAGCGTACCGACGACCAATAGTGGCGCGCCCGGAACGAAAGCGTCATTTTGTTGGAAAAGGCATAGCTGACCGACAGCTCGTTGGAGAAGGTGTTCTGGTCGCGGCGTCCGAAGACGATGGCGTCGTCGGGCAACTGGTCGAAGCCGGTGCCGGCATCCGAAAGGATGCGATAGTAGGTGCCCGCCGAGGCGAGATCGTACCGCTCGACGGCCGAGGGCGTGTGGCCCACGTAGCCCGCTTCGTTGAACACGCGCCGGTTTTCGAGCTGCAAGGCGAAGGTGAGCCGATCATTGACGCGGTAGCGCGGCTCGAGGGAGAAGTTGAACTCGCGGTAGCCCGCCTCGGCGTATTTGCGGTAGCCCCCGTTGCCGCTGACGGCCATGCGCTTGCGGAAGTCGGACGAGAACCACGAGCCGACGCGCACGCTTGCCGGGCGCACGAAGACGCGCTCAGGGGTGCGTGCCTCGAAGTAGTCGTACACGCCGAGCGGCGCGGCGCGCATGTTGATGCCCATGTGGAAAAAGCTGCGCAACGTGCCCCAAGCCCACAGGCTCGTGCCCAGGCGCGTGAACACGTCGGGAGCGTAGAGGCGTTCGTAGTCCACGTTGAGCGATACGCCCGCATTGTTGAATTTGCCGAAAGGCTGAAACTGCAGGAAGCGCAGGTTGGCCTCGAGGCGGCGCCCGTTGGGGCTGCGCAGGAAGCCCAGGTCGTTGATCTGGTAGGTGGGGCTTTCTTCGTTGTAGCCCACGCTCCACTGCCAGCGCCCGCTGATGCGGGCCAGGCGTGCCCCCCACGAGTGGCCCAGCACCACGCTGTCGGGATAGTAGAGCTGGCTCACCACGGCGCGTCCACTCAGCGAATGGTTGTTGGCTTTGTCGCGAAACTGAAACTCGGTGCCGCTCACGTTGGCTTCGTGGGCGGCCCCTTCGCGCCACACGTTGGTGTTGACCAATGACACGTACGAGTTGTTGGGCAGGTTCTGGTCGAAGACCAACACGTTGTAGTTCGACAAGGGGTTGGTCAGCTCCCGGCGCGTCTCACCCTCGGCGTTCTCGATGGTGGCCCAGGTGCGGCCGGCCACGGCATTGAACAGGCCGATGCCCAGCCCTCTGTTGGTGCGGCCCGACACCTTGGTGGCGTTGATGAGCTGCACCTGTGCGGGGTTGTCGGTGACGGTTTCGCCTTCGCCCAGGCGGCCGTACACCTCGGAGTAGTAGTAGGGCCGTCCGCCCACGCGGCGCGAATAGAACAGTCCGGCGCGGTTGAACAGCTCGGTGCCTTCGGTGAAGAACTGCCGGTTTTCGTCGAAGCGCACCTCGAAGGGCGACAGGTTGAGCACCTGGTTGTCGGAGCGTGCCTCGCCGAAGTCGGGCACCAGCGTCATGTCGAGGGTGAAGGCGTCGTTGATGCCGTACTTCACGTCCATGCCTCCGCTGACAGAGCGCCCCCACGAGCTGCGCGGCTCGGCCTGGCGGTCGTAGTAGTTTTCCACGTAGGTAGCTACGAAAGGCGTAGCCGACAGGCGCACGGGGCTTTTGAGGTCGCGGATGCCGGTGAGCAGGCCCGACTGGATGAGCAGGCCGCTGATGTCGGGCTTTACTTCGTTCCAGAAGGCCGTCTGGCGGTAGCGCCGGATGTGGCGCACGAAGTTGACGTGCCAGGTCTGCTCGGCTGCGGCAGGAAAGCGCAGAGCCGAATAGGGGATGCGCATCTCGATGATCCATCCTTCGGGCGTGATGCGCGTTTCGGCTTCCCACACCGCATCCCAGTTGCGGTCGCCGCGGAACACCGGGTTGCCGGGGCCGCCGCGGCGCCCACCTGCCTCGTTGTACTTGAGGTCGTATTGCACGCCGCGCGGCGTGACGAAAAAGCCCAGACCATTGAGACCGTCACGGTAAGCGTCGATAGTGATGCCAAACCAGTCGGTGTTGCCGAAGTTGTCGCGCTCGGTCAGCTCCTGAAGGATGGAATCCGGGTGCGGATCGCGGCAGAGGGCGCCCACGTAGAGGGCGTCGTCGTCGTACAACACCCGCACCTCGGTGGGGAAAGCAGCCGGCTTGCCGGGGTCGGGTTCGTTCTGTACGAAGCCGGTGGCGGCAGGGGCGTGCAGCCATGCCGGCTCGCTCAATTGCCCGTCGATTTTCACGGAGCCTTCGAGGCGCCAGGCTTCCAGTACTTTCCTGTCGGCGGCATTCTGGCCGTAGCTCAGGTGCCCACAGGCCAGAGCGGCAAGCAAGGTCAGCGACAGCTTCAGGATTCGGATGGGGTTCATCATCGGGTGATTTCTCCGCTGTGTGTCGGGATGGCATTTGCCGGAAGGCGATGGTTCGGCCCGGCAAAGGTATGCAAAGGCCTTGCCGTCGAACGTTAACGGGCTCTTAACACAAAAAGTTTTCAGAAAGGACGTCCGGAGCGCAGGGCATGCAGCAGCTCGTACACCCTGCGTGCCCGCCAGCGGTAGTGGTGGCCGCCGCGCAGGCAGTCGTTGCGCGCTTGGCGGCGGATGTGCAGGGTTTCGCCTTTCGGCAAATGGAGCAGCCTTTCGGCAAATGCTGCCGCCTCGTCGGCCGAGCGGTACAGGAAGATGCTTTCGTCGGGTCGGAAAAATCGGCGGTGGTCGGTGCTGTCGGGCGCGAGCTGGACGGCGCCGGCAGCGGCCAGCTCGAAGCTGCGCATGTTGTGCGCGCCCTCGTTCCAGGGGCGGAACGCGTTGAGCGATACGCGGTAGCGCGCGGCCACGCGCGCGTATTCGGCGCCAAAGACAGGGGGCAGATAGCGGATGTTGGGGTGTGTCGGGTGGCCGGGGCGCCTTTCGGCAAATACGTCCACGGGCAGTCCGGTGCGGGCCAGGGCCTCGATCAGGGCGTGGCGGCGCGCGTCGAGCGTGCCGGCAAACGCGATGCGCGGCACTTCGGCTTCGGTGCCGGCAGCGAGCGGCGCCAGCCAGTGCACGTCGTCGTAGCCGAAAGGCAGATATGCGGCATCGAGCCCTTCGCGTTGCAGGCGTTCCACCACCTCGCGGTGCCAGGCCAGGTGCAGGTCGTACAGGGGCAGGCTCTGGCGTATCCATTCGTTGCCCGTGGCCGGCCCATGGCGGAACGGGTGGTCGGGATTGAAGTTGACGAGCAGCCTGCCGCGCCGGCGCACCGCCTCGAGGTGTTCGGGTGCCACTTCCCTGCCACGAAACACCCACACCACGTCGGGCTGCCAGCGCTCCGCCTCATCTACCATGGCGCGGCCCAGCGGTCGCCACAGGTGTGGCCATGCCAGGCGCGTCATCAGGCGCATGGCCGGATTTTTACGGGCCAGGGCAAGGGCCCGATCCACTACCGGCACGATCGCGACGGCGTGTCCCATTTGCCGAAAGGCAGCAGCATAAGACTGCTCGAGTGCCCACGGACTTGCCGAACCGACGATCAGGATCTTCATTTATACTCAAATCAAAGTGGTTTGGGAAATCCTGTTGCAATGGTTGAGGGTGTATTGTTCAGGGTTTAGAGTTCAGGGTTTAAGGTTTAAAGTTTTTCTTGTTGACTATCAGTTTTTTGTCAAATGCTCGGTTCTTCGGTTCCTCAGCCAGAAACCGCAGCTTTCAGCCGCAGATGGACACAGCTTTTGTGACTCTGTGAAACTCAGTGTATTCTCGGTGGGTGCTCTGTGTAACTGAATAATTTTTCGGCTTTTTTCAGGGGGCTCAATCGGTTAAATCGGCACTTTTCACTCCTCACTCCATCACTCCTTCGCTCTGTCACTCTGTCGCTCCATCTCAAGAAACCGGATTGCGTCGGTTCTATTGCGCAGGACTGGTCTGGCGCAGGCGGATGACCTGATAATGTGGGGTGGAAAATACCACCTCCATGCCGTCGGTCCGCAGCGGACGCGGAAACATGGCCTCGTTTTTCGTCGCGATGGCCCAGGTGACCCATTCGGGCATGCGGGCGGCCACGCGCCGCAGGTCGATGGGCAGGGCGGGGTCGTACTGGGCCCTGGCCACCGCTTCGTAGTCGTGCGGGTCGATCGTTTCGGGAATGTCGAAATAGACGAGGCGACGCAGGTACCAGTCGATTTGTCCGTCGGAGAAAGTGGGGATGGTGCGCGCGTCGAAAAAAGAGGGGCGCAGGCATAGCGTGCGCACCGCAATGTCGGAGTAGTTGAGCAGGCCGTCGGCAGGGGTGGTATGTGTGCGGACCCAGGCGATGATCCGGCTGCGTTCTTCGGGATAAAAGAACTCGAACAGCACGCGGTTGCGGAAAAATTCTTTGTGCAGGGGCGCCATGAGGAAAAGTGCGGCCAGCACGATCCATCCGCCGATCTGCCACCCTTTTTGCGAAAGCAAAAACCGGATGGATCGGAAGCCACGCCACAGGCCGGCCCACAGCACCAGCGCCGTGAATCCCAGCAGCACGACGACCATGCGCCAGGGAGTGAGCGCCACCAGCATGTCGTTATGGGCAAAGCTGGCGATGACCGACACCGTCAACAGGTAGCCGAAGCCGAGCAGGCCGAACCAGAAGGTGCGCCCGAAGGGGTGGCTGAAGCTGCGCCGCCACAGGGCCGAGGGCCGCGCCAACAGGTGGTGCCACCGTTTCAGGCCGAACAGCAGCAGGCCTATGGTCATGAGCATCCCGCTTTCCTCGACATAGCGGATGTAGGGCAGCCTGCCATGCGTGTGCAGCGAGGGGATGACGAGGTGTTCGGGCCAGCCCACGATTTCGTGGATGCGCACGGCATGGAACTCGGGGCAGCACGTCTGGCGCGACACCCACCAGATGAGGACACTCCACGGCAGCACGGCCAGCACGTAGCCGCCCGCCACTTTGAGTTGGCGCTTCAGGTCTGCTTGCGCAAAAAGCCACTCGGCGGCCAGCAGACCCGCGATCATGGGCAACGCATTGAGCGCGTAGAGCGGATGCACGATGGTGGCCAGCGCCAGCAGCAAGGCGCCCCTGCGGTGCCGTCGTTGCAAAAAGGCGAACAGGGCCGGAAAGAGCAGGGCCATGGCGAGGTTTTCCGGATCGAAGAACTCGCGCACGATGCTGCGCACGTTGGGCACCCAGGCCAGCACGCGGTTCATGAACGCCATCCAGACCGACAGACCGAACGCCACCCACTCGGGCGCATCGGGCACGATGCAGCGCAGCATTTGCCGAAAGGCGAGGTAGAGGACCAGACCACAGCTCAGGTTGAGCAGGAAAAACAAGGCCGGCATGCCGTCGAAGCCCACCAGGCGCGCCAGCGGCGCCAGGGCGTACACATAGGGCCACACGGCGTTGAATTGCCCCAGTTGCAGTTGGACGAACGGGTCGTTGGGGTAATGGTGCAGCCCGGCCGCCGCGTAGATCAACGGCACTTCCTCTTCGTTGCTGATGATGCCGAAGCCGAAGCCGACCAGCAGGTGCAGCCACAGCAGATAAAGGGCCGCCCAGAGCCATTTGTTTTCCCACGATTTGTTCATGGCATGACCACTGTTTGAAGTCGAAGATGGCGTTTTTTCTGGTGTTGCGGGCGTGCGTTTTTTCCGGAATGCGGTTTGGCCGGCTGCCGGAAAAGTGCTTGATTGGCATAAACAAAACGACGAACCATGCACTGGATTGACTGGGCCGTCATCGGCCTCTACTCGGTGGGTTTGCTGGCGCTCGGTTATCTGTTTCGCGAGCAAAAAGACAAGCGCGACTACTTCCTCGGCGGGCGCAGCTTGGGCTGGTTTTCGATGGGCATGTCGGTGATGGCCTCGCAGTTGTCGGCCATCAGCTTCATCAGCGCGGCTGCTTTCGTGGGCATGAAGCAGGGGGGCGGCATGCAGTGGCTGACGTTCGAGTTTGCCGTGCCGCTGGCCATGATTTTTCTGATGGTCGTGCTGGTGCCGCCGCTGTACCGCGCGGGCATCGTGAGCGTGTACTCGTGGCTCGAAACGCGCTTCAGCCCTGCCACGCGCCTGCTGCTCAGTGGCGTGTTCCAGTTCAGCAGGGCCTTTGCCACGGGCATCATGATCTACACCGTGGCGCTGGTGCTGGCTTCGGTGATGGACATCCCCATGTGGCAGACGATCCTGCTGTCGGGAGTGGTGACGATCATTTACTCGTGGCAGGGGGGCATGAAAGCCGTGGTCTGGGGCGACGTGGTGCAGATGCTCATCCTGCTGGCCGGCATCGTGCTGTGCATTGCCTATGGGTTGCATCTGCAGGGCGGCTGGGAGGCCTTCGTGGCGCGCGTCGATCGCGAGCGCCTCGAGGCGGTGCCGTTCAACCGGGGCGTGGGCGAGGGGCAGGAGTTCGGCTTTTGGCCCATGCTCATCGGCGGCTTTTTTCTCTACATCAGCTACTACGGCTGCGACCAGAGCCAGGCACAGCGCGCCCTTTCGGGCAAAAGCCTCAAAGAGGTGCGCCGCGCCCTGTTGTTCAATGGCCTGTTCCGCTTTCCCGTCACATTGGCCTACTGTTTCATGGGGCTCATCGTGGGCACCTTTGCTTTCGGCACGCCCGAGTTTCTGGAGCAGATCCCTGCCGACCAGCCCGATCGCATGATCCCGCTCTTCATCATCAACTACTTGCCTGTGGGCGTCATCGGGCTGCTGCTCGTGGCCATCCTTGCCGCAGCCATGTCGTCGCTATCGTCGGCCATCAACTCGCTGAGTGCGGCCACGCTCGAGGATTTCGTGGCGCGCCGCCGGCCCCTCGATGCGGCCACACAGGTGGCCTGGTCGCGCCGGCTGACGCTGGCCTGGGGCGTGGCCTGCATCGGGCTGGCCTTCTCGGCCGGCCGCATTGCGCCTACCGTCATCGAAGCCATCAACAAGGTCGGTTCGGCTTTCTACGGGCCCATCGTGGCGACCTTCATCCTCGGCATCCTGAGTCGGCGTGCCCATGCGCGCGCCGTCAATGCCGGCCTCATCGCGGGCGTGGCGGCCAACCTCTTCATCTGGCAAAGTGGCCTGCCCGTCTTCTGGATCTGGTGGAACTTCATCGGGGCCGCCATTACGCTCGCCCTCGGGTATGGCCTGAGTCGGGTGTGGGCGCCTTCCGGCAAAAAGGAACCCGCGCTGCCCCCGCACACGACGGAAAGCTGGTGGGTGCCCGAAAACGGCGTGCTGCTCGCCTGGTTCGTGCTCATCGTCTGGTTCAGCCTGAATCTGAAGGACTGGCTGTAAGGGCAAATGAGGGATGCATGGCAGAGCCTACTGAAAAAAGTTCGTGACGACCCCGAGTTTCGGGGCAAGCAGTGACAACCCCGACTTTGGTCGGGGCAAGCTGTGACGCGTGACGACGTAACGCGTAACGCGTGATATTATAAATAACAAACTGAATTATACCAAAAACAAACTGGTTTGGGAAAGATATACTCGCATCAAAGTGGTTCGGGAAATCCTGTTGTATTGGTTGAGGGTGTGTTGTTGAGGGTTTAGAGTTTAGAGTTTAAAGTTTAAAGTTTAAAGTTTTTATTGTTGATTATCAATCATTTGTTCAAATTCTCGATTCTTCGGTTCCTCAGTCATTGAAACCGCAGCCTTCGGCAGCAGTAGACGCAGTTTGCACGCAGTTTTTGACTTGGTTGAGTGTTGAGCATGCAGGGTTGAGATAGTTTACAACTCTGTGAAAATCAGTGTATTCTCAGTGCATCTCTGTGTAACTGAATGATGTTTCGACTTTTTTCAGCAGACTCTTGAATCAAATCCTCGATTGCTCGATTGCTCAATCAAAAATGTCCATCGTCTATCGTCCATTGACCATTGTCAATAATTCCCGAACCGAATTGCGTTGAGTATAAAACAAAAAATACATTGTGAATCGTTGCGTCCCCGACTTGAGTCGGGGCAGGCTTCCGACGAGTCGGAACAAGTCGTTGCGTGAGATTGGCTCATGGCAAATTTGGATGAGGAATCGGGGAACTGAGGAAGCAGGAATCCTTTACCGCTGCTTCCTTTTCCACACAAAGACAGCGATCAATACCACCGCCAGATAAACAAGATACTTCAGGACGTAAGTGCCGATCACAACCAGTATCGGCTTTTCCTGGAAAAAGTGCATGGAATCTGCCCAGAACATCAAAATCATGCTCGTTTCCGTGCCCAGGAAAATGATAAAGGCCGCGAGATACGGATGGGCAAAGAGGAAAGGCGTGCTCTTGTCTGTTTTTTCCATGTTTATCGGGTTTTATTCGACAATAATCTGCTGAAAGGGCAGCAAGATTGCTCGGTTACACAGCGGATGCACCGGTTCACACCTGACTGTGAAAATCTGTTCACGGTACCTCCCTTATGGGTTTCGATTCTGTGAATCGTTTGCATAGCATACCGTAAAGGAAAACAAAGCCTGCGACAATGAGGTAAGAGCCAACGAGAAAGAACACAAGCTTGATGGGGTTTTCTTTTGCCCCTTCAATAAGAATTGTTTTGCCCCAGTAATTCCAATTCATGATCAAATTGATGGCCATGAAGAGCACATAGAACAGGAATGACCACTTCCAGGGATGTTCCACCATGAAATCAGGGCACCATTTGCTTGTTTTGTTTGCCATAAGGTATCATTTTATGCCAGACGCAAAATGGTTCAGGAAAACGGCAGCGTCAAACTGGCTGCAGTTTTGCGTGATTCTGGATACTGTGCATCCTCAACTACTTCACTTTTGCATATCCACTCCACGATGGCAACAATCTGAATGCAGCGGGCTTTTCCTGTTCGTCCGCACTTTTTGGAGCAACGGAAACGCTTTTCACCACGCCACGGAAATAGTTTCCGAGCAGACAAAGCGGGGTACTCTTTACCGCTGTTTCCTTTTCCACAAAAAGACACCGATCAATACCACCGCCAGATAAGCGAGCCACTTCAGGACGTAAGTGCCGATCACAACCAGTATCGGATTTTCCCGGAAAAAGTGCATGGAATCTTCCCGGAACAGCAGAAGCGTACTCGTTTCCGTGATCAGGAGAATGATAAAGGCCGCGAGATACGGATGGGCAAAGAGGAAAGGTACGTTTTGGCTTGTCTTTTCCATGGCAATTGATTTGTTTTGCATGACCGATTTTGGGAGGATGGACCCCGGCACGAAAGGAATGTGCCGGGGCACTTTTGTTAATTCCACCAACGATCAAGGAGTAAGCCGATCGATGCACCCAAGGTACCTCCTACCGCACCAACCAGAGCGCCGCCGGGGCCTCCTGTAAGTCCTCCCCACGCTGCTCCAGTGATATCTCCTGCAGCAAGTTTGGCCGCTTCTTTTTCCCGATCAGCCCTTGACGCAGTAGAACCAAAAATACAGTTTTCCACGTTATTCTTCCAATAAATCATCGAGCTGACGGCCACTTCGATGATGTGGTCAATTTCCTGTTCGGGAAGTTGCTTGATCCAGTCCTGTTTCTTTGCCCTGATGAGCTGAATCAGTTGCTTGTCGGGCAGGTCAAAGTTGGCCGTAAAGGTGGCCACCAGGTCGTCCACAAAGCTTTTTCGCGTCTGGTCCAGAGCGTTGTACATGAGATTCGGCGCATCCGTGAAATTCTGCTGATTGATACCAAGCCGGGCCGGAATGCGGTCCAGTTCCTGTTGTGTAATGCCGAGTTTTTCGGGCAATCCCTCGTACATCATATTCCAGATCGAGCGGACCGCTTCATCTGCATTGGCCGGTTTTCTGGTGTTGCGCCAGTGTGCCACCGAGTCGCAAAACGCCTGCATGAAGTAATCGTGCGTGCACTTCGCCGATCGAAACGGCAGCATCCGGGTTTGCAGATTGCCCAAAGGACGTGTGAGCAGCCAGCCCGATGAACCCTGCAGCCAGAACAAAAAATAATCCTTTCATAATAAAGCGGTTTTCGGGTTGAGAAAATACTGTCGAGCCACGTGGCGAAACAGCATCTCTTGCAAGAGCATTCAAAAAAACTTTGAAAAAACACACAAGTCCCGCGACGGGCAGCGGTGTCGCATTTTTTACAAAAGTGCGTAAAGCAGGCGCTTGCAGTCGTCTGTACGGGCGGCGGGAAGGCGCGACGGGTTTCAGCAGGGTTGCACCATGTGCCGGCCTTCTTTTGCCCCTTTCCTTACCTTGCAATCGGATTTTTGCGAAAGCAAAAGCAATGTGGAGCTTATGGGCAAATGGATACGCATGGCAGGGTTGGCGGTGATGGTAGCGGGCATGTGGGCGTTTTCCCCCATCACGGAGCACGCCGACAAATACCCGCAGGACTACTTTGCGGCGCCCGTGCCGTTCGACCTGTATCTGTCGGGCACTTTCGGCGAGCTGCGCAGCGGCCACTTCCACTCGGGCCTCGACATCAAGTCGCCCGACGGGCGGGTGGGCCATCCCGTGCTGGCGGCGGCCGAAGGCACGGTGGTGCGCATCAAGGTGTCGGCCACGGGCTATGGCCGTGCGCTCTATCTGCGCCACCCCAACGGCTACACCACCGTCTATGCCCACCTGCATCGCTTTGCCGACCCTGTCGAGGAATGGGTGAAGGCACAACAATACCGCCGCGAGTCGTTCGAGGTGGATCTCTATCCACCGGCCGGGCAGTTCACCTTTCGCAAGGGCGAGGCCATCGGCCAGATGGGCAACAGCGGCTCGTCGTCGGGGCCGCACCTGCACTTCGAGGTGCGCGACACGCGCACGCAGGAACCCATCAATCCGGCGCTGTTCGGCTTCGAGATTGCCGACCACAGGCCGCCGCGCATGCGGCAGCTCAAGGTGTACGCGCTCAACGACCGCCTCGAAACCATCGGTGCGCAGTTGTTCGGCTTGCGCCAAAACGGCCGCCACTACCGCCTGCCCGAAGACACGCTCGTGGTGGGCGCTTGGCGCGTCGGCTTCGGCCTCGAGGTGTACGACCAGCACGACGGCGTGCCCAATCGCAACGGCATCTACGGGCTGCGCATGTACGTCAACGACTCGCTCTGGTACGCTTTCGAGATGGAGCGCTTCGCGTTTGCCCGGACGCGCTACCTCAACGCCCACGTGGACTACGCGGCGCGCGTGCGCGACCGGGCCTGGTTCAATCGCACCTGGCTGTTGCCCGGCAACCGCCTCGATGCCTACCCCCACGTCAGTGGCCGGCGCGGCGCCCTGCCGCTGTACCGCCACCGGCCGGCACAGGTGCGCCTCGTGGCCGAAGATGCCTGGGGCAACCAGTCGGAGCTGACGTTCTGGATCCGGCGTGGCGAAGTGGCGCCGCCCCCGCCCCGGCCCTACAACTACCACATCGACTGGGCCACGGGCGGCACCGTGCACCTCGACGGGCTATGGCTCCATTTGCCGAAAGGCGCCCTCTACGAAGACCTCTACCTGCAGTGCGACATCCGGAACGACACCGACGCGGCCCATTATGCCCCGCGCTACCGGCTGGCTTCGCCTGAAGTGCCGGTGCACCGCTGGGCCGAGCTGGCCATCGCGCCGGCGCGCCCCCTCCCGCTCCAACTGCGCAGCAAGGCGTTCGTGGGCTGGATCGACGAAAACGGGCAACTCGTGAGCTGCGGCGGCACCTGGCGCGATGACGGCATGCTGCACACCCACGTCCGTCAGTTGGGCGACTTCACCATCGGCATCGATACGGTGCCGCCCACCGTCGAGCCCATATCTTTCGAGCGCGACATGCGAGGGCGCCCTCGCATGCGCTTCCGCATCACCGACAACCAGCCCGTGACGGGCAAGGCGCGTGGCCTGCGCTACCGCGCCACGGTGGATGGCCGCTGGATCCTCATGGAATACGATGCCAAAAGGGACCTGCTGACCCACGCATTCGACGAGCGCATCGGGCCGGGCGAACACCGACTGCGCATCGTGGTGAGCGACGACCGCGGCAACCGGACAGTCTGGGAAAACACCTTCATTCGATGACTTTTGCACAGGTCGGGCCCGGAAGGGTGAGGTCACTCCTTTGCTGGAAAGAATCGCAGGATATCTGTCTCACAACAGATATCCTGTTTTCAGAGAAGGGTACCAAAAAATTGGTTTGGCGGAATGGAAAGGTCGATGGGCGCTACGCTGCACATTCCTTTGTTGGCTAAAAACTTCGAATGACTGATCAACTTCTTGTCTGCAGTAATCAGATGAGAAATACGTTGCTCACAATGGGCCTGAGCAAGGAGTTTTACATCGTGCCAAATCGCTACTTTACTCGCCGAGAACGATCCTGACTTTCCCCGTCTGCCAGATAGCTCAGCGGCATATGCTCCCGCCTGTTCCGCGTGATTCAGGTTGAAGGGCAATGCCAATATGGTACCAATTGGCAGGTCTTCGATTCTGCCTTTCACACAATACTCTGCAATTGATATGGTAGAACAAAACAATTCAGTTCCCTGCTGATCCTGGAACTTTTGCAGGTATGCTTCCGCATGGCTTCGGTTCAGCGAGTTCGGTGCAAGCAATTCAATCAAAAAATTGGTGTCAAGGAGTACACCTTTAACAATCGTCGCCATAGCGTATCTCTTGCAACCATTTATCGACGTCTATTACATCTTCCCAATGCGATGCGGCTTTTTCGCGCAGCTCATTCAGATAAGATTTGAACGAGTCGGCGTCATAATGCTTCAAAATACTCAATTCCAGAAGCTTGAGCGATTGCAAATCGAGCTTGTGCTCCGCAAGATTCTTGCGTCCTGTGACCCTTGCTACCACTTGCTTGTAAAGAATATTCTCCTCCAGGCCAGCCAGGTATTCCGGATCCACCTCGATGCGTACGAGCCCATAATCTTCGGTTTGCAAGTGGAGGTTTGAGACGTGTTTTCCCCCTGCATCCACCACGGTGCCCCGGAGATAAAGCTCGACATCGTACCATTTGTCCTCTGCAACCTCAAGTCGGGTGGCAGGATCGAGCACAAGCAGGCTCTCGCCGCTCCTTTTGCGGAAGCGGATTTCACAGGTGCTCTTCCTGACCCAATCGAGCAAGCCCAGAATTGCCTGGGCCGTGTCGCGTTCGAGCCCTTGCAGACTCCGGTGTTCGGACACAAGAGCAAGGACCCCTTCTGCCGTCTTCACTCCTTGCGGCAGCGTAGTCAGGCGCGCCACAACCGATCCTTCGTCCAGTTTCAGCGAAATGATCGGCCGATCCTTTTTCTTTCCCGGATAGAAGAGCGGTTCCACCCGGGTGAGCAGCATGGCCAGATCGGCAATGTCGAAGTTGGCAAGGGTCAGCGGTTCACCGCCTGCTGTCTTGCGCACGACCACATCGATATGGTCTTTTCTGGTCATGGCTTGCGATCGATTTGTTCAAAAGTACGCGCTTTCTTGCTGAAAACAAAGTCTTTAGCGCAGCCGACGTTTCGTGCCGGACGCAAAAAGCGCAGGTGGCTCCGCGGGCCATCTGCGCTTTTTTCTTTCAGAATTGCCTTTCGGCAAACTCAGCCTCCCTGCCGTCCGCCGATGCTGAGGATCTTGATTTCCACGCGCTGGTTTTTCTGGCGCGCCGCCAGGCTGTAGCGGTCGTTGGGCACGATGGGATGGCGCTTGCCATAGCCCTTGTAGGTGAGCCGCGATGGATCGATGCCCTTCTGCACCAGCCAGTCCACTACGGCCTTGGCGCGGGCGGTGCTGAGGCGGTCGCAGTACTCGTGATCGGGGATGGTGTTGGTATGGCCTCCGATCTCGACCACCACGTCGGGGTTGTCGCGCAGGAAGCGATAGATTTCTTCGAGCACCGGATACGACTCTTCCCGGATCTCGTCGCTGTCGGCATTGAAGTAGAGCTGTTCGATGCGCAGCGTCGTTCCTGCCTTGATCTTCGAGCGATCGAGCTCTTTGAGAATTCTGGGCGGTTCCGGTTTGGGCTCGGGTTCGGGTTCGGGTTCGCTTTGCACCACAGGGGGCGTGGCGGGTTGTGGCTGCGGGGGCGTGGGCTCGGTACGCGGCTGCTCGGGCGTTGCCGGCACTTCTTCTGCGGGCTGCTCGGGCACCTGGGCCACCTCCTCATCGCAGGGCACGGGGTATATGGGCGAGGCGTTGTCGATGAGGATATGGCCGTTGTAGGGGAAGAGCGTCGGAGTCTTGTAGTAGGCTTCGAGTACGATGAAGGTGTGGTATTGTTTGGGTTCGAAGCGGAAGTTGTACTGGAGCCAGCGCTCATTGATCACCAGATTGCTCTCGGCCAGCAGCTCGGCCTTGTTGCAATAGCCGGCGCCACCCCAGATGCGCAGCTTGGCCGGCGTAGTGTAGTTGGCCTCCTGGTTGCTCACGCGGCTCTGACTCACGTAGATCATCGAGCGGGCCATGTAGAGCGTGAACTCGTAGCACTTGCCGGGCTCGAGGGGCCGCGACAGGCGCTGCGACACCATCTCCCAGGTGTCGTTGTCGCGCACCACCATGCCCAGGTAGCTCTGGCCGTCGTAGGGCGGCTTGGTCACCTCGAAGGCGCCGGGCTGTGTGTCGGGCGGGCTTTCCTCGGGAAAGCCGCAGTCGTACCAGCCTGCGGGCGGGCGACTGGCCAGCGGCATGTCCTCGAAAGAGGGGTTGGCCAGCAGTATGGGTTCGTCGTCGTTTTGGCCCCATCCCCACACCGCGCCAAGCATGGCGAGCGCTGCCAGTATCGTTGTTTTCCTCATCGAATCGAGCTTTTTCCTTGTTGTTCGGGCTTTGTGAACGCAGCACGAGCTCTTTTCGCATGTATCGTGCCGCAAAAAGCGCAGGTGCCATCCATCACGCAAACAGTGAAACGGCGCAAATGGATGGCACGTGCTGCGCTTTTTTACTTGAAGGCACTGATACCCGTGATGTCGTGCCCGGTGATGAGCAGGTGGATGTCGTGCGTCCCCTCATAGGTGATGACCGTTTCGAGGTTCATCATGTGGCGCATGACGGGGTACTCGTTGGTGATGCCCATGCCGCCATGGATCTGGCGGGCCTCACGGGCGATCTGCAGGGCGATATGGACGTTGTTGCGTTTGGCCATCGAGATCTGGGCCGGCGTGGCGCGCCCTTCGTTGGCCAGGGTGCCAAGGCGCCAGGCCAGCAACTGCGCCTTGGTGATCTCCGTGATCATCTCGGCCAGCTTTTTTTGCGTAAGCTGGAAAGCGGCGATGGGCTTGTCGAACTGGATGCGCTCGAGCGAATAGCGCAGGGCCGAGTCGTAGCAGTCGAGCGCCGCACCGATGGCGCCCCAGGCGATGCCGTAGCGCGCCTTGGACAGGCACGACAGCGGTCCGCGCAGCCCCTGCACCTCGAGCACGTTCTCCTTGGGCACGCGCACATCCTCGAAGATGAGCTCGCCGGTGATCGAGGCGCGCAGCGAGAGTTTGCCCTTGATCTCGGGTGCCGACACGCCTTTCCAGTCGCGCTCGACGATGACGCCGCGCACCTTGCCTTCGTCGTCTTTGGCCCACACCACGGCCACGTCGGCCACGGGCGAGTTGGTGATCCACATCTTGGCGCCGTTGAGGACGAAGGCGTCGCCGTCGTCGTGCAGGCGGCTGACCATGCCGCCCGGGTTGGAGCCGTAGTCGGGTTCGGTAAGACCGAAGCAGCCAATCAGTTCGCCGGCGCCCAGCTTGGGCAGGTATTTGCGCTTCTGTGCTTCGGTGCCGTACTTGAAGATGGGATACATCACCAGCGAGCCCTGCACCGACGCCATCGAGCGCACGCCCGAGTCGCCGCGTTCCAGCTCCTGCATGATGACGCCATAGGCGATCTCGTCCATGCCGCCCCCGCCATATTCGGCGGGCAGGCTCGGGCCAAAGGCCCCGATCTCGGCCAGCCCCTTGAACAGGTGAGTGGGGCACTTGCCCTGCTCGAAATAGTCTTCGATGATGGGCGACACCTCCTGCTTGACCCAGTCGCGCACGGCTTCGCGTGCCAGGCGATGTTCTTCGGTGAGCAGCTCATCGACGAGGTAGTAGTCGTGCCCGTGGTAGCGGTCTTCGCGGGCACGCCGCTGGATGCCTTCTGTGGTTTCTTTCATGGAAAAAGCGTTTTGGTCTGCGGCCTGGCGGCCTTTTGCCGGTTTTGAAATTGGTCAGGAATGAACAGGGGCAAAAGTAGGCAGAAGCCCAGTGTTTTTCACGGCAGTAATCGAATGGATAGGGCAGGCAGGTTGATCCCACTCTTCCCTCCGCCACACGCGAAAAAAGGCGCACCCTGACGGGTACGCCTTCTGCGCAATTCACAATCGGGTTATTTCGTCAAATTCAAACTCCTTACCGGATGCGCAGCCCTCCGTACTCCAGCTCGGCGCGGATGATGCTGCGGGCACCGGCGGTACCTGCGAAACCTTTTACCTCGCGCGTCGTGGGCTGTTCGTGGTCTTCGCGCAGCTCGATGTCTTCGGGCAGGCGCAGCGGAGCATAACGGCACTGCGCCTCGAGGCGATAGCTGGCACCGGGTTCTACCTGGAGCCGCACGTCGGTGTAGCGGCTGCGCACATCCACTTCGCCGAAGCCACGGGCGATGCGGTCGATGGCGAGGTTGCCGTACTGGAGGTCGAAAGTGGCGCTGCCCGTGAGCGTCTCGATGCGGAAGTCGGTATAGCGGGCCACGGCTTCGATGCGGCGCACCCGCTCGATCTCGAGATCGCTGTAGCGCCCTTCGAAGATCAGCTCGTCCACTTCGCCGATTTCATAGTTGTCGTAACGGCCCTCGATGTCGAGGCGCCGGGCCGCATCGAGCCATATCCTGGAATACTTGCTTTCGAGGCGCAGCTCCTCCAGCTCGCCTGCGCGCAGTTTGGCGTAAGCCAGTTGACCCGAAGCCTTGCCGGCACGGGGCAGGTTGCCGCTGCCATATCCCACATAGAAGGTAGTGTATCCCGAAGTGCCTTCGGCGGTGAAGTTGCCGTATTTTACTGACAGCTCGAGGTCGCCCTGCAGGGCATCCACCCACACGTCGCCGTAGCGGTTGGTGACGGATACGGTGTTGGTGGGCGGCACGTACACCTCGTAGTCGATGCGAAAATCGCTGCTCGACCAACCCCAGCTCCACCAGCTCGACTTCGACTCGATCTCGGTAACGGCACTGACTGAGGAAGGCGTGTGCGAGAACTGAATGTTGATGCGATCGAACTCCTCCTCGGCTGCGCTTTCCGAGCGGGCCTCCACCGTGATGCGCACCTCGATGCGGACGCGCTGCTTGTCCCAGGTGTGCACTTCTACTTTGCCATAGCGGTTTTCGATGCGCGTGGTGCCATCAGCCGTGATGGGGTACTCTTTTTTGACCACGCGCACGAACTCTTCCATTAGTGCCGGGGTGCGGGCCTGCGCCGGCACCAGCCACAGCAGGGTCAGCAGGCCGATCCCTATTTCAAATACTTTTCGTTTCATCCTTCTGATCTTTTACCGTTCGGTGATTGCGATTGCGGCGCTGGATGCGTTCGAGCACGCGCTCGAGAATTTCCAGGCGCATCTGATAGTTGGCGATCATGGCCTGCACGATGGCTTCGTGTTCGCGCTCTGGCGCCTCGGCCAGGGCCGTCCTCAGCTCGTCGAGCACCTGGTCGAGCTGCGACAGGTCGCGTTCCACCTCGCGGCGCACGGTCGGGTCGTCGATGCGGGCCAGCCGGGCCTGCACCGTGCGACTGTAGTATCGGGCCAGCTCGTCGAAGTCGGGTTCTACCTCGCGGGCGATGGCTTCGGGCTGCTGCTGGCTGTGTGCGGTCCACAGGGCGCCGCCCATGCCGCCGGCCAGCAGCAGCGCGGCAGCAGCCGCTACGGCGCGCAGCCTGCGCCACAGGAGCAGGCGCCTTCCGCTTGCGTGGCGGCCGTCCATGCTCGCTTCGATGCGCTGCCAGAGGTGTGGCGGGGGCTCGGCCAAGTCGAACTCCTCGCGGTGGGCGATCACGTATTTTTCCAGTTTGTCGGTCTTCATGGTCGGCGCATTTTGGCGGTTCAATCGGGGCGCAACAACTCTTTCAGTTTCTTCTTCGCGCGGTGGTACTGGCTTTTCGAGGTGGCCTCACTGATGCCCAGGATTTCGGCGATCTCGCGGTGGTCATAGCCCTCGAGCAGGTAGAGCGAGAAGACCAGCCGATAGCCGTCGGGCAGTTGCATCATGGCCTCGTGGATGCGCTGCACGTCGAGCTGCAGGTTTTCGTCGTCTTCTTCGTCGGGCGTGTGGGCCAGCCGGCTTTCGGCCGTTTCGTCCATGAGGGTGAGCTGCAGCTTTCTCCTTTTCAGAAAATTGATGCAGTTGTTCACCACGATGCGCTTGAGCCAGGCGCCGAACGACGACTCGTAGCGGAAGCTGTCGAGTTTGGCAAAGGCATCCATGAACGACTGTTGTAGCAGGTCTTCAGCGTCGTGCTGGTTGCGCAGCATGCGCAGACAGACGTTGTACATCGCCCGCGCATAGTGGCGATAGAGCTCCTGCTGGGCGCGACGGTCGCCCTGCTTGCAACGTTCGATCAGTGCTTTGTGCGTATCCGCGTAATCCAAAAGCGTGTAGTCAGGTTCTTCGGCCGGTCGGCGGTCTGCGCTGCTTCTCTCGCTTGTCACCACTGGCAATGACACCTTCGGGCAAAAAGGGTTGCACCGTCCTGCGCATGGCAAGACGGTGCAAGGTATCATTTGCCGAAAGGCGGAAGGGAATGCGTCTGGTTCAGAAGCGCGGACAGCCGAAGTCCTTGTCGGGGCGCCAGGGCATGTGGCTGCCAAAGAGCACCTTCGACAGCGTGATGCCGCCGGTGAAGTACCAGTCGTCGGTGGCGGGGTTGCCGCGCGCCGTGCCGGTAGGCACGTCCACGGGCTCGGTGCCCAGGTATTCGCCCGTGCGGTTGGCCAGCAGGGCGGCCAGCTCGCCATGGGCGGCGGCCAGCTCGCGGTAATTGACGTAGGTGGTGCTCACGTCGTCGAGGTAGTCGGTGAAGGTCTTGCGCAGGCCCAGCTCCAGGCCGAGCGTCCATCCGTAGCCCAGGTGGATCTTGACGCCGCCCCCCATGGGCACGGCCACCTGCCACAGCGAATAGGGCCGGGGCCGCCCGGGCATGCCCTGCCCTTCGGTGCCCAGCGGCTGCAGCGCGATCCAGTTGCCCTGATACTGCGCTTTGGGATTGTGGTGGAAGACAGCCAGGCCGGCGAAGAGGTACGGCGCGATCGGGTTGATTTTGTTGCCTTGCGGCAAAAAGGGCACGAGGTGCCACTCGATGATGCCGGCCAGCTCGCCGATGTCGGAGCGGAAGCTGAGGTTGCGTTCGCGCTGTACCGGCGAAAATGCTTCGGCGTCGGCCGCCTCGATGCGGGCCCACGTCAACGCTGCGCGTGCCGACCAGCGCGGAAGGAAGTTGTAGCGCAAAAAGATACCGGCAGAGGGGTTGAGCCGGCCCTGGTGGAAGCCGTCGGCCAGTGGCGACAGTTCGCCCTGATAGCCCGACAGGCCGCCGTAAAATCCGGGTTCGAGGCGCTGGGCCCGTGCCTGGTGCAGCAAGACCAGGCTGAGCAGCCACGCGAGGGCAAGCATTCGGTTCATGGTGTGGGTGTTTTTTGAGGTTAATCAATCGACACGGGGCGGGTTCAGGCACTTTGCAGGCAGGCGTGCACACAAACGACCGCACAGGGCCACATGATGTGGCCACGGCAGGCTTTGTTTGGCGAAAGCCGGATTTTCCGGCCTCCTGTCGGCAAATAGTCAGGCGCCGCCCGCCCGTATCGGACCGACGGCGCCTGCAGCAGCTCTTGCGCATGAAAAAGCGGGCGATGCGTTTTTCCGAACCATTTTGCATCGGACCTGTGTGGGCTTCAGCCTTCGAGGGGCGCACAGCGCGGCTCGAGCCATGCCTTTTCGGCCTCGGTGAGGTGGGGCGACAGCTTTTGCCAGACCACGTGGTGGTAGTCGTCGAGCCACCGGCGTTCTTCGGGCGTCAGCATCGAGGTGTCGATGAGCTGCCGGTCTATGGGGAAGAGGGTGAGCGTTTCGTGCTCGAGGAAGGTGCCGAACTCGCTCTTGCCCGCCTCGCGACACAGCACCAGGTTCTCGATGCGGATGCCGTACTGGTCGGTGAGGTAGAGGCCCGGCTCGTTCGAAGTGATCATGCCGGGCACGAAGGGCGTGCGGCCGCGGCTGGTGGCAGGCGCAGCGACGAAGCCCTGCGGAGGCTCGTGCACGTTGAGGAAGAAGCCCACGCCGTGGCCGGTGCCATGGCCGTAGTTGAGCCGGTCTTGCCACAGGTACATGCGGGCCAGCGTGTCGAGCTGGGCGCCGGTGGTGCCTTGTGGGAAACGGGCGCGGGCCAGGGCGATGTGACCTTTGAGCACCAGCGTGAAGTGCCGCTTCTGCTGGGGCGTGGGGGCGCCCAAGGCCACGGTGCGCGTGATGTCGGTGGTGCCGTCGTAGTACTGTGCGCCGCAGTCGAGCAGCAGGATGCCCTGGGGCCGGATGTGCGCGCAGGTGTCGGGCTCGGCGCGGTAGTGGACGATGGCGCCATTGGCCTGGTAACCGACGATGGCGTCGAAGCTCTCGCCCCAATAGTTGCCGCGGGCGCGCCGCAGCTCGATGAGGCGTTCGGCCACCTCCGTCTCGGGCACGGGCCGCTCCGTGATGGTGCGTTCGAGCCACATGAACAGCTTGACCAGGGCCACGCCGTCGCGCACCATGACCTCGCGCATGTGGGCAATCTCGACTTCGTTCTTGACGGCCTTCATCTGGCGGGCAATGTGCTCGCCGGGCAGGCGCATGCTTTTGGGCAGCAGCTCGTAGAGGCGATAGTTGAGGGTAGCCCTGTCGATGAGGATTTTGCCGTCGGGCAAATGCTCGAGGATGTCGGTGACGGCCTCGTAGGGATGCAACCAGATGCCGTCGGCCTTGAGCGCTTGCCGCAGCTCGGCCGGCACCTTGTCTTCGCCCACAAAGAGGTGGGCGTCTTGTTGGCTGACGAGAGCCCATGAATAGAAGACGGGATTGCAGGGCACGTCGCTGCCGCGCAGGTTGTAGAGCCAGGCGATGTCGTCGAGGGTGGTGACGAGGTAATGGGCGGCGCCGAGCTCGGCCATGCGCTTGCGCACGGCTTCCAGCTTCTGACCGCGCGTGCGGCCCGCATAACGGACGTCGTGCTCGAAGACGGGCTCGGCGGGCAGGGGCGGCCGCTCGGTCCAGATGTCGGCCACCAGGTCGCGCGAGGTGTCGAGGCGGATGTGTCGCGGGGCCAGGGCCCGCTCCAGCATCTCGATCTGGCCCACCGAGAAGAGCCAGCCGTTGCAGCCCACCTGCGCGTGCCCGGGCAGGTTGTTGGCCAGCCACTCCACGTGCTCGGGTGCGTGGGGGATGCGCTGCTTGTGGAGCACCACCTCGGTGCCGGCGAGCTGCTGCTCGGCTTGCAGGAAGTAGCGGCTGTCGGTCCACAGCCCGGCATGTCGGCGGGTGACGATCACGGTGCCGGCCGAGCCCGTAAAGCCCGAAATCCACTCGCGCGCCTTCCAGTGGTCGGCCACGTATTCGCTTTGATGCGGGTCGCTGCCGGGGATGATCCAGGCGTCGTAACCATAGAGTTCCATCTGCCGGCGCAGGGCGGCAATGCGTTCGTTGACGGTCATGGGCGTGTTTTTTTGTGCTGAGGCAAAGGTGGGCAAAAGTGAGAAGAAGGAAGCGGCTCCGGGCCGCAGATTGCCGCGCACAAAAAAAGCCTGCCCCGAAGGGCAGGCCTGGGAAAGGAGGGAAGTTCATGGACTCGATCTTACCACTCGATGGTGATCGTCACACACCAGTCTTCGCCGCAGAGGGTGACGGATACTTTGGCGTACTGGCCGTTGTCGTCGTACGATTCGTCGGAGAGCGTGACTTCGTATTCGCCGGCCGGTATTTCGATGCGGCGGCCGGTGAAGTCGATGCCGGCATCGAGATAGGCCTGACGGATCAGCTCTTCGGCGATGAAGAAGCCGTTGGGCACCACGACGCGGCGGCGGTTCACCCACTGGTCGATAGTCTCTGCACTGAGGCTGTCGGCCGGGATGGGTGCATCGGGGCGGAACAGCAGGCGGCCGTCGCTTTGCAATACGGGGCGCGCCGTAAACTCGTCGGGACCGATGGGGCCGGTGTTCGTTTTCGGATCTTCGGGCCGTGCGGTGAGACAGAAGCTCGTGCCCGTGACGCACTGTCCGTTCAGGATGTCGTGTTGCAGCAGGAAGTTGGCGTAGTAGGCGGTTTGCGGCTCGTTCACGATGTCGAGCGGCTCTTTCCGGCAGGCCGTGAAGGCGAGCGCCAGCAGGGCAGCGAGGAGGAGGTTCGTGCGTTTCATGACTTTCAGTTTTGATGAAGGAAGAGGTGGATGATGTATTCACCCTGTCATCCTCGCCGCCCCTGTTTTCTTATGTCCGCCGCTGATTTTTTTCTGAAAAAAGGCTTTCGCCAAATGGCGCACGGACGCTGCGGATTACATTTGGCAATGTCTTTTGGCAGGGGTGCATACGCCTGCATCAAAGCGGTTCGGGAAGTCTGGCCAGTGCTGGTCGAGCGTTTTTGATGGTGGAATCGGTCGAATCGGCACGCCTCACTCACTCAGTCCCAAAATTCCCAACCCCGATTGCGTTGAACATATTTTTCCACAGTCAAACCAGACACCGCCATGAGACACGTCTTCTTGCGTTGGGCTTTCGCCAAAAGCTGCCTCCCCGCCCTGTGGCTGCTGCTCGGCACCGCGCTGGGCGCCCAGTCCTTCACGCTCGAGCAGGTGATGTCGTACCCCTTCCCATCGGGTCTGACGGCCGCCATGCAGGCCAACCGCATCGCATGGACGTTCAACGAACAGGGTCACCGCAACCTGTGGGTGGCTGAAGCCCCTGACTTCCTGCCACGCCAGCGCACCCGCTACGACGACGACTCGGGCCAGGCCCTGTCGAGCATCCGGCTTTCGCCAAACGGCGCCTGGGTCGTGTACATCCGCGGCGGCGACTTCGGCTCCAACTGGGACGACGCCCTGCCCGTCAACCCGCACTCGCTGCCCGAGCCGCCGACGGTGGAGCTGTGGGTGGTGCCCTTCGAGCAGGGAGCTCCGCGCTCGCTCGGCCCCGGCACGCAGCCCGCCATCGCGCCCGACAGCCGGCAGGTGGCTTTTGTGCGCGAGGGCCAGATCTGGGTGGCGCCACTCGACGGCAGCGCCGAACCGCGCAAGCTCTTCCACGCCCGTGGCCGCAACGACTCGCCCGTGTGGTCGCCCGACGGCCGCAGGCTGGCCTTCCGCTCCGAGCGCGGCGACCACGCCTTCATCGGCATCTGGAGCGGGGAAGGGCAGCCGCTGCGCTGGATCGACCCCTCGTACGACCGCGATGAGACGCCGCGCTGGTCGCCCGACGGCACGCAGCTCGTCTTCGTGCGGCGCCCCGGCCGCGGTGGCGCGCCCGACTCCATCCTCGCGCAGCGCCACCGGCCCTGGGAGATCCGGGTGGCTGACCTGGCTACGGGCACCAGCCGTCTGCTGTGGCAGGCGCCCACGACGCTGCGCGGCTCGTATCCCACCACTCATGGCCGCACCAACCTGCACTGGGCCGCCGGCCGCATCGTCTTTCTGAGCTATCACGACGGCTGGCCCCACCTCTACAGCATTTCGCCGAAAGGCGGCGAGCCCCTGTGCCTGACGCCCGGCCCCTACATGTGCGAGTACATCAGCCTCAGCCCCGACGGCAAATACCTCTACTGCGCCGCCAACACCGGCCCCGACCCGCTCGATCTGGAGCGGCGCCACGTGCTGCAGGTGCCCGTCGATCGGACGGCGCCGCGCGTGCTGACGCCCGGCGACGGTCTCGAATGGACGCCCTTCGCCCTGCCCGACGGCCGCCACGTGGCCCTCATCAGCGCCACGCCGCAGCGGCCGCCCCTGCCGGCCATCTTTGATCTCGAAGAGAACGACATGCGCCTGCTGGCCCGGGACCGCATCCCGCCCGACTTCCCCGACGAGCAGTTGGTGACACCCACGCAGGTGGTCTTCAGTGCACCCGACGGCACGCCTGTCCACGGCACGCTCTTTTTGCCGGAAGGCGCCTCTGAGCAAGATCCGCGCCCGGCAGTGGTGTACGTGCACGGCGGCCCGCCCCGCCAGATGCTGCTGGGCTGGCACTACTCGTCGTACTACTCCAATGCCTATGCCGTGAATCAGTACCTCACCAGCCTCGGTTTCGCGGTGTTGTCGGTCAACTACCGGCTGGGCATCGGCTACGGCTACGAGTTCCACCATCCGCCGCGGGCAAGCTGGCGCGGCTGCTCCGAATACCAGGACATCGAGGCGGCCGGACGCTGGCTGGCCGGCCTGCCCTTCGTGCGCGCCGACCGCGTGGGCATTTACGGCGGCAGCTACGGCGGCTACCTGACGGCCATGGCGCTGGCCCGCAACTCCGATCTGTTTGCCGCAGGTGTGGACATCCACGGCGTACACGACCGTACGGTGGGGCGCGTGGCACGCTGGCTGTATGCCGACCGCTACGAGCGCGCACCCGATGCCGAAGCGGCCGCACGCGTGGCCTGGGAGTCGTCGCCGGTGGCCTGGGTGGAGCAGTGGCGCTCGCCCGTGCTCGTCATCCATGGCGACGACGACCGCAACGTGCCTTTCAGCCAGAGCACCGACCTGGTGCAGCGCTTGCGCAAATACGGCGTGCCGCACGAAACGCTCGTCATCACCGACGACACGCACCACTTCATGCGGTTTGCCCACCAACTGCGCGTCAACCGCGCCACGGCCGATTTCCTGAAAAGGAAACTGATGGATGAATAGCCCGCCAAAAGCAGCGTGCCGGCATCCCTGTGCAGGGGGCCGGCATGCGCTTCGTGGGGGTGGAATCGGTAAAATCGGTCAAATCGGCACGCCCTCACTCCATCGCTCCATCGCTCCCTCTCAGGAAAACCGGATTGCGTTGGGTATAGCGGCTGAGGCCTCAGCCTTCGTACCAGATGCGGTAAATGGCGCCGGCGTAGTCGTCGGAGACGAGCATGGAGCCGTCGGGCAGCAGTTCGATATCCACGGGTCGGCCCCAGGCTTCGTCGGCGGCCTCATCGAGCCAGCCGGTGGCGAAGGGTTCGTAACTGATCGCGTTGTGCTGCCCGTCGAGGCGGACGAGCGAAACGCGGTAGCCGATCTTCTTGCTGCGGTTCCAGGAGCCGTGCTCGGCGATGAAGATCTGCTTGTGGTACTCGGCCGGAAACATCCGGCCGGTGTAGAACTCGAGTCCGAGCGGAGCCACGTGCGGACCGAGCTTCTGTGCGGGTGGCACGAACTCGTCGCAACTGCGTTCCTTGCCGAAGCGCGGGTCGGGCAGGTCGCCCTGGTGGCAGAAGGGGAAGCCGAAGTGCAAGCCGTCGCGCACAGCGCGGTTGAGCTCGCAGGCCGGCAGATCGTCGCCCATCCAGTCGCGGCCGTTGTCGGTGAACCACAGCTCGCCATTGTCGGGGTGCCAGGTCATGCCCACCGTATTGCGGATGCCGCGATGCACGATCTCCAGTCCGCTGCCGTCGGCATTGATACGGGTGATGGTGGCGAAGATCTCGTCTTCCGACAGGCAGACGTTGCAGGGCGCCCCGACGGGCACGTACAGCTTGCCGTCGGGGCCGAAGGCGATGTACTTCCAGCCGTGGTGCGTCTTGTCGGGGTAGCCGTCGAAGACGACGACGGGCGCGGGCGGGTCGTCGAGGCGGTTTTCGATGTCGTCGAAGCGCAGGATGCGGTTCACCTCGGCCACGTAAAGGGCGCCATCGCGGAAGGCCACCCCGTTGGGCATGAAGAGGCCTTCGGCCAGCACGTACAGCTTGTCGGCCTTGAAGTCACCGTTCTCGTCGCGCAGGGCATACACCTTGCCGGCATCGCGCGTGCCCACGAAAAGGGTGCCCGACGGCGACAGGTCCATCGAGCGGGCGTTGGTCACCCCTTCGGCCCAGGTGTCGATGCGGAACCCTTCGGGCAGGCGGATACGGTCGAGGTGGAGGGTGCCTTGCGCCTCATTCTTTTTGCCGGAAGGCGGATTGACCGACGAGCAGGAGGCAACCATCGCAGTCAGGGCCAACGTAACCACGCTACACAGCAGCCCCGGCGACCATGCCGGGGGCAGAAAAGCGCGTAGTCGGGTGTTTTTCATGACGTTGTCTTTTTTGTGACGGAGAAATTGCAGCCCCGGGGGCTTTACGATTTCAGGCCAATTATATTACATTGCAAGCGAATCGGCCCCGCACGCGTCCGACTCTTTCCAGCGAATGCATTTCCTTTCGAGAAATCGAAAGATACAGAGAGAGCGTCTTCCTACGGGGAGCCGCTGCCGGCACTCGCAAGGGTGCCGGTTTGTTGTTTGGGTGGACGGAAAATCCGCACCTTTGCGAAAGGTACTCAACGCAATTCAGTTTGGGAATTTTTGACGATAGTCAATGGACGATAGACGATTTTTTGAGATGGAGAGAAGCGAGATGGAGCGAGGGAGTGACCAACTGCGCAAACTGCGGCAGCGCTGCGGCTGAAAGCTGCGGTTTCTGAAAAAAGAATGAAAGGTCATTCTGTTACACAGAGTGCCACTTGTTATGAACTGATTTTCACATAGTTGAAAACTATAAACCCTAAACACGAGGCTACTGAAAAAAGTCCGTGACACCCCCGAAAATCGGGGCAGGCAGTGACATCGTAACGCGTGACGCGTGTTCACTATAGATAATATATTGATTTAAAATAAAAAAAATACATCTCTAATCGTTGCGTTCCCGATGCTCGGGAC
>WFYJ01000040.1 GCA_015490175.1 Saprospiraceae bacterium | reverse complement strand
GTGGCGCTCTGTGTAACTGGATGATTTTCAGTCTTTTTTCAGAAGGCTCTTGAATCAATTGCTCGATTCTTCGGTTCTTCGGTTCCTCATTCATTGCAACCGCAGCCTGCGGCCGCAGAAAACGCAGTTTGAAATCAGTTAATGGGGGACACTACCTTTCCTGCTTCCGCAAAAAAGATTCGCTCGCAGTGCCGGCATCCTTTGCCTTTCGGCAAATGCCACCCTGCGGGCGTTTGTTTTTTCGGTGGAATTGGCGGAAATCCCTGTCCTCCATCGCGCCTACAACAGCGTCTGGGCGGCGGTGCGGCGCACGATGCGCAGCAGGTCGTCGCGGCGGGCAGCGAGGTCTTCGAGCAGAGTGATCTGGTTGGAAGCGCGCACCAGGTTGTGCGTCTCGTATTCGATGGCGTAATAGACGTCGGCCTCGAGGTAGTCGGTCAGGAAGCGGATGGCCTGTTCCAGCACGATAGCCAGGGCGCCGTCGGTGAGCGACTGTATTTCGGGCAGGGTGATCCAGCCGCCGACGGCTTCGAAGAAGCCTTCGACCAGGGCGCGATACATTTCCATCTCGACGCCCACGAGCTGGAGGTCGGGTTCGTCTTCGGGCACGGGGCTGACGAAGGAGCGTACCATGTCGCCGAAGTCGCACCAGATGGGGTTGGGCATGATGGTGTCGAAGTCGATGATGGCCACGACGCGGCCGCCGGCGTCCCACAGCAGGTTGGAGGGCTTGGCGTCGTTGTGGCAGATGCGGGTGGGCAAGGTGGTGCGTGCCAGCCTTTCGGCGAGGTCGAACCAGGGCCTGATGCGGTCGAGCCAGGGGCGCGCCAGCTCGAGGCGCCGCTCGTCGGCCTCGGTGATGGCGCGTGCCAATTGAGCGATGCGGTGCGACAGGTCGTGGAAATGGGGGATGACCTCGTGGAGGCGCGTTGAGGGCAGGCCGTCGAGCGTGCGTGCCAGCGTGCCGTAGGCATGGGCGCCTTCGAACGCTTCCTCGGGACCCGTCAGCATGGCGGCCGAGCTGTCGTGCTCGAACCAGGGGAAGGCCCGCCACAGGTGCCCCTCGCTGTCGCGAAACAGGGTGTGACCGTCGGGCAGCGTGCGCGGCACGGGCAGTCGCATGGGGTAGTCGCGTACGGCCAGCCAGGTCACCACCTCGAGGATGTTGCCCATCACCGCTTCCGGATGCGGAAACACCGATTGGTTGACCTGCTGGAGCACAAAGGCGCGGTGCAGGGTGCTGACCTCCACGCGCCACGTCTGGTGGATGTGGCCCTCGCCTATGCGGCGGCTCGACCATACGAGCTCATCGCCGAAAAAGGCCTGTACGGCTTCGTGCAGCGTGCGTTCATTCATGACGACGGGTCGTTTTTTGCGAAAGCACAATCAACTTACACTTCCGTGTTGTGGTATTGCCCCAGGCTCAGCAGCACCAGCGTGCAGGCCACCACCGGCTCGATGCCGCGTTGTCGGGCCAGGGCGGCCAGCTCGGCGTTTTCGGTGCCGGGATTGAAGATGATGCGGCGCGGCTGCAAGGCCAGGACGTAGTCGTAGTATTGTTGCTGCACCTCGGGGTTGAGGTAGAGCGTGACCGTATCGACGGGGTGCAGCGCCTTGGCCTCGGGCCAGTCGGTCTGGATGGCGATGGTGCCGATGGTGCCGGGGCGCCGCCCCAGGGCGACGACCTCTTCGCCGCTTTCCGCCAGTTTCCTGACAGCAACAAACGAAGCGCGATTCGGGTTGGGCGAGGCGCCCAGGACGACCGTGCGAGGCATGATCCGTTTTTTTTTTGCAAAGGTATGCTCGAAGCAAAGAGGTTTGAAAGCCCGGTCAAATCGGTGGAATCGGTGGAATCGGTGGAATCGGTCAAATCGGTGAAGTTGGTCAAATCGGTGAACTGCCGCGTGCTCTGGTCGCTCTGTCACTCCTCCCTCTTCTTACTCCGTACAGGCCGGCGGTCTCTCGTGCCTGCCCGGCAAAGCGCTGCAAACCCGGATCGCGCCTTTTCGCAGCAGGCTCGACTTTTTTGTAAAAAATCCGACAAAATCACCAGTGTGCGTCGTGTGCCGTTTGTACGGCTGGAATGTATTTTTTTTTTTTTTTTTTTTTTTTTTTT
>WFYJ01000039.1 GCA_015490175.1 Saprospiraceae bacterium | reverse complement strand
TGCAACCATTTCCCGGGAAGACAAAACAGGCAGTCGTCGGCCGGCCGGAACTGCGGGCTACGCATTTCGGTCCTGAGTGAAATGCACCTTTCTCTTCACCCAAAATCCTGCAAGTCTTGAAACGCAAACACCTGCATTCGGTTGCTCCCGCCCTTTTTCCTGCTCGCGATGATGATGTTTGCATCCTGGCGGCTCTACGCCGGGTGTACGGTGACGGTTTGCTGTGATGAGCAATGTACGGTCACGGCAGCATGCAATGGATCCTCAAATTGCTTTGGAAACGCTGAAGAAGGCTATGTCACCTGTGACAATGGCAAAATCAGAGCCAGTTGCACTGAAGAATAAACCGGATTTGTTGTACAGCGAGGCCATGGCCGCACGAGGCCATGGCTTTGCTTCCCGCAAAGCACGAGCAATGCAAGCAAAAACCTGGATACACATCCTGGCTGTCGCTTTTACTGTGCTCACCTTTCAGGCTTGCCAGACGGCGTCGGATGCGGAATATACGGGATTTGCCTGCGCTTCGGAGCCAGGTACGTGGCGCGGCTTGCCAGACTGTACGCTTTCGCCTGTGCGGCAGGCCGAAGCCGTTTCCGACAGCATTTTCTTCACTTTCGTATCCTCTTTCATCGTCCGGGACGGGCGCATTTACATTCCCCACGGCGATCGGGGGCAGCTCCTTGTGGCTGACACGACATTCCGACTGGTACGCACTATCGGTCGCAAAGGCAAAGGGCCGGGTGAGTTCGGCCAACCCGACTTTCTGGACCTTTCGCCCGCAGGCTGGCTTTGGGCCGACGGGCATGGCAGAGGGTTTCTGGCACATGACACCCTGGGACAGCTCCTCGCCGCGGTAAAACATCCCGGCTTCATGATCAGTCGCTTTTTTGCCGATGCGCAAAACCGCCTGTGGCTGTCCATCCCCGGAGAGACGCAAGGCGACATACTTGTCATTGACACTTCAGGGCAGATAGTCAAGGGCATTGCCAACCGGTTTGCTCACGTGCCCGAGCGACTGACCGAAAAGCGCAGTCACTGCGATTTGCTCAAAGGGCCACAGGGCACTTTTTTCGCCATCAGCGATTCGGAAGGCATTATTCGAAAATTTGACCTCGACGGCAACCTGCTTGCTGAATGCAATCTGCGCACCCTGCCGCTGATCGAACGATATTTTGAAGAGTGTCAACGCATCCGGCAAAATTACGAGGGCAATCCCGACCAACTGACCCTGGTGCTTTTCAACGATGCGGCAGTAGCCCCCGGTAGTGAAACACTCTACCTGCTGATGTTCTATCACGATGACCAACTGCAAACATATTGTGATCGCATACTCGTGCTGGATTTTTCCGCTTGCCAACCCCTCGGCACCTTGCAACTGACTACCCCGACCGGTGAAGATCCCTGTTTCCTGTCCATCGCCACCGATGGCAACCGACTCTATGCGTATGATTCCAATTCGGCATCCTTTTTCACTTACGCCCTTCCGGGCAAATGAGCGAGAGGAGCCACCCCATCCGCAACCTGAACAGTGTGCCACCATCACACTCTCGTGGCGCCTGTCGCAGGAGAAAATTTTTCCAAGCCGCACACTTGCATAATTTATCCCCCCCTAACTTTGCTTCCGAAACAACATGCAACCATTTCCCGGGAAGACAAAACAGGCAGTCGTCGGCCGGCCGGAACTGCGGGCTACGCATTTCGGCCCTGAGTGAAATGCACCTTTCTCTTCACCCAAAATCCTGCAAGTCATGAAACGCAAACACCTGCATTCGGTTGCTCCCGCCCTTTTCCTGCTCGCGATGATGATGTTTGCATCCTGGCGGCTCTACGCCGGCTGCACGGTCACCGTTTGTTGCGATGAACAGTGTACGGTCACGGCCTCGTGCAATGGCGCCTACAATTGCCATGGTGAAGCCAAGGATCGTTCTGTCTCTTGCGACAACGGATTGATCACCGCCAGTTGCGATGAGGAATAATCAGAGACGCATTTCATTTGGGCACCGCCGCAGGTCGGCGGTGCTTCTTTCCGCCTCAAAACCCCGACCATGAAAGTACAAACACGCAGAACGCTTTTCACCGGCCTGCTGGTGTTGTTCTTTGCCGGCTGTCAAACAGAAGTACAAACCGGTCACAATCCCTTTTCTTGCCATGCGGAATCAGGTGTCTGGCGCGACTTGCCCGAATGTCGCCTTTACCCGATTCGCCGGGCGGAAAGTGTTTCCGACTCCATTATTTTCGGCTACATCCCGAATTTCCTCGTCAAGGGCAACCGCATGTACATCCCTGACGAGGCTGGAGGACGGCTGATTGTGGCCGATACTTCTTTTCGCCTTGTACGCACCATCGGGCGCAAAGGCGAAGGCCCGGGCGAATTCGACCAACCCTTGCGCCTCTGGCTTGCCGCCAATGGCTGGCTTTGGGCCGACGGCCATGGCAAAGGTTTTCTCGCCCATGATACGCTGGGACGGCTCAAAGCCTCGGTAAAGTACAAGGGCAGAATGCTCAGCCGCTTTTTTGCCGATGAACAGGCACGCGTATGGACATCCATGCCGGGCGAGACGGAAGGCGATATCCTCGTTTTCGATACGACCAGCCGCGTCGTCAAGGGCATACCCAATCGCTTCGAACACGTCCCTGCGGCGCGGACAGAAGACCTGAGTCGCTGCCACCTCATGCCCGCTTCGAAAAATACTTTCTACGCACTCAGCCTCTCGGAAGCCATCATCCGACTGTTCGACCTCAACGGCGAGCTGATCGGTGAATGCAACCTGCACAACCATCCCCTTATTCAGCAGTATTTTGAAGACTGTGAACGAAAAAAGCGCACTTTCGGTGGTGATCCCGATAAAGTGGCATTTGTATTGTTTCAGGATGCCGCCGTGATAAATGAAAACACCCTGTACCTGCTGATGTACTATTACGAGGGCGAGCCACCGGACATCTGCATTGATCGGGTGCTGGTGCTGGATTTCGCATCCTGTCAGCCGCTGGGCACGTACCGCCTGCTGACGCCCGGGCAGGAAAAAGCTTTCTTCCAGTCGCTTGCCGTAGCCAATGGCAGACTCTATGCCTATGATGTGCTCAGCTCTTCGTTCTACGTGTACGCGCTGGAAGCGCAGCCGGACCACTGAGCCGGAGCGTGCCTTTTGCCACAGGCTCACTTCCCCACCACCTGCGGCACGCTTGTGCGGCGCCACCACCAGGCCAGCGCAAAGCCGCTGATGAGGTGCCAGATGCCCCACCAGGCGAGGATGAGGGCCATGCCGCCCAGCCCGTGAAAGAAGTTGAAGACAAGGGCCAAGCCCAGGCCCGAGTTCTGGATGCCCGTTTCGATGGCGATGGTGCGGCGCTCGGGCTCGTCCAGCCCCGACAGGCGGCCCGTCAGGTAGCCGCCTGCCAGTGCCAGTGCATTGTGCAGCAGGACGAGCAGGAACACCACGTGCAGATAATCGCGGATCTGCGCGAGGTTGCCCGCGATGGCGCCCAGCACGAAACCCAGGAAGATCAGCATGCTGAGCCGGCTGACGGGTTTGCGGATGCGCGCGGCGAATTCGGGCCGGCGATGCTGCACCCACATGCCCACCGCCACCGGGATGCCCACCAGTTGGACGATGGCCCACATGACCGATGAGGGCTCGACGTACACCTCGCGCAGCAGGCGCTCGGCACCCGGCGCCCACCGCGCCCAGAAACCGAAAGCCAGCGGCAACACGACGATGGCCCCCAGCGTGGTGATGGTGGTCAGCACCACCGACAGGGCGGCATTGGCACCTGCGAGATGTACCATGAAGTTGGACACATTGCCGCCCGGACACACGCTCAGCAGCACCATACCCAGCGCCAGGCTGGGCGCCGGCTCGAACCACCAGATGAGCCCGAGCGTCAGCAGGGGCAACACGATGTATTCGCTGAAAAGCCCCGTGAGCGGCAGCCGCGGCCGCGCAAACACCTTCCGGAAATCGCCCACCTGCAGGTCCAGCGCCACGCCGAACATGATGAAGCCCAACAGCACGTTGAGCAGAGCCACTTGCCCCTCGTCGAAGTTGATGCGTATCTGATCGATCTGTTCCATACCTCCTGCAAAAGTTGGGAAAACCGCCGAAATGCGCCATGCCTGCAGGCAAAGTACAAGCCCCGGCCAGGCCTCCCGGTGCAGCCTGCCGTTCGGTCGCAGCCAAACAAAAGGAGCCACTCCGTTTGGAGTGGCTCCGGTTCGCGTTACCTATGGGGCATAAATCACCTGTGCAAATCGAAGCGATCGAGATTCATCACCTTGTCCCATGCCCTGACGAAGTCGCGCACGAACTTCTCGGCGGCATCGTGGGCGGCATAGACCTCGCTGAGGGCGCGCAGCTCTTCGTTGGCGCCAAAGATGAGATCGACGCGCGTGGCCGTCCACTTCTGCCGGCCCGTCTTGCGGTCGATACCGGCGAAGCGCTGCTTCTTGTCATCGAGGGCCTTCCACTCGGTGCCGTTGGTGTCGAGCAGGTGGACGAAAAAGTCGTTGGTCAGTACGCCCGGCCGCTCGGTCAGCACGCCGTCCTTCGAGCCGTCCCAGTTGGCGTCGAGGGCGCGCAGGCCGCCCACCAGCACCGTCATTTCGGGCGCGGTGAGCTGCAGCAGTTGGGCCTTGTCCACCAGCAGGTGCTCGGGTTTGGCGATGGCATCGCTGCAGACGTAGTTGCGGAAGCCGTCGGCCACAGGCTCGAGCACGGCGAAGTTTTCGGGATCGGTCATCTCCTGCGTGGCATCGACGCGGCCCGGCGTGAAGGGCACCTCGATGTCGAAGCCGGCCGCACGCGCCGCCTGCTCGACTGCGGCACAGCCGCCCAGCACGACCAGATCGGCAAACGACACGCGCTTGCCATCGCTGCGACCCTCGTTGAACTGTCGTTGGATTGCTTCGAGCACCTCGATGACGCGCTTCAGACGCGGCGGATTGTTGACCGGCCAGTCCTTTTGCGGCGCCAGCCGGATGCGTCCGCCGTTGGCGCCGCCGCGCCGGTCGGAGCCGCGGAAGCTCGAGGCTGCTGCCCATGCTGTGGTCACCAGGTCGGAAATCGTGAGGTCGGTAGCGAGGATCTGCTGCTTCAGCGCAGCGATGTCGGCTTCGTCAATGAGCTCGTAATCGCGCTCGGGCAAGGGATCCTGCCACAGGAACGTCTCCTTCGGCACTTCGGGCCCGACGTAGCGCGTGGGCGGCCCCATGTCGCGATGCGTCAGCTTGAACCACGCTTTCGCAAATGCTTCCGCAAACTCGTCGGGGTTTTCGTAGAAGCGCCGCGCGATCTTTTCGTACACCGGATCGAAGCGCAGCGACAGGTCGGTGGTCAGCATGGTGGGCTGATGCGTCTTGCCGGGCACATGCGCATCGGGCACGGTGCCGGCGCCCGCATCGCCCTTGGGCTTCCACTGCCAGGCCCCTGCCGGGCTCTTGGTCAGCTCCCACTCGTATTCGAAGAGGTGACGGAAGAAGTCGTGATTCCACTTCGTGGGCGTGGTGGTCCAGGTCACTTCGAGGCCGCTGGTGAAGGTATCTTCCGAGTGGCCCTTGCCGCAACCGGTCTTCCAGCCCAGCCCCTGCTGCTCGATCTCGGCTGCCGCCGGCTCGGGACCCACGCAGTCTTTGGGCACGGCGCCATGCGTCTTGCCGAAGGTATGGCCGCCGGCGATCAGGGCGACCGTCTCCTCGTCGTTCATGCCCATGCGGCGGAACGTCTCGCGGATGTCGTGGGCGGCAGCCACCGGGTCGGGTTTGCCGTCAGGCCCCTCGGGGTTGACGTAGATGAGGCCCATCTGCACGGCCGCCAGCGGATTCTCGAGCTCGCGATCGCCCGTGTGGCGCTGGTCGGCCAGCCACTCCATCTCCTCGCCCCAGTAGATGTCCTCTTCGGGCTGCCACACGTCTTCGCGCCCGCCCGAGAAGCCGAACGTCTTCAGACCCATGCTTTCGAGGGCCACGTTGCCGGCCAGGATGATCAGATCGGCCCACGACAGCTTGCGGCCGTACTTCTGCTTGACGGGCCACAGCAGGCGCCGCGCCTTGTCGAGGTTGACGTTGTCGGGCCAGTTGCTCACCGGCGGGAAGCGGATGTTGCCCCGACTGGCGCCGCCGCGCCCGTCACCGATGCGGTAGCTGCCCGCACTGTGCCACGCCAGACGGATCATCAGCGGGCCGTAATGCCCGAAGTCGGGCGGCCACCATTCCTGCGGCGTGGTGAGCACCTCGGCGATGTCCTTCTTCACCTGCTCCAGATCCAGCGACGCGAACTCCTTCGCATAGTCGAAGTCGGGATCCATCGGATTGACCAGCTCGCTGTGCTGCCGCAAAATGTTGAGGCGCAACAACTCGGGCCACAGGTCGTAGTTGAGCACGCCCTGACCGGCCGCCTTCTTCAGCTGGCCGGTGTGGAACGGGCACTTGCTCATGCCGTTGCCATTGGCACTGATGGTGGTCGGGATTTCCTTTTCGTTCATAATGCTCATTTTTTATGTGGAAAACTCGGGTGATTTCCTGCCTTTTGCTTTCGCAAAACTCGACCCATCCACTACATTTGTCAAAGTGATTGTTTTTATCAAAAAATAGAAAAAATCAATCACCCATGACCCACGAGCCATGACCCACGACCCACGACCCAAAACCCACGAGCCATGACCCTCCAACAACTGGAATACATCCTCGCCGTGGACGAGCACCGGCATTTTGCGAAAGCGGCCCGACATTGCCACGTGACGCAGCCCACGCTCAGCACCATGATTCAGAAGCTCGAGGAAGAGCTGGACATCCGCATTTTCGACCGCAGCAAGAAGCCCGTCATTCCCACCGAAGAAGGGAAGGCACTCATCGAGCAGGCACGACGCGTGGTCGGTGAGGCGCGGCGGCTGATTGACCTGAGTGCCGAGCTGAAAGGCGAATTGAAAGGCACCCTCGAGCTGGGCATCATCCCCACGGTGGCGCCCTACCTGTTGCCCGTCTTTCTGCCCCGCTTTCTCGATCGCTATCCGGGCATCGGCTTGCAGGTGACCGAGCTGACGACCGACGAGATCGTGCATCGGCTCAAACACCACCAGCTCGACGCCGCCATCCTGGCCACGCCCCTCAACGATTCGGCCCTGCAGGAGCATCCGCTGTACTACGAGGAATTCGTGGTGTACGCCTCGCCCGATCAGCCGCTGCTGGAGAAACGCTTCGTGCTGCCCGAAGACATCCGCCCCGACGAGCTGTGGCTACTCGAAGAAGGACATTGCCTGCGCACCCAGGTGCTCAACCTGTGCGAGCTGCAGCGCCTCGAGCCCAGCCGCGAGCGGCTCGCCTACAATGCCGGCAGCATCGAGACGCTCAAAAAGATCGTGGACATGGGGCACGGCCTGACCATCCTGCCTGAGCTGGCCATCGCCGATTTGAACGAAGAGGAACAGCAGCGTCTGCGCTTCTTCAAGCCGCCGGCGCCGGTGCGCGAGATCAGCCTGGTGACGTGGCGCTACTTTGCCCGCGCGCGCCTGCTCGAAGCCGTGAGCGAAACGGTCAGGGGATGCGTGCCGGCAGGCATGCTGCAAAAACCGAATGCGCAGCGCGTGGCCATAACGAGGTGAGGCCCCACTGCCTCATCAGTGTTTCATGGCCTCGGCGCGCAACTGCGCGGCCTGCTCGTGGCCCAGCCAGCCGTCAATGAGGTAGTGCGCCAGGTAGATGAGCGGCGTCAGCAGGATGGCCATGGCAAACTTGTAGCTGTAATTGACCAGCCCGATGGCGAAAAACTCGTTGAGCGGCATCGGCTCGAAGTTGCCCACCAGCATGGGCCCGCCCACAAAGCCGATGTAGAGCACCACGAAGCTGTCGATGAACTGCGACACAATGGTGGAGCCGGTGGCGCGCAGCCAGATGAGGCGCTCGCCCGTCACGCGCTTGATGCGGTGAAACACCAGCACGTCGAGCAACTGGCTGAGCAGAAAAGCGGTGAGCGAACCGATGATCATGATCAGCCCTTGGCCGAACACCTTTTCGAAAGCCAACTGCATGTCGGGCACGCCATGCGGACTGTTGAGGCTGCGCCACCAGTCGGCCGGCGCCAGTCCGATGGCCGCGAAAATCATCAGAAAGGCATAGCCGATCAGCCCCACGGCCATAAAGGTGAGCAGGCGCACCCCCTTGCGCCCGTAGTACTCGTTGATCACATCGGTCATCACAAACACGATGGGCCACAGCAATACACCAGCAGAAAACTGAAGCGTACCCTCCACGCCGAGCAGCTTCCAGCGGAAGGGCTCCCAACCGAGCGTGGCTTCGAGCGAGAAGATCTTGCCACCGATGAACTCGGCCACCAGCGCGTTGGCCACGAAAAAACCACCGAGTATCAGAAACAGTCGAAAGGGCTTGTGCGAGAGGACGTAGCTCATTTCTCTTTGAGTTTGGACGATAGACAATAGACAATAGACGATAGACGAGGGACGAGGGCGGCGTCTGGCCAGTCCTCGCGCTTGCCCATCATCCTGCCATTCCCGCCCCGGATTTCAAATTTTCCGCTTCACGCAGCGAATGCCTATTTTACCCGATCGGCCGGGCAAATGCACGGACAAGAATAACAAAATCCGGCCCCAACAGAAAACGATCACCATGCGCCGTTCGATCCTCCTCTTCACCTGCTGTACCCTGATTACGACCGTCCTTGCCGCGCAACGCATCGTGGGCGATCTGGCACTCGACGACCCCACCGCCATCCATGCCGTAAATCTGAAACACGGCCAGGGCCTGCTGCGCGGCCGCGTGTTGGCCCTGCGCCCCGACGGCGTTTCGATCCTTTTCCATGGCGACACCCTGACCCTGCCCATATCGAGCGTGCAGGCCATCAGCACGCTGCGCACCCACACGGGTGAGGGCGACTTTGGCCGTGCCGTCGCAGCCAGCCACTTCCTCACTCCCACCGCACGGCCCCTTCCCGAGCATAGCGGCTACTACCGCAACACCATGATCCTGTACAACGAAGCAAGCTGGCAACTCGCCCCGAACTGGACGGCCGGCATCAGCACGGTCTATCTGGCCCTGGGCACGATAGCCTCGCTCAAATACAGCCGGCCCCTGGCGCCGGGAGTGTACGGCGCGGTCCAGGGTCGGGTGGGCGTCTTCTGGCCGCTCCTGCCGACCACTTTTTCCTGGTCGGTCACACCCATGCTCACCCTCGGCGACCAGAGATATTACCTCACCGTCGGGTTGCAGTACAGCAGTGCAGGTGAGGAATTTTTCAATGATGGGCAGCGCAGCCGCAGCCTCCAGTTTTTCGGCGCGGCCACCCTGACCAGCCGCAATGGCCACCGCTGGCATCTCGAAATGATCCATAGTCAGCTCGTCAACCTGGGCTGGTCGCGCTACAAGAATCGCAACGAGTTCGGGGCCAGCCTCGTCCAGGTCTTCAACCTCATATCCGACCCCTTCCTCTTTTCACCCGAGCCGGAGGCCTGGTTTCCGGTACCCCTCCTGCAGTACAAGCGCTACTTCTGATTGCCCATCAGCCGACAAAAAGGCGGATACATGCGGCCCAACAGCGCCGGGCCTGGATCATGGTTTTACTCAAATCAAAGTGGTTTGGGAAATCCTGTGGCATTGGTTGAGGGTTGAGGGTTGAGGGTTCACAACTCTGTGAAAATCAGTGCATGCTCAGTGGTGCTCTGTGTCACTGAATAATTTTTCGACTTTTTTCAGCAGGCTCATTGCTCA
>WFYJ01000038.1 GCA_015490175.1 Saprospiraceae bacterium | reverse complement strand
GTTTGAGCGCAGTTTTTACCTGTCGTTGAGGGTTGAAGGTGTAGGGTTGAGGGTTTACAACTCTGTGAAAATCAGTGCATGCTCAGTGGCGCTCTGTGTAACTGAATGAATTTCAGCAGGCTCTTCACTCACTCACTCATTCACTCCATCACTCCATCTCGGAAATTGACTATCGTCAAAAATTCCCGAACCGGATTGCGTTGAGTATAAACCTCAACACTGCACGCTCAAACGATACACGCTCAATCCTCAACCTCACGTAGCCAGTTGAGTATGATTCGATGGTTTCCGGTGTCGGCGATGGCCATGAGGTCGTTTTCGATGCAGAGCGAGAAGGGCCAGTACATGCTCGTTTCGGTGGTAAAGATGGAATTCTTGTTTTCGCTGCCGGTTTCGAAATCGTCTTGCCCGATGAGGTTGTCGGCCGGTTGGTTGTGGGTGGTGGGGATGCGGGCGAACCACAGCACGCGGCTGTTGCCGGTATCGGCCACCCAGATGCCTTTTTTCCAGAAAAAGCTGTCGTAGCACCAGTTGAGCGTGTGTGCCTTGGGGAACCAGCCGTACTGATTCTGGCCATTGGCCTGGAAATCGGGTTGCCCGATCAGCACGTCGGCCTGTTGCGAAAAGGCGGTGGTCCAGTCGTGCCACAGCAGCACGCGGTAGTACTGCGTGTCGGTGATGGCCAGATGCCCTTCGGGGCCGATGCGCACCGAGTAGGGCCAGATGGCGTTTTCGGGCCGATAGTCGCGGCTGCGCAAGTCGGGCTGACCGATGACGCCTGCGGCAGCCGCGCCGTTTTCTTCGGGGATGCGCTCGAAGAAGAGCACGCGCCGGTTGCCCGTATCGGCGATCCACAGGTGTTGCCCGTCGGAATACAGGCCATAGGGCCAGTGCAGCGTCCAGGCTTCGGGCTCGTGGCTGATGCCTTTGTGGTTGGGCTGGTTGCTGTGAAAGTCGGGTTGGCCCAGCACGGTGTCGGCGGGCTGGCCGTCGCGCTCGGGCCAGTTGTGCCAGAGGAGCACGCGGTGGTTCCAGGCATCGGCCACCATGAGGCGCGTGCCGTCGGACCACAGACCCGAAGGGTAGAGCAGAGTCGAGGCCGACACTTCGCCACCCGCATTGCGCCCCGTGCGGTCGGCGGCCGACTGGCCCAGCACCACGTCGGCAGGCTCTTGCGCACTTTGCGGCAGCCGGTTCCAGATGAAGACGCGGTTTTGCGCCGTGTCGGCCACGATCAGTCGTCCGCCTGCGAGCCACACGCCCCGGGGCGCCAGCAACGGACTGCGCGGATCGCCCTGAAAGATGAGTCGGGCGCGCACCAGCTCCGGCCTCGTAGGCGATGGTTCGGTATGGGTGTGTCGGGTCATTTTTTTTGTGATTGAGTGTTGAGTGTGTAGCGTTGAGGGATTTTCCTGATTGACTGTAACTGAGGCCACGTTCAGAGTTCAGAGTTTACAACCCTGTGAAAATCAGTACCTGCTCAGTGGCTCACCGTGCAATTGAATGATGAGCGCACTGAAAAAAGTCCGTAACACCGTGACAACGTGACGCGTAACGCGTAGCACCATAAATAACAATCTGAATTAAAATAAAAAAACACATTGCGAATCGTTGCGTCCCCGACTTGAGTCGGGGCAGGCTCCCGATGTTCGGGACGGCGTTGCGTGAGATTTTGGGTTTTTTCAGGGGCCTCAATGATCTTTCAGCTTTTTTCACAAGGATCAAACTTCGGTTCTGCAAATCAGCCAGGGAAATTGTCCATGGTCTATTGCCTTGTCGTCCGAACAAAAGCCGCAGATGGACTGTCCATTGTCGCTCGTCCATAGCCCATCGTCTGAACAATCTTTCGACTTTTTCCAGCAAGCTCAGTTATTCAATTCCTTCCTCAGTCGATCGAGGTTGTTGATTTTCATTTGCATGATGCGCGCGATGCTGTGTGCGCGCTCGATGGCGGTTTCGAGGGTGGGCCCTTCGAACAGGGCGCGCCCCACGCGGGTGAAGGTGTCGAGCCAGCGGTGGAACAGTTCGGCGCGCAGCGGCCAGGCCCGGTGCAGCTCGAGGTGGACGTCCATGGGGTTGCCCGCATAGGCGCCGGTATGCCACAGCACCTGTTCCCAGAAATCGGCGATGCGGGGCAGATGCGCTGCCATGTCGATGCCGGCCACCTCGTGAAAGATGGCGTGCATTTCTTCGTCCTGCAGCAGCTCCTGATAGAAAGCCTGCAGCAGGAGTTCCAGGTCTTCGCGGTCGCGCAGGTCGCGTCTGGGCATGATTCGGTCGTTGAGGCGCCGGGGCGCCGGTCAGCAGATGCGGGGCAGTTGTTCGCCCGTGAGCATGTTGACGACGCGGGTGCCGCCGATGCGGCTGCGCAACACGACCTGCCCCGGGTGCTCGTCCACCACTTCGCCGATGATGGTGGCTCGGGCGGTGTCGTCGCGTTGTTGCAGCAGGGCCACGGCCTCGTCGGCGATGTCTTTTTTGGCGAAAGCCAGAAAGATGCCCTCGTTGGCCACGTAGAGCGGGTCGAGGCCGAGCATCTCGCAGGCGCCTTCTACCTGGGGCTCGATGGGCAGGGCCTGCTGGCTGATGCGGATGCCGGTGCGGGTGTCGCGCGCCACTTCGTTGAGCACGGTCGCTACGCCGCCGCGCGTGGGGTCGCGCAGCAGGTGGATGTCGGGCCCGAAGGCGTCGAGCAGGGCGCGGACGGGTTCGTGCAGGGGGCGCGTATCGCTTTCGATGCTGGTCTCGAACTCGAGCCCCTCGCGCACCGACATGATGGCGATGCCGTGCGTGGCGATGGGCCCGCTGAGGATGATGCGGTCGCCCGCTTCGACGCGCCGGGGCCCGATGTCGGCGCGCGGGTGGAGGGTGCCCAGGCCTGTGGTGTTGATGAACACCTTGTCGCCCTTGCCGCGCTCGACGACCTTGGTGTCGCCCGTCGCGATGCGCACGCCGGCGGCATCGCAGGCCGCGCGGATGCCCAGCAGGATCTCCCACAGCTCTTCGATGGGCAGGCCCTCTTCGAGGATGAGCCCGAGCGAGAGGCTGTGGGGCATGGCGCCGCACATGGCCAGGTCGTTGATGGTGCCATTGACGGCCAGCTCGCCGATGTTGCCGCCGGGGAAGATGACGGGCGAAATGACGAAGCTGTCGGTGGTGAAGGCCACAGGGCCGTCGAATTCCAGCACGGCACCGTCGTGGCGCCGGTCGAGCGCCTCGTTGCCCAACAACGCGAACACCACCTTGTCGAGCAGGCGGTTGGTGAGCAGGCCGCCGCTGCCGTGCCCCAGCGTGATGCGGTCGAAATCGAGGCGCGGCATGGGGCAGTCGAGTTGCATGCGTATTTTTCTCTTCGTGGTCATATGGTGGAGCTTCTTGTACTCAGCGCAATCCGGTTCGGGATTTTTTGACGATAGTCAATGGTCAACAGACGATAGAGGGTTTCGATTGAAGAACCGAAGAACCGATGAGGAACAGTCTCCTCACTCCTCTCTCCGTCACTCCATCTCTCCATCTCTCCATCTCTCCTCATTCTGTAGCCACCTGGTCCATTTCATTGATCAGGTTGGAAAAATGGTAGTAGGCTGCGCAGGCGCCTTCGGAGGAGACCATGGGTGCGCCGAGCGGCGTTTCGGGCTTGCAGCGCGTGCCGAAGTTGGGGCACTCGTGCGGCTTTTTGATGCCTTTCATGATATCGCCGGCGATGCAGCTCGCTTCTTCCTGTGCCGCCGGCAGATCCACGGCGAACTTGCGTTCGGCATCCCAGGCGGCGTATTCGTCGCGCAGGCGATAGCCGCTCTGCGGAATGGATGCGATGCCGCGCCACCAGCGGTCGGTCGGCTCGAACACTTCTTCGATGAGCTTGCGGGCATTGAGGTTGCCCTCGGGCCGCACCATGCGCGTGTACTGGATCTCGACGCGCGCCTCGCCCTTTTCGAGCTGCTGCACGGCCATCAGGATGCCTTGCATCAGATCCACCGGCTCGAAGCCCGTCACCACGATGGGCACCTTGTAGCGCTGTGCCAGCGGCTCGTACTCGTGCGTGCCCATGATGGTGCACACGTGCCCTGCAGCGAGGAAGGCGTTGACGCGCGTGTCGGGGTCGTCCATGATGGCCTCGATGGCGGGCGGCACCAGCACGTGCGATACGAGGATGCTGTAGTTGGTCAGGCCCATGCGGCGGGCATGTACCACCGAAAGTGCATTGGCCGGCGCCGTGGTTTCGAAGCCGACAGCGAAGAACACCACCTCGCGCTCGGGATTTTCCTGCGCGATTCTGACGGCCTCGAGCGGCGAATACAGGATGCGGATGTCGGCGCCGTCGGCCTTGGCCTCGAGCAGGCTCTTTTTCGAGCCGGGCACGCGCAGCATGTCGCCGAATGAGCAGAGGATGACGCCCTTCTCCTCGGCCAGCCAGATGGCCTTGTCGATCAGCTCGAGGGGCGTCACGCAAACGGGGCAGCCCGGCCCGTGCACCATGGTGATTTCCTTGGGCAGCATGTCGAGGATGCCGTTTTTGACCAGGCTGTGGGTCTGGCCGCCGCACACTTCCATGATGGTCCACGGGTGGCGCACGGTGGCTCGCAGGCGCTCCAGGTACCGGGCTACCACCTCGGGATCGCGGTATTCGGACAGAAATTTCATGGCTTCAGATTTTTGAGTCTTCTGAAAAAAGTCGGTCGCAAAGGCTTGCCCCCAGGTCGTCCATTGTCCATCGTCGGTTGACGGCGCTGCGGGGCGCTTTGCTCACCCGTTGCCCTTTTCATCGGGCAGGTAGTCGTTGATTTCCCTGAGTTCGTCCAGTTCGCCCATTTCGCGCAGGTAGGTGAAGGTGCGTTGGGCCTCTTCTTCGTCCACCACGCTGATGGCGACGCCCACGTGCACCAGCACGTAGTCGCCTACCTTTGCGTGGGGCACCATTTCGAGGCTGGCTTCCTTGACGATGCCGCCGAAGGAGACGCGCGCCATGCGCACGCGGCCGTCGTATTGGGTGTCGATGGAAAGTACTTTACCGGGAATGGCCAGACACATAATCCATTGATTTTGTTTTTGAAAAATGGTGATCGCGTGCGTGCATTCCGTACCACGCGATTTGTCCGAAGGCGATTTGTTCGTCGTTTGGCGGCAGCCGCTCGGGGAAGAACAGCTCGAGCGTGCCGCCCCAGAGCCGTTCGAGCCACTCGACCAGCAAGCGGTTCTGGAACACGCCGCCGCTGCAGGCCACCTTGCGCAGGCCCTGCTGCCGGGCCGCTTCGCCGATCCGGTGCGCCAGCGAGTAGTGGAACCATGCAGCCAGATGCTCGGCATCCACGCCCCTCTGGCGCAGCTCGATGAGGCGCTGCAGGAGCGGGGCGACGGGCCATTGCGGCAGTCGGGCTTCGGGCCACAGGCTTTCGCCAAAATGCCAGCCGGCGCGGCGCACGTGGCGCCAGGCCATGGCTTCGAGCCACATGGGCACCTGCCCCTCGAAGGTGGCTTTTGCCGGAAGGCCGAGCAGGAAGCCCACCGCATCGAACAGGCGCCCCATGCTGGTGGTGCGCAGGCGGCTGCGCGTGCGCAATTGCCGATAGTTGCGCCACTCGATCTCGCTGAAGGCCGGGCGCAGCAGGGGCTCGGCCTCGGGCAGGTCGGCGGCGAGGCTGAAGGCCGCCAGCCGGGCCTCGCGCGCCATCTTGTCGCCGGCCAAGTGCGGCCAAGGCGCCAGCGAGCCCACCCATTCGATGCGGCCCTCTTGGTACCGGTAAAACTCGCTGCCGCGGATGCAATTGTCGGTATCGAGGCCCATGCCGTCCCAGATTACGCCCAGCACGGGCTCGTCGTCGCCTTCGAGGCCGTGCTCGGCAAGCACAGCTGCAAAGTGGGCTTCGTGGTGGGGCACCGCGTAGAGCGGAATGCCGTGTTTGTGGGCCAGCTCGCGGCCCATGCGCGTGTTGGCAAACTCGGGATGGGCGTCCACCAGCACCACTTCGGGTTCGAAGTGCAGCAGCCGCTGCAGGTGGTCGAGCGTGTGGCGGTAGCTGCGCCATGCCTCGAAGCTGTCGGTGTCGCCGAGGTACTGGCTCACGTACCAGTGGCGGCGCACTTGCAGGGCGAACGTGCTCTTCATGCGGGCGCCCATGGCCAGAATGTGTTTTTCGCCTGCGGGCCGATCGAGCAAAAGGGTGGGCGCCAGTCCGCGCGAGCGGCGCAGCCAGATGGGTCGGCCGTTTGCCGAAAGGCGCAACACGCTGTCGTCCTGCGGCGTCACGATGCGGCGCTCGTAGCCCAGCACGGCCTCGCACAGGGGGGCCAGCACCTCGATGGCCCGGTCGTCGTCGTACACTACGGGCGCGCCGCTGAGGTTGCCGCTGGTGGCGATGACGGGCTTGCCGAAGCGGGCAAGCAGCCACTCGAACAGCGGCGCATACGGAATCATGACGCCCAGCTCGTCGAGTGCGGGCGCGATGAGATGCAGCGGCAGGCTGCGGCACGCCTCCTCGGTGGCGGGCGCCACCACGATGGGCGCTTCGGGGCGCTGGAGCCAGCGTTCCGCCTCGCTGTCGAGCTGCACGAGGCGGCGCGCCTGTGCCAGGTCGGGCGCCATGAGGGCCAGCGGCTTGTCGGGGCGCTGTTTGCGCAAGCGCAAAAGGCGCACGGCCTCGGCACGGCCGGCATCGCAGGTGAGCAGGTAGCCGCCGATGCCTTTGACCGCCACGATGCCGCCTGATTGCCACAGGGCGCACACCCTGTCGATGAGGGCGGCGGCTTCCGTTTCGGGCTGGCTGCGGCGGCGGCCGTTTTCCCACAGGAACAGCGGCACGGGACAGTCGGGACAGGAATTGGTCTGCGAAAAGTAGCGCCGGTCGGCGGGGTCGGCGTATTCGGCGGCACAGGCCGCACACATGGCCAGCGGCGCCATGGTGGTGCGGGGTCGGTCGTAGGGCAGGGCCTCGATGATGGAGTAGCGCGGCCCGCAGTGGGTGCAGGTGATGAAGGCGTATCCGTGTCGCCGGTTGTCGGGCCGGTGCAGCTCGGCCCGGCACGAGGTGCACAGTGCGGCATCGGGCGTGAGCACCAGGTCGGGCGCCGCCTCGCTGCGGCTCTCGACGATGCGGAAGTCGGACGGCAGGGGGCGCTGCACAGGCTCGAGCGCCCAGCCGAGCACCAGAGCCAGCGGTGGGGCCTCTGCTGTGAGCCTTTCGGCAAAAAGATGGGCGGTGGTCTTGTCGGCCTCGAACCAGACGTGCACCCCGTCGGTGGTGTTGCACACCTCACCCCGCAGGCCCATGGCGCGGGCCTGTCGCCACACGTGGGGGCGGAATCCTACGCCCTGCACGCGTCCGCGGATATGCAAGTGCCAGGTGTTCATGCTTCGCTTTGGGCGCTCCGGGTGGCGTGTTGCTTTTCGGCCACGCGATCGAGCAGCCAGCGGCACCACGCGTCGAGGCCCTGCCCCGTGAGGCTCGACACTTCGATGACCTCGATGTCGGGGTTGATGCTGCGCGCGTCGGCCACCACGTTTTCGACCTTGAAGGGCAGATAGGGCAGCAGATCGGCCTTGCTGACGAGCATCAGCTCGCTGGTCAGAAACATGCGCGGATACTTGCGCGGCTTGTCGTCGCCTTCGGTGGTGGCGATCAGCGTCACGCGGTAGTCCTCGCCAAGGTCGAAGGAGGCGGGGCACACCAGGTTGCCCACGTTTTCCACGATGAGCAGATCGACGCCGTCCAGATCCATGGTCTCCAGCGCCTGCCAGATCATCTGGGCCTCGAGATGACAGATGCCGCCGGTAACGATCTGGAGGGCCTCGGCGCCCACCTCGCGCAGGCGTTCGGCATCGCGTTCGGTCTCAAGGTCGCCCACGAGGATCTTCATGCGCACCTGATGGCCGATGCGGCGGGCCGTTTCCTGCAGCAGGGTTGTCTTGCCGCTGCCGGCCGAGCTGGTGATGTTGATCATCAGGATGCCGCGGCGGGCCATCTCCTTGCGAATGTTCTCCGCGACGAAGTCATTTGCTTTCAGCAGGTTGATGGTCGTATTGTCGCAGGTCACGCTGCCACGGGCAGCCTTCGTTGATTTTGCAGTGCGCTCCATGGTTTTGCTTTTGCCGTAAGGGGAAAAAAGACGGGATCGGAATGCTCCGGTTGTCAGGCTTTCGCCAAATTAGAACGAATTTTCCGGATTAGAAACGGGTTTCAAATTTTTTGAAAAAATTTTCTAATCCTGATTGTCTTCTGTTGCATCTGGTGAGACGGGCTGCCCGATGGGGAAAGCAAGAATGCGGCGCTACGTGGCGTGTGGAATCGCCGCAACTCGTTGTCTCAGAGTCTTCGGCCTTGTGGGCGCACTCAATCCGGTGCGGTTGTTCCGGGTTGCCTTTCGGCAAAATGCACGCGGTGGATGAGCAGTTCGGTGCCCTGTACGATCCGGTTGGTGGGCCGACCGCAGTGCCCGCACACGAATCGGTAGTTTTCCACGCCGCTGCGCCGGCCGCAGGTCGGGCATTCCACCTCGATGGGCACCAGCTCGATGTGCAGGGCGACGTGGCCGAAGCGCCCTTCGGTTTCGGTCCATGCCCTGAAGGCGTTCTGAAGCAGTACGGGCTCTACGTTGGCCAACAGCCCGACGCGCAGCTCGATGCGCTCGAGCGAATCGAGTGCTTCGGCGCCGAACTCTTCCTCGAGCGTGTGAAAAATACTGCGTACCAGCGACACTTCGTGCATGGGCAAGGATGTTTGGAACGGGCGCTTGTGGCGCCTGCCTGTTGGGCTTGCCGAATAATGGCAGGCCCGTCCGGAACGGAAATCAATTCAATAGCTCGTGGCTTGTGGCTTGTGGCTCGTGGTTCATTCGTCACTTGCCTGTTTTTTCGGCTTCCAGCCCTTTTTTCACTTCGCGGGCGAGGCGGACCAGCTCGGGATCGTCGCTCAGTTCGATGATTTCGTCGGCGCGGCGCAGGACGTCCTCGATCAGGGCGTCGTCCTGGTTGCGCGCGCTGAGGGCTGCGTGGATGTAATTGGCCTGCAGGCGCGCGCGTTCGTTGGGGTACTGGTCGGGCGGTCGCCTGTCAAGGGCTTCCTGATAGTAGAACATGGCCTTTTCGTACTTGTCGGTGAAGCGCGAGTCGGGAAATTCCTGCAACACGTTGCCGTAGTTGTTGCAGATGCGCGCGTATTCCTGCTCAAGGCCCAGCTCGCGCACTACCTGCAGGGCTTCCTGAAAGGCGGCTTCGGCCATGCCGGCCATGATGCCGCGCTTTTTCGCTTCGACGGGCTTGAGGGCGAAGATGGTTCCGATCTGCTCCTGCGTGTCGGCATAGAGCACGGGCTGTTTTTCGGGATCGATCGTTCGGGCCAGTTGCTGGAACACCTTGAGCGCCTGATCGTAGAATTGCGGCTGGTTGCCCGTTTTGGCCCAGGCCAGCAGGATCTTTCCCTTGCGCGATGTGAGGCGCTGCACCAGCTCGGCTGCTTCGAGTTTTTCGGCGATGGCCAGGGCGTCCTTGATATAGCCCAGGGCTTCCGAGAAGCTGTTTTCCACCAGCGCGAAGATGGAGGCGATCTCGAGCAGCGAGGCCCGTTGCATCTGCAATCGGGGCTGGTTTTCAAGTATTTGGACCATTTGCCACAACTGGTCTTTGAACGCCTGCCGCGTGGAGTGGTCGGGATGGTTGATGATTTCGGGCCAGTACAATTCGAGGTAGCGGACGCCGATCATGAGTTGGCCTTCGGGCGGCAGTTGAGCGGCGATGGGCATAAGCGATTCTTCGAGGATCTGCAGGGCCGTTTCGGTATCGCCGTGCTGGCGGAGCCACTCAAGGGTCACCAGATCGAAGAAGCGACTCGTGTGCAGCGGCAGTCGGGCGGCTTCTGCATAGGGATCCCATTGCGGCGCCTGTTCGTCGGCCCAGTCGGGCTCGATTTCCTGGCCAAACATCATTACCGTCAGCAGATTGTGCATCAGCGCCTGGCGCAGCCACGGGTCGTCGGTGCGTTCGGCTTCGGCTCGGGCGTGCTGCAGCAGATCTTTCGGAAGCGGAGTTCCATGCGTCAGGTGGCTCCATGCAGCCCTGAGGAATGCGGCGGGCAGCTCGGGGGCGCCTTCCGGAGGCGTGCAGATGGCACGCACCTCTTCGGGGGTAAAGGAGGGTTGCCACAACAGCAGTGGCGCGTCGTACAGCGCCCAGTCGGGGCGCGGTTCCAGGCGCCCCTCCCGGGCCACGAGGGTCAGTCTGCCCGGCTCGGGCAGTTCGCCTTCGTCGTAAATTGCGACCCACTTTTCCCGATCGGGCCAGTCGGCCCATGCTTTTTCGAGTGCCTTTTTTTCTTCAGCTTTCGCAAAAACGGAAAACATCTTCGTTCAATTTGAGCTTGCCGCGTGCGTCTCGGGCGGCGCCCCGGGTGAGCAATTGTGCCTGCATGCGGGCCTGCGCTTCGGTACGACAGACGACGCCTTTGCGGCAAATGAGCCGCAGCGGGTCGCGCCGCCAGGCGAAGATCAGCCACACATGCCATTGGCTGCGCCGGCAAAATACGAACGGAATCACTATGCTGTCCAACAGCCATGCGCCTTTCTCGAGAAAATCGAGGTCGACCGGCAGGCCGGGCACTTCCTTGCAGGGCAGTGAAAAAGCCATGTGCGTGCAATTGGGCCCGTGGGCACGCCGCGGGCGGTTTTGCGGATCCGGGAGCTTGCCAGCGGGCTGCACCCACCTTACAGGTGCACCAGCAGCATCCGGCTGCCTTCGGGCGCCTCGAAGGGCAGCAGGCGGTCGGTTTCATCAATCTGGTGATCGACGAGAATGGCCTGTATGGACAGGGCCAGGTCGCCGCGCGCATTGCGCACCTTGAGCAGGCCCTGTTCGGCCTTGTGCATGCTCTTGAACGCCTCGTCGGACACGCGGGCCAACAGCAAGGTGTGGCGCTGCGGGTAATAGGCCAGCAAGGCCGTGAGGGCGTTGCCAAATACTTTCCGTGCCACGCGGGCCCCGATGACGAGATGGCCCTCGTGCAGGCCCACTTCGTCTTCGCCGATTTGCCATCGGTCGTTTCCCCTTTGTGGCGTATTGCGCGGAATGAACATCATCGGGCAGTGGTTTGAAGCGATTCGACGATGGCGCGGGCGGCCTTGCGGCAGCCGGCCCGCACCGCTTCGCTCATTTCGAGATTGAAGCGCGTGTGTTCGATGGCAATCAGCCACACCTCGATATGCTTTTTGGCGAAAGCCTCGCCCAGCATCTTTTTGGCATAGGAAAGTGCCTGATCCCACTTGAGCTGGTGCAAAAACACCATGGGGTCGTCCTGTATCTGCGCGTCAATGGCTTCGGCCGGCAATCGGAAGACGGTGCCGGGCGGCTCGCCGGTATGCACCGCAGCATCCACAATGACGATGTGCTCGTGATCCTGCAGCCGATACAGCAGCTCGAATGCGCCGGTGCCCATGTCGTAAATGGCCACGTCGTCGCGATCGTCCAGTAGCTGCTCCAGCAGCTCGATGACGTATATGCCCGCGCCGTCGTCTTCCCGTACGGGGTTGCCGAAGCCGAGTATGGCAATGGGTCGTTTGTGGGTCATGTGTTTTTGGTCAAATCGGTTGAATCGGTTGCCGATAGGGGGGCGATCGGAGAACCGAGGAAGGAAGCTGCTGAAAAAAGGGGCGTGCAGAAGCCTGAGCTTTGTGGCCTGATGTTTGGCTTTTTTTATCAAACAACTGTAAATCAATTATTTGAGAATAAATTTCAACAGACCGCAGCTTTCAGACGCAGAAGACGCAGCTTGAACGCAGTTTTTATTACTCTGTGAAAATCAGTGTATCCTCTGTGGATTCTCTGTGTAACTGAATAATTTTTCGCCTTTTTCAGCAGGTTCTTGAATCAAATCCTCGGTTCTTCGGTTCCTCGATTCTTCTCATTCCTCCGTCATCAAAAGCCATCTCAACATCGCTGGCGAAGTCGGCATCTCGACATCCGCCACGCGCTCTCAACCGCTACACGCAACGCTGTTTCGATGGTGCAAAAAAGGGGTGACGCCCGCCCCTGGAGGGTCAGGCGTCACGAGGCGAATGAGCTGATATTCATCAGATCTTGAAGCGGGCCAGCTCCTTGCCCGACTTGGCGTCGTGGGCGTGCACGGTGCACACCAGACACGAGTCGAAGGAACGGGCCACCATGCCCACCTCGACGGGGTCGTGCGGGTCTTCGATTTCGGTGCCTTCGAGAGCGGCCTCGATGGGGCCCGGGTTGTTCTGCGCGTCGTTGGGGCCTACGTTCCAGGTGGTGGGCGAGATGATCTGGTAGTTCTTGATCACGCCGTTTTCCACCTCGATCCAGTGGGCCAGCGCTCCGCGGGCTGCTTCGGTGGCGCCCCAGCCGCGGCCGTCGCGTTCCTTGGGTTTGATGTAGAACTCGCCGTCCAGGTCGATCTGGGTGAGCCATTCCTCGATGAGCTTGTAGAGGCGCGGCGCCTCGTGCATGCGCGCCAGCACGCGCGTAAAGACGCTGGGCCCCATGCGCTTCATGATGTCGCCAAAGAGCGGGTCCTGGATCTGGTGAGGCGCGTTGTTGGGGTTGGCGGCCATGATGACGCGGGCCAGCGGGCCCACTTCGGCGGCATGGCCGTTGAAACGCGGCGCCTTGGCCCACGAGTACTTGCCCCGGAAGTCGGAATGTTCGAGGTTGCTCGGGTTTTGCGAAGGCGTGGGCGGCGGCTCGTCGAACGGGTGCAGGCCGTCGGCCTGGTTTTCGTACCAGGCGTGCTTGATGTATTCGGCCACCTGCTCCTGATTGGCCGGGTAGTACTTTTCCCCGTCGAAGAAGCCGGCCGGGCTGATGCAGGCGGCGTTGCGGTCGTCAATGGTGGGGTGGTTGTACATGTCCTTGTGGATGTAAGTGCCCCATGCGAGGAACTTGCCCACGCCCTGACCGAACTTGTCCAGCCCGAACTCCAGACCGGCGCGGATGAACAGGCCGAGGTCGGAGTTGTAGTGCGACTCGTTTTCTTCGAGCCAGGCCATGAGGTCATCCCAGGTCTTGATCTCCAGATAGCGCTCGATGGAGCAGCCGAGCCATACGCTTTCGAGCCAGTCGTTGCGGAAGTGGTTCATGATGGAGTGGGCGCGCGTGATGTCCTTGAGCGTGGGCGCACACATCACGCCGCCGGGCACCATGTAGCTGGAGTGGGGCCACTGGCCGCCGAACAGGGCATAGACCTCGACGGGGCGGCCCGAGGCCGTCACGCCACGCTGGAAGCTGGTGCCCACATAGGCGGCAAAGCGCTTGACCACCTCTTCGTACAGCGGCTTGTTGGCGAACTTCTTGTTGGCCATGTCGGTGGCGAAGATGGCGTAGAACCAGCGCGGGATGCTCTGGATGGTCTCGGTGGCCTGACCGATGGCGCGCAGCAGCAGGGCATTGGGCGGCAGCGTGGTCTGCCAGGCCGTGTCGAGTGCGAAGGAGGCGCAGTACAGGTGCGAGCCCCCGCAGATGCCGCAGGCCCGCGGCGTGACGATCAGGCCCGACTGCGGATCCTTGCCCTGAAGGATCTTCTCGAAGCCCCGATACATGGCCGCCTGGGTGTGGGCGCGGGTCACCACCCCGTTTTCCATATAGACTTTTACGTCCAGATCGCCCTCTACGCGGCCTACGGGCGATATGTTGAGTTCCTTGGTTGCCATATTGCGCTGTTTTTGGATTTTTTTGAAAAAAAGCGGATCCGTTCAATTCAAATTACTTGGACTTGCCGTAGCTCTTGGCCGACTCGGGCGAGCCCATGACCTTGCCGATGCCGGCCTTGAGGTAGTAGGCCAGCTTGGATTCGCCCGGTGGCGTCTCTTTCGGAAAGATGCCCAGGTACTTCATCGTCTTGAAGACACTGCCCTTCTTGAGGTCGTGGTGCGGGAAGCCCGGCTCGGTGCAGCCCAGGCAGGGGTGGTTGGCCCGCGTCTTGCTCGACTGCCGGTTCCACAGGATGCGGTTGCAACTGGCGTGGGTGAGCGGACCGCGGCAGCCCACTTCGTAAAACAGGCAGCCGCCCCGCTTGCCGAAGTGACCGTCAATCTTTTCGAAGAAAGCCGGTGCATTGGTACAGCCCGTCTGTACGAAGTCGGTAAAGAACGTCTTGGGTCGGTGGTACTCGTCGATCAGCACGTCCTTGATGCGGCCCGTGGAGATGGCCACGAGGATCTGCGTGATCCAGTCGGGATGGGCCGGACAGCCCGGGATGTTGATCACGGGCAGGCCGCCCTTCGACACGAAGTCGGGGCCCAGAAAGCCGCCTTTCTTCTTCTTGTGAAACTGCATGCCGGTCGATTCGCTGGGGTTGGGCGGTACGGCCGGAATGCCGCCCCAGGTGGCGCAGTCGCCCACGGCCACCACGTACTGCGCGGCATGGGCCAGCTCCTTGACCCAGTCTTTCATGGGCCGGTCGGCGAAGTAGTTCATGGTGCCCGTTCCGTTCGGCCCCTGTACGATGGTGCCCTCGAACACGAAGATGTCCAGTTGTTTCTTGCCGGAGATGCAGTCGCGCAGCAACTCGCTGACCTGCTCGCCGATCTCCAGGCCTACGGAGGGGTGCCACAGAATGTTGATGCCAAAATCGGTGATGAGCTCTACCACCGTTGGCTCTTCGGCGTTGAGGAACGACATGGTGTTGCCGCTGCATGCGCCGCCTTGCAACCAGAGTACATTTGCCATAGTCCGTGTGTTGAAGTGGTTTTTGAATCTTGTGCCGATGTGCAATGGATGGTGATTCGGGGTGGCCTGCGGAAAGTGGAATTTCCTTTGGCAATGCAATTTTAGAAAACTTTTTCTAAAAGGAAGAAAATTTTTTCTAAAAAAATTGCCGGGGCATGTGGGCGGTTTTTGCCGAAAGGCGCAAGCGGCGGCTCAGCGGATGAGTTTTTTGAGGAAAAAGCCGAGGGGTGTGGCGCCTTCGGGGGCTTCTCTGGGCACGAGGCCCAGGTACTTCATCGTCTTGAAGACGCTGCCCTTCTTGAGGTCGTGATGCGGGAATCCGGGCTCGGTGCAGCCCAGGCAGGGGTGGTTGGCGCGCGTCTTGCTCGAGGTGCGGTTCCACAGGATGCGATTGCAACTGGATCGGGTCATGGAGCCACGGCAACCGACTTCGTAGTAGAGGCAACCGTCGCGCTGGCCGAATCTGCCCTTGCGGCCTTTTGCGAAAGCGCGCGTGCGAGTGCAGCCCGTCTGGGTAAAGGAAGTGAAGAAGGTTCGGGGGCGGCCCCACTCGTCCAGCTCGATGTCGCGGATGCGGCCTGTGGCCACGGCCACGATGATCTGGGTCATCCAGTCGGGGTGGGCCGGGCAGCCCGGAATGTTGATCACAGGCCAGCCGGCGCGCGAGCGGAAGTCGGCCCCGAGGAAGCCGCCGCGTTGCTTTTTGTGGTGCTGCAGTCCGGTGGATTCGGTGGGGTTGGGCGGCACGGCCACGATACCGCCCCAGGCGGCGCAGTCGCCTACGGCCATGACGTATCGGGCTTTGGGCGCCAGCAGGGCCACCCATTCCATCATGGGGCGGTCGGCGAAGATGTTCATGCTGCCGGTGCCGGCGGGCCCCTGCACCACCGAGCCCTCGAAGACGAACAGGTCGAGCGCGATGCGTTCTTCGAGGCAGTCGTGCAGGATTTCCTTGACCTGCTCGCCGATTTCCAGGCCGATGGTGGGGTGATAGATAATGCGCACGCCGAAGTCTTGCACCAGCTCGATGACGTTGGGCTGGTCGGCACTGAGGAACGACATGGTGTTGCCACCGCAAGCACCACCTTTCAGCCACAACAGATTGATCATGGGCGTGCATTTGGCCGGCGGCTCAGCCGGGCAGCGTGATGAGGGGCTGGATGAGCAGGTCGTATTCCTGCCGCCCCTGATCGGTGAAGTGGGGCAGCCAGTGCGACCACACCAGCTTCTTGAAGCGCATTTCGTCCTGGCGGCAGTCGTTTGTGCGCAGGGCGCATTGCGTGGGCCAGAAGGCGATGATGAGCCACATGCTCTCGGTGAGCTGGTCGTACAGCCCGGGCTCGGCTTCGGGGCGCAGGATGCCGCGCTGTACGTTGAAGTCGAGCCGCTTGCGCAACTGTTGCCACATGCGGGGGATGTAGCGTTCCTTGTGCTGGCGCGCCACCTCGAGCTCGCGCGACAGTTGCAGCAGATCGGAAAAATAGAAAGGGTAGTTTTTGCCGAAGGCGAAATACTTGCCCAGTTGCTGGTCGAAGTCGAGGAGGTTGGGGTAGAGGCGGTAGGCAGCGAGGATGTCCTGCAATTCGGCCTCGATCTGTGCGAAGAGGGCTTCGATGAGGGCGTCCTTGTTGCGGTAGTGATAGGCCAGGTTGCCCACGCTGATACCCGCCTCATCGGCGATGTGCTGCAGGCGCACGTTGGCCACGCCCATGGTGTTGAACAGGCGCATGGCCGTGTCCAGTATTTTTTGTTTGGTGTTGCCTCCTGAAGTAGCCATGAGTAACGGTGTTCAGTTGATGCACAGCCCGAACAGGCGGATATCGACGGTCAGGGTGCCGCGCTGATCCTTGGCTGCCAGTCGGCGCATGTACCAGGCGTTCATCTCGGCCTTGCGCGGGCAGGTGCAGCGCTTGATGGCGCGCTTGACGAGCTTGAGAGGTTCGAGGTAGTGGGCAAAGACGAGCTGGATCTCCCACATGCCGTCGCGCGGCACGACGTGCTCGATGACGGAGGTGTCGCGCAGCCACCAGTCGTCGGCAAGGAAATTCATGTCCTGCTCCTCGCCCGGGATTTCCGTGAGGTGCTGGTTGTTGAGCAGGTTGAGCAGCTCGTTGTAAGCCTGGTCGTCGAGGTGTGCCTGGTACATGAGCGAACGGGTTGTTCGGGTTTTGCTTTCGCAAAATCGGACTTTGCTTTCGCAAAAACTGCCTCAAAGCTAATTTTTTTTCATGCATTTGCCCGAATCGGCAGCGGGCAAAGTATCCGAAGTTCAGGAAAAATCGGGTTGGGGCGGCGTGGACGGCGGCATTTCCCGCTGCAAAAGTGACAGGTACTCCTCCAGCCCGGCCGCGCTCATCCAGGGTACCAGCAGTTGCCAGAAGGCCGTGGCAAAGTCTTCAAAGGCCGGCGAGTCGGTGCCCGCAATGGTGCGGGCCGCGAGGAAGTGGTCGAGCTGTTGCCCCAGGGCCCGGGCCAGCCGCGCCGGCTCGGCGGCAGCGGGCAGGACGAGGGCGCCGCGCGCCAGGTTGAACTGCACCATCAGCTCGAGCTGACTCTGTTGCCAGCCGAGGAACGCGCGGTGCCGTTGCCGGATGGGTGCGTACAGCCGCAGAATGTCGAGCGTGTCGAGATAGAAAAAGCGGTAGGCCAGTTGCACGCCCCAGTGGCGGGCCAGCAGCTCGTGCACCTGCACAAAGAGCGGAACCTGCCGCAGCAGGCTCAGCACGTGTTGCTGGCTGTGGTGCAGCGGCTCGTACAGCGCCAGCACGATGGCTTCCTTGTTGCGGAAGTGGTAGGCCAGATTGCCCACGCTGATGCGCGCCTCGTCGGCAATGTGCTGCAGGCGCACGTGCATGATGCCCCGCTCGTTGAACAGCTTGCGGGCCGACTCCAGAATGCGCTGTGCGGTGGGTGCACGCATGGGCAGTGACTTTTCGCCGGAAAGGTAGGCAGTTTTCGGGCCTTGCGCAGTACCTGCTTCCTGGATGGCGTTTGGGGGGGAGTGAGGGCGTGGGTTTGAGTTTACCGAGTCCACAGATTACACAGATTACACAGATTACACAGAGGTCGTGTCCCCGATCAACTGATTTCAAACTGCGTTTTCTGCGGCCGAAGGCTGCGGTTTCAATGACTGAGGAACCGAAGTTTTCTATATCCCCTCCAAGTGGAAATGTGAAAAAGTTCTTTGCATAACATGTTAATTTTGGTTCAAGCTGCGAAGGCTTCTGGTATGTGATTGTCATCATAGGGT
>WFYJ01000037.1 GCA_015490175.1 Saprospiraceae bacterium | reverse complement strand
GTCGGGATGACGCGTAACACCATAAATAACAAGCTGAATTAAAACAAAAAACACATTGCGAATCGTTGCGTTCCCGATGTTCGGGACAAGCTTTTGCGTTCCCGACTGGCGTCGGAGCCTGTCCCGGCCACCGGGAACAAGCTGTTGCGCGAGACTATGGGTTTTTTCAGGGGACTCTTTTTTGCAAAGTTAGGCAGCGCCGCACACGTCACCCTGTCTTCCCTTGCAGCTTTTGCCTTTCGGCAAATGACGCCCGGATGGTTCTGGACGTCGTTCCCTGCCGGCACGATGCCCGCATCTGCGGCACCCACCCTTAGCCGCAGAATCCTATCTTTGCGCCGAATTTCGGCTTCAGTTCAAACCACCTGCCAGCATGAGTGCACGCCCTTCCGCCATCTTGCTTCTCGAAGACGGCACTGTTTTTTCCGGCTATGCCATCGGCAAAATCGGCACCACCACCGGTGAGATCTGCTTCAACACGGGCATGACCGGCTATCAGGAGGTCTTCACCGACCCGTCCTACTTCGGCCAGATCCTCGTGATGACCAACGTCCACATTGGCAACTACGGCGTGCGTGCCGTAGAGCAGGAATCGGATGGGGCAAAAATTGCGGGCCTGGTGGTGCGCAACTTCAGCGAGCAATATTCTCGCCCCATGGCCAACGCCTCGCTGCAGCAATGGCTCGAAGAAGAGGGCGTGATCGGCATCACCGGCGTGGACACGCGCGCCCTGGTGCGCCACATCCGCAGCAAGGGTGCCATGAACGCCATCATCTCGTCCGAAACCGACGACCTGGACGTGTTGCGCGAGCGCCTCGAAGCCACCCCTTCCATGGCCGGCCTCGAGCTGGCATCCAGCGTCACCACGGCCGAGCCTTACGTGGCCGGCAGCCCCAATGCCCGTTTCCGCATTGCGGCGCTCGACTTCGGCATCAAGCGCAGCATCATCAACTGTCTGGTCGAACGCAACTGCGTGGTGAAGGTGTTCCCTGCCCGAACCTCCTTCGAGGAAATGGAGCAGTGGAACCCCGACGGCTATTTTCTCAGCAATGGCCCGGGCGACCCCGGCGCCATGGACTACGCCGTCGAAGTGACCAAAAAGATCCTGGCCAGCGACAAGCCGCTCTTTGGCATCTGCCTCGGTCACCAGATCCTGGCCCGCGCCGTGGACATCCCCACCTACAAGATGCACCACGGTCACCGCGGCCTCAACCACCCGGTGAAAAACCTGCGCACGGGGCGCGGCGAGATCACGAGCCAGAACCACGGCTTTGGCGTAAGCCCCGAAGCCATCCGCGAGGCTGCCGATCGCATCGAGGTGACCCACGTCAACCTCAACGACCAGACCATCGAGGGCATCCGCCTCAGGCAGCACCAGGCCTTCTCGGTACAGTACCACCCCGAGGCGTCGCCTGGTCCCCACGACGCGCGATACCTCTTCGACGAGTTCGTGGACATGCTCGAAAAAGCCGCCACGCTCGTCTGAGTGTGAGGAGTGAGTGAGTGAGTGAGTGATGGAGAGATGGAGTGATGGAGAGATGGAGTGACGGAGTGACGGAGGTAGGGACGCACGGCTGTGCGTCTGACGGCAGCGACGCACGGCTGTGCGCCTTGCCTGTTCGGGAATTTTTGACGATGGATATTAGAGGAGAGAGAAGAGAGGAGTGCCGGTTTGACCGATTTCACCGATTATACCGATTATAGCGATTTCACCGATTCCACCAAACCACTTTGCTCCGGGCATAAAGCCTCGTCTGACAGCCATCATCAACTGACGAAACCAACCATGCCATGAGTTTGATCACAGACATCCGTGCAAGAGAAATCCTCGACTCGCGGGGCAACCCCACCGTAGAGGTGGACGTGCTCACTGAAAACGGCATTATCGGTCGCGCGGCCGTGCCCAGCGGCGCTTCTACCGGCAAGTACGAGGCCGTAGAGCTGCGCGACGGCGAAGCCGACCGCTACCTGGGCAAAGGCGTGGAAAAGGCCGTGGCCAACGTGGAAGAGATCATTGCCGAAGAGCTGCTCGGCGTCAGCGTCTTCGACCAGCGCGACATAGACCAGACGATGATCGACCTGGACGGCACGCCCAACAAGAGCCGTCTGGGCGCCAACGCCATCCTCGGCGTGAGCCTGGCCGTAGCCAAAGCTGCCGCGCAGGAAGCGGGCCTGTCGCTGTATCAGTATCTGGGCGGCCCCAACGCCCACGTGCTGCCCGTGCCCATGATGAACATCCTCAACGGCGGCTCGCATGCCGACAACAAAATCGACTTCCAGGAATTCATGATCATGCCCGTGGGCGCCCCCACTTTCCGCGAAGGGCTGCGCATGGGTGTCGAGGTGTTCCACCACCTCAAACAGGTGCTCAAGAGCAAGGGCTACAGCACCAACGTCGGCGACGAAGGCGGCTTTGCGCCCAACATGCAGTCGAACGAAGAAGCCATCCAGACCGTGTTGATGGCCATCGAGAAGGCCGGCTACCAGCCCGGCGAAGACGCCATGATCGCCCTCGACGCGGCCTCGAGCGAGTTTTTCGACGAAGAAAAAGGACGGTACGTGCTTGCTTCGAGCGGTGAGGAGCTGACCAGCGCCGACATGGTGGCTTTCTGGAAAGAATGGTGCGACAAATATCCCATCCTCAGCATCGAGGACGGACTGGCCGAAGACGACTGGAACGGCTGGGCCGAGCTGACGCGCGCCCTCGGCGCGCGCATCCAGCTCGTCGGCGACGACCTGTTCGTCACCAACACCACGCGCCTGCAACGCGGCATCGACCAGCAGGTGGCCAACTCCATCCTCATCAAGGTCAACCAGATCGGCACCCTGACGGAAACGATGGAAGCCGTGCGCATGGCTACCCGCCACGCCTATACCAGCATCATCAGCCACCGCTCGGGCGAAACGGAAGATACCACCATCGCCGACCTGGCCGTAGCGCTCAACACCGGCCAGATCAAAACGGGTTCGGCCTCCCGCTCCGACCGCGTGGCCAAGTACAACCAGTTGCTGCGCATCGAAGAGGAGCTGGGCGATGCCTCGGTCTATCCCGGCAAGGCACTGCTCGGCTGAGGAGTTGAGGTTGAAACCGCAATTTCCGGCCGGGGCGATAGATGATGGACGATAGACGATGGACATTTTTGATTGGGCAATCGAGGAACGAAAAAGTCGAAAAATCATTCAGTTACACAGAGAACCACTGAGCACGCACTGATTTTCACAGAGTTGTGAACGCTCAACCCGGAC
>WFYJ01000036.1 GCA_015490175.1 Saprospiraceae bacterium | reverse complement strand
CGACCGGATGTGCTCCTCGGTATAGTTCACTTTGGTCATTGGACAGTCGTGTTTGGTATTTGCCGAAAGGCTGATGGCAAAGGTAAAAAAATTCCCGCTTTGAAATTATTTGTTTGAAACATTGCACTATACGCAACGCAATTCGGTTTGGAAATTATTGACGATAGTCAATGGACAATAGGCGATTTTCCGAGATGGAGAGAAGAGAAATGGTGTGAAGGAGTGACCGACCACGCAAACTGCCTCAGCGCTGCATCTTCTCCGGCTGAAAGATCGTTCAGTTACACAGAGAGCACTGAGCACGCACTGATTTTCACAGAGTTGTAAACGCTCAACCCTACACGCTCAACCCTCAACGACAGGTCAAAAACTGCGCGCAAACTGCGGTGCTCTGCGGCCGAAGGCTGCGGTTTCAATGATTGAAGAACCGAAGAACGAGCGCACTGAAAAAAGTCCGTGGCGGCCCCGAAAGTCGGGGTAACGCCCCCGATGCTCGGAGCCTGTCCCGGTTTACCGGGGGCAAGCTGTGACGCGTGTCCATTATAGATAACATGATGATTTAAAACAAAAAACACATTGCGAATCGTTGCGTCCCCGACTTGTGTCGGGACAGGCTGTTGCGTCCCCGACTGGCGTCGGAGCCTGTCCCGGCCACCGGGAACAAGCTGTTGCGCGAGACTATGGGTTTTTTCAGGGGGCTCACTCCTCACTCTGTCACTCCCTCGCTCCTCTCTCCTTAATATCCAGGCACACGCACTACCGTGCGTCACTCCGTCACTCCATCACTCCTCACTCCATCACTCCTCTCTCCTCACTCGCGGGGAATGCGAATATCGTACACCTTGCCCGAGCGGTTGTTGAGCTGGTAAGTGCGCAGCCACGGGTTGTACAGCTTGAGCATGCGGTAGGTGGTGCCATACTGTCTGGCGAAAGCCCCGAGGTTGGGAATGGGGCCGTCCACGCGCACGATGGAATAGTTGTCGAGCGGGCGATAGCGGTCGGCTTCGGTGAGTTCGAATCCGAACTTTTCGGGATGGTTCAGCACCTCCTTGAGCGCCACGATGCGGAAGACGTATCGGTTGGTCTCTTCGCCCAGGTTGAGATCGTAGTAGCTGGTCATCTGCTGGCGCTCGAGGGCGCGGGCCAGGGCGTTGGCGCCCATGTTGTAGGCGGCGGCCACGAGCGTCCACGAGCCGAAGCGGTCGTGCAGCTTGCGGAAGTATTTGCAGGCCGCTTCGGTGGCTTTTTCGAGGTGGTAGCGCTCGTCCACCTCGCTGTTCACTTCCAGGCCGTAGTCTTCGGCCGTGCCCTTGAGGAACTGCCAGAATCCTCTGGCGCCGGCGGGCGAGGTCACATTGCGAAAATTGCTTTCGGCCACGACGAGATACTTGAAGTCGTCGGGGATGCCGTGGCGGTGCAGGATGGGCTCGATCACGGGAAAGTAGCGCGAGGCGTTCTTCAGCGCCAGCAGCGTGCTGCTGTGCCAGTAGGCATTGACCATGAGTTCGCGCTCGAGGCGCTCGCGCACGTCGAAGTTGTCGAGGGGCAGGGGCTCTCCCGAAAAATCGTAGTGCTCGGCCAGCCGCACCGCCCTGACGATCTGGGGCAGGCGTGCGTCGTCGTTCCACATGGGCGGGTCGGCCCGGTCGTCGGCCGTCGAGGAAGAGAACACGGCTACCAACACGAGCGCGGCAACTGCGCCGCCCAGGCCTAACAGTCGGGACAATGTCATGGGGTTCAGTCTTTTTGCTGCGGCTTTCGCCAAAATGCCGGGCGCGTCAGTGCGCCTTGGGCTTTTTGTAAATGGGCACCGTCGAGCAGGGCTCGCCGTACATGATGCTCTGTGCCACAGGCCGCAAAATTCGTGTCAATTCCACGTAGGCGGCCTCGGGCACGCGTTTGTCGCCGCAGCCCTTGATGACGATGCGCCGGCCGGCCCATTGCGAAGAATCTTCGCGGCGCAGCGCCTCGACGAACCAGTATTTCAGGAATTCCTCCTCACTGCCGTGAAATACCGAACGCGCCACGGGCTCGAGGTAGCTGGTCAGCAGCATCCACGCCCAGGTGGGAATGATGGCGTCGGTGCTGCACTGCAGCAGCACGTGCCTGCCGCGATACGGCTCCCAGTCGTGCGTCTTGAGGGCCTGGCGGAAGTCCTTCTCCTTCAGCACCAGCCCCTGAAAGAGAAAGTCCTTGAGATCGAAGGTCACGATTTCCCCTTCCGGATACCAGTCCTCCAGCTTGATGGTCACCAGGCCGGAAGCGGCAACGCGATTGACGAGCGGTTTTTCCATAGCAGCGTTTTTTCGGGCGTGCACAAAAAGCTCGTGGGCATCGGCCCACGAAGGACAAGATGGCATTTCTTTCGAAAAAACGCTGCAGCCCGCGCTTTCGTTGCTTGCTCCCCGGGGGAAGGCCGCCCCGCCAGGCCGCTACCTCTTGACAAAGCGCACGACCCGGGTGCCTCCCTGCCGACGGTACACCTGCAACAGATACAGGCCGGGCGGGAGATCCTGCAGCTCGATGACTGCCCAGGCCCCGGCCGGCAGAGCGCCGGCGCGCACGCGGCGGCCATGTGCGTCGTACAGGGCAAAGGAGCGCGCAACGTGCCGGCCCGAAAAGGCCAGATACAGGCGATCGGTGGCGGGGTTGGGCCATGCTTCCAGCCCCGTGACATCCGCGCAATAGACGCTCACGACATTCGACCAGCTCCACGAGCCGTCGGCATCCACCTGCTTGAGGCGGTAAAAGGCCCGGCCGGCAAGCGGTCGGGTGTCGTGCCACTCGTACCATCGGGGCTGCGCCGAATGACCGTGGGCCGCCACCGTGGCGAGCTGCTGCCACGACAGGCCGTCAGCGCTGCGTTGGATGGCGAAGTGATCGGCATTGCTTTCGGTGGCAGTGGCCCACTTGAGGATGACCCGCCCCTGGTGCACAAAAGCCTGGAAGGGCGACAGCCACTCCACCGGCGTCATGGCGTCGCGCTCGTCGGCGCCGATGTCCACCGTGCCGTTCAACACGCGCGCCTCGCCGTCAATGTCGGTTTCGCCGCTGGCGGGCGAGAATGCGGGGTCGCCGGCATTGAGCGCCGGCGAGCCGTTGCCGATGTGGAGGTCGTAGGCGGCGGCATCGGCAAAGAGCGGATCGGCGTAAAGCGAATGGGCGTCCTGGCCGGTGGCCGTCTGGTAGGCCGACAGCGCGGTGTACACCGTGCCCTCGTATTCGAACTCGGGCGTGCCGCTGGCGAAGTAGTAGAGGTTGTAGTCGAGCGCCAGGTTTTGCGAGCCCACGTCATCGACGAACAGCAGCAGTTGGGCTGCGTTGGTGCCGTAGATGATGTTTTGCGAAAGCGTGCAATTCTCGGTATAGGTGATGTTGACCTCGCCCGTGACGCCGCCCACGCCGCCGCTGTTTTTGTCGTTGTCGTACAGAGTGTTGTGGCGGATGGTGCAGTTGACCACCTTGCCCGAGCCCGAGGGATAGTCGAAGCCGCCGATGGCCAGGCCGGCATCGTCGTTGGCATACAACAGGTTGTTGCGCACGATGATACCCGAGGCCGAATAGCCCGCATTTTCGCAGCCCAGCTCGATGCCCCACTGGCACTGGTACACCGTATTGTGTTCGATGACCAGGTCGCGCGCGCCGTCCACGTAGATGCCGGCGGCGGTGGCATAGGGCGACTTGCAGTTGAAGACCGTATTGCCCTCGATGAGGCCGTTGCGCGCCTGGTCGTTGGCCGGAGCCGTGCCCTCATGCCCGATCAGGTCGATGCCGATATTGGTGATGTCATAGACGGTATTGTTGCGCACGGTGAAGCCGTCCACGTTGCCGTTGACGGCCAGTCCTTCGCTGTAGCCGGTGCGGCACGAATGGATGGTGTTGCCCTCGATGACGAGGCCGCTGATGGCCGCGTTGCCGTCGGTGCCATAGACGATGAGGGGCTGCGCGTTGGTGCTCGGCGTGGCCGGCGCATTGGGGTTGGAAGAGAAGTTGATCTGGCTGATTTCGTTGTTGCGCAGCTCGATGCCCTGGCAATTGCCTTCCACGAGGATGCCCTGCGCATCGAGCTGCTCGTTCTGGGTGATGGTGAGTCCCTGAATGATGATGTAGCTCTGGTTGTAGATTTCGATGATGGCATTCTGGGTGTTGATGCCGGCACCGCTGATCACCACCTGGTCGTTCTGGTAATTGCGGAAAGTGATGGGGCTGCCGGCCGTGCCCGACACATTGCACGACACCTTTTCGTTGTAGGTGCCTGCAAGGATGTACACGGTGCTGCCGGGCGTGGCGTTGTCCATGGCGTGCTGAATGGTGCGCCAGGCTTCGGCAATCGAGAGGCCGCTGTGGGCATCGTTGCCCGTGGGCGATACGTAGTAGCTGGTCTGGGCAAGGGCGGGCATGCTGCCTGCCCAGAGAACGCAGACGACAAGGAGCATCGTTTTCATCCGGAACAGGTTTTTTCCAAAAATCGGTAGTGTCCCCGATTAACTGATTTCAAATTGCGTTTTCTGCGGCCGAAGGCTGCGATTTCAATGGCTAAGGAATTGAGAGCGGTTGAGACCGCTGCGCGGATGGTGATTCCGACAGGTCGGATCCTGTCCCGGATACGGGAACAAGTGCCCGGCTACGCCGGCTTGTTGAGATTCCGACAGGGTCGGAACCTGTCCCGGATACGGGAACACGCGCCGCAAAGCGGCGTGTTGAGAGGGCCTTTTGATGAAGGAGGAACTGTGGAACCGAAGAACCGAGTATTTGACAAAGCCATGATAGTCAATGAGAAAAACTTTAAACTCTCAACTCTAAACTCTCAACCCTCCACGCAACACCTTTTTGCAGCCGGTTCATTCTCGGGATGCACGATCATCTGTTCAAGGACAGCACCCAAAAATCATTCTTCTTCCTGCACTGCTCTGGGGGGTGTGTCCATTTCCACCGGCTCATCGACAGGTGCCTGCTGGCCAATCTCGTTTTCCGGCGTCTTGAAGTCTTTAGGCCGGGGCAGATCGTCGAGGCTCTTGAGGCCGAAGTAGTCCATGAACTTTTCGCTGGTGCCGTAGAGCAGCGGCCGGCCCGGGCCCTCACTGCGCCCCACGATGGCCACCAGCTCCTTTTCGAGCAATTTCTGGATGGTATAGTCGCAGTTGACCCCCCGGATCTGTTCCACCTCGCCCTTGGTTACGGGCTGCTTGTAGGCGATGATGGCCAGCGTCTCGAGCGCCGCGCGCGACAGGCGCTTGCGGGTGGTTTGCTTGAGCCAGGTGGCCACCACCGGATGGTAGGCGCCCTTGGTCATGAACTGATAGCCTTCGGCCACTTCCACGATCTCGAAGGCAAAAGAAGGATCGGCATAGCGCCTGTGCAATGCTTCGAGCGCTTCGCGCACCTCCGCTTCCGCAAAAGCCTGTCCGAGCGCAGTGCGCAGGCTGCTCACGATCTCGTCGAAGCTGACAGGCTGGTCGGTGGCAAAAATGAGCGCTTCGATGTGGGGCGCAAGGGGATGCATGCAAGGTATTTGAACACTGACGAAAATGGTGGTTGCCTTGCGGCAAAAATAGCGCAATTCGGCTCACGTGTTTACTGCCTGCAGTATTTGTCCCACGCAAGGTGGAAAGCGCGCTGTCGCCCGAGGCCTGCCCACAGCCGGCGCACCCGTTCGTCGGCCTGACCGGGGTGGTGAGCTTGCCACACGCCGCGCAGTCCCTCTACGCCGGCGGCCTCCCATGCCGCCCGGATGGTGCAGGGCCGCAGGGTGTCGCTGTATCGGCTCAGACTGTCGGCCATGCGCTCGATGAGCCTGTCGGCCGTGGCGGGAGGCAGCGTGTCGGTGCGCAGGCGATGCGCCGGAGGCTTGGCCGAGGCCCATTCTACGATCAACTCATCGCCGCGAGCCAGCGGCAAGCTCGCCAATGGGGGGCCGTCTGTCCTGTCGCCCGCCTCGATCTGCCACGTGTCCTGCCAGATCACACCATCGACAATCCAGGAATAGGTGAGGACAGCGCTGCCATCCGGTGCCGCTTCGCGATCGATGACTGTGGCAGTGCCGACGGTGTCCGGCACGCGACGCCGGTCTTCGCGCCATTTGCCCCACAACACCAGCAGCACGAGCAGCACACCCACCACGGCACCAACGACCAAGCGCAAGCGAAGCCACTGACGCTGGCGGCGCGCAGCCTCATGGCGGGCTTTGTTGAGCGGTGTGTCGGCCTCGGTGTTCACTTTGAATTCGTACCGCATGAAGCGCCCCTCGCGGATGAGGTGCAGCTCACACAGTTGGTCTTCGATGAAGAAAGGATACACCTTGTCGTGAAACACGCCGAAGTCCACAAAAAGGATGCGCCCGTCGCAATACACCAGCAGGTGGCCGCTTCGGGGGCCATGATAGATCCCGATGCGGTGCAAGCGCCCCTGAGGGTCGAGATAGCTCCATTGAAACTGGCTGGCCAATGTCGGTCGTGCTTGGGTGGAGGCGCCGGAGGTTCGGCACCATGGATCGGGATCCAAATTGCGCATTATGCGCGAGAAATGCCCGGCCCAATGGGAAAAAGTCAGCAATCGGCCAAAAAGAAAACAGGGCACTAACGTGTGACACGTAGCACCCTGTATAACCCCAAAAAACCAAATGAAAACAATCTACCTCTTCGATGGATTCAGCACGACCAAGCTCCACGTAAAGTCCTCACTCCATGTGCCGAATTCGAAAGCATTTGCGCGCTCCAGCCGAGACGAAAACAAAAATACAAAATTCTGGAAAGGCACCAAACGAAAATGCCCATTACAAAATCGCTTCAAAATTCGTTGCGCCACCTCTTTATTGTGTCATCTGGCTGACAGAGGCAAAGATAAAGCACTTTCTTGAACAGGGAAAGACCCGGTGAAGTATTTTTTACAATTTCCTGACGCAATCGCATAGGTGATGCGAGCGCTGCTCTGGTAAAACAAAACAGGCTGACCCTGCGGGCCAGCCTGTTATCGGTACCGTCAAGGGCGCGTTCAAGCAACCCTTTCGTTCGTTGTAATCAATAGCGGCGGTCATTGCCCCAGCCACCACCGCCACGGCGGTTGTAGCCACCGCCACCGCGGTTGTCCTCACGCGGACGGGCTTTCTTCACTACGATGTAGCGCCCGTCGAGCTCGCTGTCGTTCAGCTCGTTGATGGCTTCCATGGCCTCGTCGTCGTTGGGCATTTCCACGAAACCGAAGCCCTTGGATCGGCCTTCGAACTTGTCCATGATGATCTTCACGGACGAAACTTCACCAAACTCTTCGAATGCGGCGCGAAGAGTGTCTTCCTTCGTGTCGTACGAAAGCTTTGCAACAAAAATGTTCATAACTGAAAAATTGAAAAAACTGAAATCTGCGGTAAATCGGGCCGAAGGCCCTCGGGTGCCTGTGGCATCGATCAATAGCGGCGATCGTTGCCCCAGCCGCCACCGCCACGGCGGTTGTAGCCACCGCCACCGCGGTTGTCCTCGCGCGGACGGGCTTTCTTTACTACGATGTAGCGGCCGTCGAGCTCGCTGTCGTTCAGCTCGTTGATGGCTTCCATGGCCTCGTCGTCGTTGGGCAT
>WFYJ01000035.1 GCA_015490175.1 Saprospiraceae bacterium | reverse complement strand
CTGCGTTTTCTGCGGCCGAAGGCTGCGGTTTCAATGGCTGAGGAATCGAGGAACCGAAGAACCGAGGATTTGACAAAAAACTGATAATCAACAAGAAAAACTCTCAACCCTCAACCCTCAACTCTCAACCTTGCGTGCTTCACCTTTCTGCACCCGGGCCATTTTCGGGATGCGCGATCATCTATTTAAGGACACCACCCACAATCGGTTTTCCCAAACCACTTCGTTTCGGTTATAACCTGTCGCATTTCCTACTTTTACCGCCTCATTCCAACCACACAAACGACCCGACGATGAACGACCGCATCTCTTCACCACTCTTGTTTGCGGCCGGGGCGGCCTTGCTGGCGCTGGTGGTGCTGCCTCTGGTTGCCGGCTGTGGCTCCTCCCAGGCCGAAAAGCCACGCGTGGCCACTGCCGCCGCGCAGGCACCCGATGGCGAAGCCATCTACAAAAAGTACTGCATTGCATGCCACGGTTCTGCCGGCGACATGGGTATGAACGGCGCGGCCAACCTTCAGCAATCGAAGCTCACGCTCGAAGAGCGCGTGCAGGTGATCCGCGACGGCCGCAACATGATGACGCCGTTCAAGGATCTGCTCTCGGAAGCGGAAATCGAGGCCGTGGCCAAGTACACGATGAAATTTTCGGAAGGGCAGTAGCTTGAGACCTGCCGGTATTCCTTGATGAAGGTTCGATCTTTCCATGCACACATCCTGTTTTGGACCTGCACGGATGTGCATTATCCTTATTATGACTGTGCAGGGAGCGTACCTTTGAGCGGAAAAACGCAATTCTCAGGCAATCCATCCATTTTGCGATGCACGCACGCTCCCTTCACGTCATTGGTCTGATGTCGGGCAGCTCGCTCGACGGGCTCGACCTGGCTGCCTGTACCTTCCACTTTGGTGCCGAGGGCCGGCTCGATGTGTGGCATTTGGCGCAAGCCACCACTATTGCCTTTGAAGATGAATTGCGGCACCGCCTGGCCGTGGCGCCGCGATTGTCGGGGCGCGACCTGTGGTTGCTGCACGTGGAGTTGGGCCGTTGGATGGGCGAGCAGGTGCGACGCTGTGGGGAGCGCTGGCAGTTCCCCGCCGAGCTGGTGGCCTCGCACGGACATACCGTCTGGCACATGCCCGAGCAGCATGCCACGGCACAGATCGGCGATGGGGCGGCGCTGGCCGTGACGGCGGGCAAGCCTGTGGCTTGTGACTTTCGCAGTGTGGACGTGGCGCTGGGTGGGCAGGGGGCACCCCTGGCACCGCTGGCCGACGCATTGCTCTTTCCGGGCTATGGCTACTATCTCAACCTGGGCGGCATCGCCAACCTGTCGGTGCGCCGGCCCGATGGCAGTTGGCTGGCGGCTGACCTGACGGGCTGCAATCAGGTGCTCAATGCCCTGGCGTTGGAGGCGGGTTTCACCTACGACGCGGGGGGGCGCCTGGCACGGCAGGGGCGCTTATTGTCCGAGCTGCTGGCGCGCCTCGATGCTCTGGAGTGGCTGCAACAGCCCTGGCCGCGTTCGCTGTCGAACCAATGGGTTCAGGAGGTGCTGTTGCCGTTGCTGATGCAGCACGAGGGCTCAGTGTCCGATCTGCTGCACACCGCCGTGGCTCATATTGCCGGCCAGGTGGCGGCTGGGGTGCGCGCCCATGCCGCCGTCAACAACCGCATGCTGGTGACCGGCGGGGGCGCACACAATGCCTTTCTCGTCGATCGGCTGCGCAGCCTGCTGCCCGAGCTGGAGCTGGTGGTGCCTGAGGCCGGGGTGATCGAGTACAAAGAGGCAGCGCTCATCGCATTGATGGGGGCATTGCGCTACTTTCGCCTGCCCAACGTGATCGCCACGGCTACGGGAGCGCCGACCGCATCGGTCGGTGGCGCACTGTACGAACCGTTTCCTCCGACAATAAACGAGCAATGACCTCCATGCAGGATGCACAGGTGCTGGTGACTGGAGCCACCGGAATGGTAGGCAGTGCGCTGTTGCGGCAGCTCGTCGAGTCGGGCTTTGCACGCGTGCGCGCCCTTTATCGCGGCGATGCCCATGCCCTCCATACCGGCGGCCCCGGCGCGCTGGCCGAATGGCATGCCTGCGACGTGCTCGACGTGGTGGGACTCGAGGAAGCGATGCAGGGGGTCGAGGTGGTGTTTCACTGTGCCGGCAGCATCTACAGTAGGGGTGTCGATGCCCGCACCATGTGGCAGGTCAATGTGGAAGGCACGGCCAACGTCGTCAATGCCGCTCTGGCGGCCGGAGTGCGGCGCATCGTGCACGTGGGCAGCGTGGCCACCCTCATGCGCGAGGGGCACTTGCTGATCGACGAAGCGGCCGAATGGGAGCCGGGCACGCGTGCCGGTGTCTATGCCGAGAGCAAGCACCGGGCCGAGATGGAGGTGTGGCGCGGCATGGCCGAAGGCCTCGAAGCCGTCGTGGTGCTGCCTTCCTATGTGTTGGCCGCCGGCTTCTGGGATCGCGGGGCGATGCAACTCTTCGGGCGCGTCTATCGCGGTCTGAAGTGGTATCCTCGCGGTGGGGCCGGCTTCGTCGATGCGCGCGACGTGGCCCGATTCATGGTGCAGGCAGCTCAAGAGGCCCCCTCGGGCAGTCGCTACATCCTTTCCGCGGCCAATCTGAGCTGGCAGGAGCTGCTCACCGGCATGGCCGAAGCCTTACAGGTGCCTCCACCAACTCGTCCTTTGCCTGCCTGGGCCGATCCCGTCGTCGTGGCCTGGTCGTGGCTGCGTAGCCGCCTTGTCGGCAAGGAACACGCATTCACTGCGCGCCGCATGCGCCAGTTGGCCACGCACTATCGCTACGACTCGTCCCGATCCCTCACGCTCAACGGCTTCCGGTATCGCCCCTTTCGGGAAACGCTGCGCGATCTGGCTGCTGCCTTCCTCGATACGCAGAGTACTCGCAGCAAGTGATCGTATCCGTGCGGTGAGAAGTGAAGAGAGAGGAGAGATGGCGCGTGTTGGGCCGGTTCTCGCTGATTCTGCCAGAAAATTTCCCCTGATCGCTTCGAATGGGACGGAAAAAACTGAAAAACAGGTGTTGTTTGTGAAAAAAATTGTGCATTTGTCTCTGAATTAGCGCCTTGGCTTTTTTGCTTGGCTTTTTTGATTTAAATTGCAAGTCTGAAATGACGGAAGCCCGGAACAAGGGGCGGGAGCAGACAGGCTTGAATTCCCCAATGCAGCGTCGGTGTGAAGCACGAGGGGTGACGCTCGTACTCTTTCCCTGACTCCGTGCCCCGGGCAGCTATGAGAAAACGGTCCGTTCCCGACCTGACGAGGGAGCAGGCTTCCGGCAGAACATTGCGAATTACCCACCACAAGCCATTGTGCATGACATCCTGTTGAAAATCTGTGGCCCCGCTCATCGGGGACAAAGGGTAAAAGCCGAAGCCTATGAACATGAACAGACTGACTACCCTGGACTGGCCTGGATGGATGTTGCGCGTGGTGTGGTCGTTGATGGCCATGTTCTGCATCTTGCCGGGTGGCCATTTGCGTGGCCAGGACGTCCACTTTTCCCAGTACGATCAGGTACCGCTGCACCTCAACCCCGCCCTTGCGGGCATTGGGCCTGAAGACGTGCGTTTCACTGCCGTGATGCGCAGCCAGTGGTATGCGGCTCTGGTGCCTTACCGCACCGTCATGATCAGCGCCGACCGAAAATTCTGGAACCCGCGCAAGCCGGAGGGTTTCTTCAGCGGAGGGCTCAGCTTCTACTACGATCAGGCGGGTGAGGTGCCGCTCAGCACGGCCGTTCTTGCTGCTGCCGGCTCGTACACCTGGAAGGTCAATAGCCAGAACTTCTTTTCCGCCGGCATGCAGATGGCCGTGGGGCAGCGCCGCCTCGAGGCGGCCGGCTTCACTTTTGACAGCCAGTACGACGGCGAGGTGTTCGATCCCACGCTGCCCACTCATGAGCAGCTCGATCGCGAAAGCCTGCTATATCCCGATCTGGCTGTGGGGCTCAACTGGCATGCGCGGCTGCCCGACCGCCGTACCCGTGCCGACGTGGGCATCGGCTTGTTTCACGTGCTGGCCCCTCGGCAGAATTTTTACATGACCGACAAAGACAGTCGCATGCTGCGCCGCTTCAGCCTCTACTTTTTGCCTACCATCCGTCTGGGCGAAAAGGTGGACATGAGCCTGCGTGGTACCGCCCAGATTCAGGGTGCCTACTTCGAAGCCCTGGCCGGGGGAGGGTTGCGCCTGTGGCTGCGCCAGACGCTCAGCCGCGAGCTGGCCCTCGAGTTGGGTGCCGGCTATCGCTTCAACGTGCTGGGCGACGCCGTCATTCCCTATGCGCTGTTGCAAACGGGATACTGGCAGTTCGGCTTTACCTGGGACATCAACGTGTCCGACTTTTCCGTGGCCACCAATCGCAATGGCGGTCCCGAACTGACGCTGCGCCACCAGATATTCCACGTCAAGCCTTTGAACGAATTCAAGATCTGTCCCATTCTGTAAACGCCCTCGTCACCGAACAAACAACCAGCCAAATCTGCCCCGAAAATGAAGATGGCGCGACATACGATCCTGTGGACATGCCTCCTGTTTGCGTTTGGTCTGCACGCGCAGCGCCTGGGTGCCTGGCTGGATGCCGCCGACAAAGCCATGGCCGGTGGCAACTACTATGCAGCCATCGAATACTACCGCACCGCGCTCCAGATCGAACCGGACAACCTCGACATACGCTACCGACTGGCCGAGGCAGCGCGCCAGTTTCGGGCGTGGGATCTGGCCGACAGCATGTATCAGGTGGTCAGTGCGGCCGACACGGCGGGGCTGTTCCCCCTGGCCCTGTTCCGGCAGGCCGAGATGAGTCAGCGCCTGGGCCGTTTCGAGCGGGCTATGGCCATCTACGAACAATTTCTCGAAAGTCATCCGGATGCCGATCCCGCCCTTCGGGCTCGGGCCGAAGCAGCTCGGGCACGTTGTGCCTGGGCCGCCGAGCGCATCTACGAAGTGGAGGAAGGCATGACTATCTTGCCCTTGCCCGAAGGGGTGGGCGACGCGCGCAGCGATTTCGCGCCGGTCACGGCCCCTGACGGCCGCCTCTATTTCTCTTCCTTCCGCGGCACCCTGCCCCAGGACGACCACTATCCCCCGCGACCGCTCATCCAGGTGTATAGCTGGGACCCCAACCGGCCCGACCTTTTGCCCGAAAGGGCGCCCTGGAACCGGCGCGACCGCCACACGGCTCACACGGCCTGGTCGCCTTCCGGCAAATATTTTTTCGTCACCCTGTGCGACTACGTCGGCGAAGCCAACGTGCGTTGCGAGCTGTGGCGTTTCGATGCCGACAGTCTGGCGGCTATGCCACAGCGCCTGCCCGACACGATCAACCTGCCGGGCTTCACGGCCACTGAGCCGGCGGTCGGTTTTGCGGAAGCATGGCAGGCAGAGGTGTTGTTCTTTGCTTCCGACCGCCCCGGCGGCAAAGGGGGGCTCGACATCTGGTATGCACTGCTCGACTCGACCGGCATGCCTGGAGCACCGCGTCCCCTCGAAGCAGTCAATACGGCCGGTGACGACATCACGCCATTTTTCCATACGCCAACCCAGACGCTCTACTTCAGCACCGACGGGCACCCCACGCTGGGCGGCCTCGACATTTACGCAAGCACCCTCGACGCTGCAGGCCACTGGAGCGAGCCGGAGCATCAGCCCGCCCCTCTCAACAGCACCTACGACGAAGCCTGGTTCTTCCTCTCTGAGGCCGGCGGTAGCGGGTGGTTCGCTTCCAACAGGCCCGGTTCCCTCATCCTCGACGAGGAGCTGCAGGTGTGCTGCTTCGACCTGTACCAGATGCTCTGGCGCGAGCTGGACCTGCTCGTCGCACTGCGCGACGACAAGACGGGTTACGGCCTGCCCGGCGTACAGATCGAGGTATGGGCGCTGACCGACAGCGTGCCCGTACTGGTGACCGGGATTGCAGCAGGCGACAGCCTGCAGCACCTGCCGCTCGAGAAGGGACGCACCTACGTGTTGCGCTTCGAAAAACCAGGGTTCTATGCCCACACCGACACGATCGACCTGACCAGGCCCGAGCTGGAGGCCCTGCGCCGCCTCGAGCGCACCTATCTCATGCAACCCGACCAAATGGAGCTGTTCGTCAAGGCATTCGACGGCGAGTCGGGCGCGCCGCTCGACAAGGTGGAGTTTCGCGTGGTGGATGAGGAAGGCTATGACGTGGCCTATTTTGCCTCGGATGACGACAATGAGGGCAAAACCCTTGTGCCGCGAGGTCATCGTTACCTCCTCATTTCGAGCAAGGTGGGCTATGTGAGCGATACCACCGTGATCGACCTGCCGGCGCTGGGCGATCCCTATGTGCTCGAGCGCACCGTATTGCTGCATCCCAAGCAGATCGAAGACTTTCCGCCCATCATCCTGTACTTCGACAACGACCAGCCCGACCCGGGCTCCCACAGCCGCCGCACCGACAAGACGTATGCGCAGTTGTACGTGCAATACTTCAAGCGAAAGCCCCTGTTCATAGACGAGTACACGAAGGTGCTCAAGGGGCAGGACCGCCTCGTGGCCGCCGAGCGCATCGAGGCATTTTTCGATCGGGAAGTAGCCAATGGATACGAAAACCTCAAGCTGTTTTCCGACCTCGTGCTCGAAGCACTTGAAAAGGGCCTCTCGGTCGAACTCATTATCAAGGGATACGCCAGCCCGCTGGGCGACGAGCGCTACAACGAGATCCTCGCGCAGCGGCGCGTGGCCGTGCTCGAAAATCACTTCAAGACGTATCGCAACGGCGCGTTCCTGCCCTACCTCAAATCCGGTCAGTTCAAGCTGACGCAGGTGGCCTATGGCGAGCGGCTGGCGCCTCAGTACATCAGCGACAGTGCCCGCGACGAGCGCGAGTCGGTGTACAGCGTGGCGGCCTCGCTCGAGCGTCGCGTCGAGATCATCGGCGTGAAGCTGGGGCCGTTCAAAAAGGAACAATGACCACGCGAACAGCCCGAACGAAAAGAAAGTGAAACAGGAAAGGCGAGCTCGGCATCATTCGGTAAACACATGCAACCATTCGCCACGATGAAAACCACACTTGATCCCTTGAACGTTACGCGCGCTGCCCGCCGGACGCGCACCCTGTGGGTGCTCGTCCTGTGGCTGGTTACAGGCACGGTGGCCCGGGCCACGCATATCGTGGGCGCAGAGATTGGCTACAAGTGCCTGGGTGGAAACCAATACGAAATCACGCTCACTGTCTATCGCGACTGCAATGCCGGCAGTGCGCCCTTCGACAACCCGGCCCATGTGGCTATCTACAACCCCAACACCGGGCTGGTCAAGGAACTCAAGATCTACAACCCCGTCATCGAACAACTCGATGCCGTATTCAACGATCCCTGTCTGTTCGTGCCCGATTATGTGTGTGTAGAGCGCGCGGTGTACACCACCACGACCACCCTTTTCCCCGCTCCTGGCGGCTATACCCTCGTCTATCAGCGCTGCTGCCGCAACGAGACCATCACGAATATTCAGAACCCGCTCGAGACGGGGGCTACCTACGAACTGGAGCTCACCGAAGAGGCCATGGCCGCGTGCAACAGCACGCCGGTCTTCAACCAGATACCGCCCATTTTTATCTGCATCGGCAAGCCCATAGATTATCAGCACTTTGCCACCGATCCCGACGGCGACTCGCTCGTCTATCGCCTGTGTACGCCCCTGACCGGTGGCTCGCTCGACGATCCGCAGCCCATCCCGCCGGGGCCGCCCCCCTACGACTCGATCGTGTGGGCGCCGGGCTTCAGCCTCAACGACATGCTGGGCAATCCCGATGATCCGCTCACCATCAATCCCGTCACGGGCCGACTGACGGGCTTTCCCGGCCAGCAGGGCACCTTCGTGGTGGGCGTCTGTGTAGAAGAATACCGCAACGGTCAGCTCCTCTCTACTGTGCGGCGCGATTTTCAGTACAACGTGGGTGTGTGCGGCGAGATCTTTGCCGATTTCGACGCGCCCCATGCCATCTGCGACACCTTCTCGTTGCAGTTCCACAACACCAGCAACGTCAATGTACAGACCGACTTTCTCTGGTATCCCCAGTATCCCGACACCACCATCGCCTATACCGACACCGATCCCGTCCATACCTATCCCGACACGGGCTGGTATCAGGTGATGCTCATCGCCGCGCCGGGCAGCCAGTGTGCCGACACCGTCATCAAGCCGCTGTACGTGCAGGACAACTCGCTCTTTCCCGATTTTGCCTTCGACGTCTATGACTGCGCCGATTCGTCGGCGCTGCGGCTGCGCGATCTCTCCTACGACACCATGACGTCGGTGGTGGGCTGGCAGTGGGAAGTGCTGTTCGGCGACACGACGCTGTGGGCCAGCGGCCCCCAGCCCGACCTCATCGTGCCCTCCGACACCAGCGGCATCATCCGGCTGACGGCTTCCAGCTTCAACAACTGCGTGGAAAGCATCGCCAAACCCTTCCAGACCGGCATCAACGACCCGCTCGATGCCATGCCCGACTCGCTGCGTATCTGCCGTGGCGACTCCATCGCCCTCAACCCCGACTTCAACCCCGACTTCACCTATTTCTGGACGGCCAATGCCGCGCCCGACACCATGGCGCCCAACCCCGTCGTCGCTCCCGACAGTACGCAGTGGTTCGGCGCGTTCCTGTGGGCGCCCGACAGCCTCTGCACCAGTGCCGACAGCATTTTCGTCGAGGTGACGCCATTGCCCGTGCTCGACTATACCTACGACATCGCCTGCGACGGCCTCACCGCCACCTTCATCAACCAGAGCCAGTACGCCCCCGACGGCGTGGTGTGGGAGTTCGGGCCGGATGCCACGCCGGCCACCGCTACGGGCGACACGGTGGTGGTGCAGTTTGCCGACTTCGGCGACAAGGTGGTGCGCCTGAGCACGGCTGCCACGGCGTTCTGTCCTGACAGCCGCACCGACACGGTGCATTTCCCCGTGACGGTGCTCGAGGCCGATTTCGAGATGTTTTACTCGGAATGCTCTGAGCATACCATTGAGCTCGCTTTCGCAAACACCACCCTCAATACGCTCAACAACACGGCAAGCGTGTGGTGGGACTTCGGTCCCTATGGCACCAGTACGGAGGCGGCGCCGGTGCTCAGCTTTTCGCAAAATGCCAGCTTCGAGGCTACCCTCGTCGTCATTACCGACAAGGGCTGCACCGACACCATCACCCGGCCCGTGAGCGTGCAACTGGTGGACGTCGTCCTCCCCGATACCGTGCTGATCTGCCCGGGTGCCTCTGTGGCCCTCAACCCCGACCCCACGGACAGCATCTACGATTTCTACTGGACTCCCGCGGATGGTCTGGACGACCCCGCTTCCTGGAATCCCGTCGCCTCGCCCGCACAGACCACCACCTACACGGCCGTGATCTCGGCTTTTGGCGCCGACACCTGTACCGTGACGAAGCAGATCACCGTGGTCGTGGCGCCGGCCATCGAGCTGGCGGCCCCCTCAGTGCAGACCTGCGCGGCCGAAACGACGCTCTCGGCCACGACGGCCGTGCCCGTCACCTTCACCTGGACCAATGCGGCGGGCAGCGTGCTGAGTCAGACCGACCAGCTCACCGTGCCCGTGTCGGGTACCGACGTCTATACCGTCACGGCAGTGGACCAGTACGGCTGCTCCGAGACAGAATCGGTGGTGGTGGCCGGCGGGCCGGTGGATGTGAGCGTGCCCGACGTGGTCAAGGGCTGTACCGACGAAGTGATCCAGCTCGTGGCCACCAACCTCGATCCCAACGACACGCTCACCTACAACTGGTATCCGCCCGACAAGGTGAGCGATCCCTCCGTGCCCGACCCCGTGGTGACGGCCCCTGCGGGCACTTACATCTTCGCGCTGGCCGCCACCAACCAGTTTGGCTGCAGCGATGCCTATCCCATCCAGGTGGTCGTGGTGGATGAACACATCGCGCTGGCCTTCGACTACACCATCCAGTGCGACGGCCTGACGGTCACCTTTGACAACCAGAGCCAGGCCGCCTTCGACTACGTGTGGGACTTCGGCCTGGCCGGCACCAGCACCGACACCTCGACCGCCGTGGCGCCCACTTTCATCTATCCCGATACGGGTACTTATGTCGTCACGCTCGACATTGCTCACGACGTGGGCTGCGTCACGCCGGCCGTGGACACGGTCGTGCTCGTCGAACCCGAAGTGAAGGCCGATTTTACCTATGACTACAGCAACTGCTCCGAAAATGCCATCGAGATCGCATTCTACGACCAGTCCTACAACGCCTTCAACAACACCGTCTCGTGGGCGTGGAGTTTCAGCAATGGCCAGACGGCCTCGGTGCCCGATCCCGTGGTCACGGTGACGCAGGAAGGCCCCCTCGTCGTGTCGCTCACCATCACGACGGCACAGGGCTGCGCCAATACGAAGGTGGATACGCTTTTCATCGATTTTACGGAAGTGACGCTGGCCAACCAGATCGTGCTGTGCAAGGGCGATACCACCGAGCTCAATCCCGATGGCGACCCGACCTACCAGTACGAATGGATTCCGGCCTACAACCTCAGCGACCCGCATGCCGCCAACCCCCTGGCCTGGCCCGAGCAGACGACCACCTACACGGTGCGCATCACCAATTTCAGCGCCGACACCTGCGTGCTCGAACGCTCCGTGACGGTCTTCGTGCCCGAAGAGGTGCAGGTGGACGGCGGCCCCGACCGCATCGCCTGCGAGGGGCCCGTCCTGCTCAACGCCGTCTCGCCTCAGGCCATCCACTACGAGTGGTATGCTGCAGACGGCTCCTTGCTGAGCGAGGCGCCCTTCGTGAGCGTCTTGCCCGATGAAGAGGCCGACTACGTCGTGGCGGCCGCTGACCCGTATGGCTGCGTGCGCTACGACACGGTACACGTCATCAACGGCATCGTCGAGATCGAGACGACGCCCGACCTGTCCACCTGCATGGTCGATTCGCTCAGCCTTTCGGCAAACAACCTCGATGCGGGCGATACGCTCACCTGGCAGTGGACGGTCTCGGGCGCCGGCCAAATCCTGTCGGATCCCACGCAGGCAGACATCACCGTGAAGGCATGGCCCAGCCTGGCCACCTTCGTCGTCAGGGCTGAAAACCAGTTCGGATGCATGGCTTTCGACACCGTGGTAGTGCACACCTACGACACCATCACCGTCGAGGCGGGCCCCAACGAGATCGCCTGCGACGGCCCCGTCACGCTCACGGCACAGTCCAACCTCGCTGCCAGCTATGCGTGGTACGACGCCGGCGGCAACCTGCTGGCCCAGACGCAGAGCGTGGCGGTGTTGCCCGAAGAGCAGGAATGGTATTACGTGACGGCCATGGATGTCTTCGGCTGCACCGACACCGACTCGGTGCTGGTCACCAACGGCATCATCGAGGTCGAACTGACGCCTGACTTTGCCGCCTGCCTCGAGGATACGTTTGCCATCCAGGCCGTCAACCTCGACCCGGGCGACGACCTCAACTACTCGTGGGTGGCCAGCGGCACCGGCCAGATCCTGACCGATCCCGAGCAACCCGAGATCCTCGCGCAGGCAGCGCCGGGCACCGCCTGGTTCATCGTCTCGCTCGACAACCAGTTTGGCTGCAAAGCCATAGACTCGGTGCGGGTGGACGTCTGGCCCGAGATCGTGCTCGAGGTGCCCGACGATACCGTTGCCTGCAAGGGGCCCGTCACGCTCGTCGCAAATGCCAACCTGCCCGTGACGTTCAACTGGTTCATGGCCGATTCGATAGTGGGCACCGGCGCTGCCGTGACCGTGCTGCCACCCGAAGAAGCGATGTACTACGTGGAAGCCACCGACGTGCATGGCTGTAAAAAGCGCGACTCGGTGCACGTGCGCAACGGCATCCTCGATCTGGACTATCCCTACGAGCTGGCCACCTGTCCCGTGCCCGAATATCTGGTGGAAACGCACAACCTCGACGAGGGCGACACGCTGAGCTACAGTTGGCAGGTGTGGGGTGCAGGGCAGGCCCTCGGCCCCACCGATTCGTCGGCCTTGCTCGTGGCGCCCGACACGGGACAGACGTGGCTGGCCCTGCACGTCGAGAACCAGTTTGGCTGTAGTCTGACCGACACCATCGGCCTGCTCAGCTATGAATTCGACGCCGTGGTGGACACTTTCGTGCGCATCTGTCCGGGCGTGCCCACGCCCCTCAACCCCCACGGCAATGCGGCGATCAGCTACGAGTGGTGGCCCGCCACAGGCCTCGACGATCCGCACACGTGGAACCCCGTCGCCACGCTCGACTCCTCCATGACCTACACCGTGACGATCACTACCGTCTATGGCGCCGACACCTGCCAGGCCATGCGTGAGGTGTTCGTCCAGGTCAATCCGCCCATCGAGCTGGCCGCCACCCCCGACACGGTGCTGTGCGAAGAGACGACGCTCACCCTTTTTGCGGAAGCACAGGTGCCGGTGAGCTATGCGTGGTACGAGCTGCCCGACGTGGCTGTAGCGCTGGGCACGGCCGACTCGCTGGTGGTCACGCCCACGGGCGATCACCTGTTCGCCGTGGTGGCCACCGACGATCTCGAATGCCGCGACACGGCCTTCGTGGACGTGCGCAGCCATCCGGTTGATATCGAAGTGCCGCCGCTGATCAACTTCTGCCGCGAGGCAGGGCCCCTGCAGCTCGTGGCCGTCAACCTGACGCCCGACGAGCAGCTCATGTACCAGTGGTTCCCCGACGACGGCACCATCCACCCGACCGACGTGCCCGACCCCGTCATCGAGCCCACCGGCGACGTCACCTACACCGTGGTGGCCTGGAACAGCTACGGCTGCGCCGATACGGCCCGGGCCGAGGTCCGGTATTTCGACCTGGCGCTCGAGCTGGACGTCACCGCCACGCCCGACACCTTGCTCTTTGGCCGCGACCCCGAAAGCCAGCTCGAGGCGACCTTCAACCCCACCTGGTCGTACTTCTGGTACCCGTCCGAGACGCTCTCGCGCGACGACATCTACAATCCCGTCGCCACTCCCGACGAGACGACGACTTACGTGGTGGAAGTGAGCAATGCAGCGGGCTGCATGGCTTCCGATACGGTGCAGGTGGTGGTGAAAAACCCCGACTGCGACGAGCCGTTCATCTTCGTACCCTCGGCCTTTACGCCCAACGGCGACGGCTACAACGACGTGCTCTACGTGCGCGGCTACGCCATCGAATCGCTCACCTTCACCGTCTTCAACCGCTGGGGCCAGAAGCTCTTCGAGACGACCAACCCGCTCGAAGGCTGGGACGGCACCTTCAACGGCCAGCCGCTGCCGCCCGACACCTACGGCTACTACGTGGACATCAAATGCTACAATGGCGGTACCTTCTTCAAGAAGGGCAGCGTGACGCTTATCCGGTAGGTGGAGGGCCGCACGTTGCCATGCATCCTGCTGACAACTTTCGCACGGTAGTTGCGTTTGTCAGCAGGATGCTGCTTTTTTGGCGAAAGCCGGAAGACGAGATTTGTGGAAAAAAACGAAGTGGTTCGGGAAATTTTCCGGTCGCGTTCTTGTGCTTTCGCAAAAAGCCGTCCATCTGAAAAAACGAATTGACATGAGGCTCTTCTTCACCATCACCTTGCTCTGGCTCGGCATTGCCGCTTCGGCCCAAGAGGCCCAACTGGCACAGCAATACTACCTCAACGGCGAATACGAGAAAGCGGCGGCGCTGTACAAAAAGCTGTACGACGAGCAGCCGCGGCAAGAGTTCTATTTCGACCGCTACGTGCAGGCCTTGTTTGCCACAGGTGCGTACGACGAGGCGGAAAAGGCGATACGCAAGGAGCTGAAGCGCCATCCCGACCGCGTCAAGCTCTACGTCACGCTCGGCTACCTGAAAGAGCAGCAATACCAGCTCGAAGAGGCCGAGAAGTACTATGCCCAGGCGCTGCGCAAGATGCCTGCCGACCAGTTTGGCATTACGCGGGTGGCCAGTGCCTTCACCTCGCTGCGCAAGTACGATTACGCCATCGAGGCTTACGAGCGGGGCAGTGAGCTGCTCAAGGATCCCTACGTCTTTTCCTACAACCTGGCCGAGCTGTATCGCCGCATGGGCAATACCGAAAAGATGGTGGAGCACTATCTCAACAGCCTGGCCATGAACCCCGCCCGCCTGGGCAACATCCAGGCTTTGCTCGAACGCAACCTGCAGGGCGAGGACGACTATGCCGAGCTGCAGCGCCAGCTCTACCAGCGCATCCAGCAGGACAAAGACGCCATACAGTTCGTCGAGCTGCTCACCTGGCTGTTTATCCAGAAAGGCGATTACCGCAATGCGCTGCGCCAGGCCAAGGCCCTCGACCGCCGCCTCGACGAGAACGGCAGCCGCGTCTATCGGCTTGGGCGCATCGCCGCCATGGATGGCGCGTGGGACGCCGCCATTGCTGCTTTCGACTACATCGTCGAAGAGAAAGGACCCACCTCCACTTTCTACATCGATGCCAAGCGCGAGGCGCTGCGCGCACGCCGCGAAAAACTGGTACGCGGCTATGCGTGGGAGGAAGCCGATTTGCGCGAGCTGGAAGCGGCTTACGAAACCTTCCTCGACGAGTTCGGCCGCAACACCGCCACCGCCGAGCTGATGCTGGAGCTGGCCGACCTCGAGGCCAACTACCTGCACGATCTGCCCAAAGCCATCGCCATCCTGAAGCAGGTGGTCGAGCTGCCCGGCCTCAAACCCCAACTGCTCGGCGAGGCCAAGCTGCGTCTGGGCGACCTGTACCTCATGAGCGGCGACGTGTGGGAAGCCACCCTTCT
>WFYJ01000034.1 GCA_015490175.1 Saprospiraceae bacterium | reverse complement strand
TTCGGGCTGGCTTTTCGCGAAAAGCGGCCCGACCCCGACGAGCTGACGCGCACCCTGGCGGCTCAGATCCCCGACCCGCCCCTCGTGGCGCCCCAACTGCTGCGCAGCCGCTCGGTGGAAGGCTTCGGCCCGCCCGCCATCGAGCCAGAGATAGCGCAAGAAGTGAAGCCGCTTGCCGAAAAGGCCGCCACCGTGCTCGACCGCACCATGAAAAAGGCGGACAAAAAACCCGGCGGCGAGGCGCCCACCGAGCAGGTAGCGCTCAACCTGCTCAAGCAAGTGGAACTCAACTGCGCGCTGGCCGCCACCGACGACCAACACCCGCTGGCGCTGCGCGCCCGTTCGGCCGACGGACAGGTGGACGTGCAGCGCATCAAGGAAAAGACAGTCCGATCCTTTTTCCTGAGCGACTACTTTTTCCACAGCCCCCTCTACCGGCAGATCACGCGCCCCGAGGCCTCGCCGCGCCCTTCCTACCTCAGCGCCGAGGCCTTCCTCGCCATCCTGCTCGACTTTTTTTCGAAAGACGACCCCGAAGTGAAGCGCGACCTGAACAAGCTGCGCGCCGAAGTGGAGACCATGCCCGACTGTGCCATCAAGCGTTCGCTGCTCTACCTGCTCGACCAGTCGGAAGGCAGCCTCGACCGCTTCAAGGCAGGCGTCAAGAACTACTACGACGAGATCATGAACCACGTCACGGGCTGGTACAAGCGACACATGCAAGCCTGGCTGCTGGCCGTAGGCCTCATCATCGCCATGATCTTCAACGTCAACGCGATCAAGGTCTATAACCGCCTCAGCAACGACCCCGAGCTGCGCACGGCCCTCGTGCAGCAGGCCACTCAATACGTGGAGCAAAACCGGCAGTTGCTCTACGACAGCTTGCTGCTCAACCTCGACCCTGCCGACCAGCTCGACAGCGCACGCCTCGCCGACCGCATCGAGTCGCTCAACAACGTGATGGATTCCCTCATCCGCGGCGACCTGGAGCGGCTGCGCTCGCCCCTGGGCCTGGGCTGGGAACGCGGCCTGCTACGGCCCGAATGGCAGGACGACCCCGCCACCACCCACTGGATCGCCCTGCCCCCGCGCCTGTATTTCCTCTACGCCATCTGGGACAATCTCTTCGGCTGGCTCATCACGGCACTGGCTATCTGCCTGGGTGCGCCCTTCTGGTTCGACCTGCTCAAAAAGTTGGTCAACATCCGCAATGCCCCACGCCCGCCCGACGAAAAGCCGCCGGCTACCTATGGCGGCAGCGGCAGCCCCGCAGGAGGATCGCAGCCCATCGTGCTGCCCGAAGGTTACGAGATCCGCAAAAAACCCGTCGGCTGATGAAAGCGACCGCCCGAGCAGACGTGCACATCCGCAGCACGCATCTCGACCTCGAGGTCAAGCCCATAGGCCAGCTCTTTGCCGGCACCGAGCTCGAGGTCGAAGACGTGCTCTACCTCGGCGCCGCTGCCACCGAGGCCGACCATCCGCACGCCACCCACTGGCTGCGCGACCTCAACGGCTGGTACTACTGGGCCGGCGCCATGGACTTCGACGAGACGCGCGTCACCCACATCATCAGCCTGCCTCCTGAAGTGAGCCAGGCAGCCGAATGGGACTACAACCAACGCCTGGCGTTCGTGCCCGACGCCTGGCGCCGGACGCGCGGCAAGGGCACCCGCATCGCCGTCATCGATACGGGTTTTGTGTTGCGCCATCCCGTGCTCAAGCACCTGGCTCGCCCCGGCGGCCGCTACGACATGACGCGCCCCGGATTTGCCGACAGGCCCGGCAACGACCTGGTGGCCAGCCGCACGACCCATGGCACCGAGGTACTCAGCCTGCTGGCCGCCCGCCCTTCCGCCGCGTTCCCCGTCGGCGGCATCGCGCCCGAAGCCGAATACTTTCTGCTCAAAGTGGCCGATGCGGCCGGCCGCATACTACCCGGTCCGCTCCTCGATGCACTCGCCTTCGCCATCAACAAGCTGAAAGCGGATATCATCACCGTATCGGTGAGTGTGCGGCCCAAATTGCTCAAAAACGCAGACCGCAAACGCCTCAAGGACATCGACGCCAGACTTGCCGAGCAGGGCGCGCTGCTGTTCGCCTCCCTGCCCAACCCGGGCGCTACCTTCGAGCTGCTGACGGCAAAAAGACTCAAGGTGCCCGCCACCGCCAGCCACGCCCTGCGCGTCGGCGCCATCAGCGAGGCCTTCTTTTCCGCTTTTCACTGGAAAAAATTCGATCCCGAGATACATCTGCTCGCCAACCAGCCCGAAATCGCGGTATGCCGCGGCACGACTCTGGCGCAGGTGCCGCTCTCGAGCAGCTTTGCCACGCCTCTGCTGGCCGGCATCGCCGCACTGGCCATGGCGCACCATGGCGGACGCCAGGCCATGCGCGCCGCCAACGAGGGTGACGCCGTCGCCGCCTTTCGGCAAATGCTGCGCAAAGCCGAAGTCGTCCAGCCCCTCTCCGAATACGAAAACGACGAGCTCCTTTTTTTCGACCCGCACTGGAAACCGGAAGAAGCCTGATGCCTCCGGCATCCATGCGGCTCCTTGTCCCCACGCGAAAAAACCATCCACGATGAAAAGAGCACTGATTTCCATCACGCTGGCCTTGGGCTGTATCGCTCCTCTTCCCGCCCAGACGGCCTTTTACGATGCCCTGCAGTTGCGCCAGTGGGTCGAATGCGATTCGGCGGGATGTTTCTTCTCGCCCGCTGCGGGTGGCAATCTGATTGATATCCTGGCCGCCTACGACCCGCATCTGGCAGCGCAGGGAGGCGCTACGGCCGAAGAGGTGGCCCTGGCCTATGAAGACAATCCCTTCATCGGTCCCGATGGCCGCATCGTCTTCGATCCGTCGATGCACAGCCTGATGGAGAGCTTCCGAACCTATGCAAACCTCGGCAGCAACCTGTCGGGCATCGCGGGCATCCCCGTCACCAGGCTGGCCGACGGCCTGTCGCAATTCCTGGTCAAGCGCACCAAAGAGGAGCTGAACCTGGCATTCTTTTCCCGCTTTCGCGAAACGATCCTTCAGTATCCCGAAATGCAGGCCCTCTTCCCCTCCACCACGGCCGTCTTTCTGGCCATCGGCGACGAGATCTATCGCTTTTCGGCCTATCTCGAATCGTTCCGCGAGGCCTTCATTCAGGATCTCAACCTGCTGCCCGGCCGCCTGGGCCAATGGCTCGAAGCGGAAGCCCCCATCACCGATCCGCTTCTCAACCTCAGCCTGGCCGGCCTGCTGCAGGTAGCGCAGGAAGTGGTGGACGGCGCCGCGCCCGACCAGATCATCCACAGCCTGGCATACGACCTCGTGCCCGACACGCTGGTGCCGCCCAGCATCGCGCTGAGCGGCGCCCTCCGCACGCTCGATCTGGTGTCGCAGTCGCTGCGCGCCGTCAACGACACGGTCGTCTGGGTGCGGCCGCGCCAGCTCGCCCCCCTGCTCACCGATGACCTGACCTTTACCCTGTATCTGGGACTGCTGTATCAGCAAGGCGAAGGCATTGCCTTCCGCCCGGGCGAAGGCCACACGCTGCGCGCCTTCCTCCGGCGCGCCTTCCACGAGTCGAAACACTATGCGCTGCGCCGCCACATCCGGCGCTTTGCCCAACTGGGCCATCGGCTGGGTGAAAGCCTGGCCACCGCCGAGCGCACGCCCGACAGCCTCGCCTTCGAGGCACATTTCCGCACCATTCAGACCATGCTCGACCTGTTCGAGGAAGGAATCGCCTTTCGGCAAACGCTGTTCGACGAGCCGGCCGACAGCAGCGAACTGAAGGTGCTTGCCACCCTGCGGCTGCTCAACGAGCTCCATCTCGACGTGCGCCTCAAGCGCTACGCTTCGGCCATCGTCGTCACGCACCGCATCCTCGACCTGCTGCTCCGTCCCGAGGACTTCCGCTTTGCAAGCGCCCTGCTGAAATACGGCAGCTTCATGGCTTCGATGGCGCAGGCCGAGACTTCCGACGAAGTGGCGCTCGTCATCGAGGCCATGGCCATGCCTGCAGGCAGCGCCTCGGTCAAGAAGTACAGCAGCTTCAGCGTCGGTCTCAACGCTTACGTGGGCGGGTTCTACGGGCAGGAAACGCTCTTCGACACCGACGTGGCCAGCCCCGTGGCCGGCATCACGGCGCCGACAGGCGTGGCGCTGAGCCTGGGCGGCAAATCGGCTTCGCCGGCATCCATGTCGCTGTTTTTCTCCGTACTCGACCTGGGCGCCATCACGGCCTTCCGCTTTGCCGATACGGCTGCAGAAGAGCTGCCCGAGGTCCGGCTGGGCAACATCCTCGCGCCAGGCATCCACCTGGTGTATGGCTTTCCGGGCGCCCCCCTCTCACTGGGCGCCGGCGCACAGCTCGGCCCCAACCTGCGCAAAGTCACACTCGACGGCGAGTTTGGCCCCGTCACCGAGCTGGCTACGGGCTGGCGCTGGAGCATCTTCCTCGCCGTCGATATCCCGCTGCTCAATTTTGGCGCAAAACCCCGGTAGTAGATCCGTACGGCGTACGGATCGGCGTGCGGATCTACACGGCGTGCAATTTTACGCGGGACATGCATCGGGATTGGGTACGCTCCTCATCCCCGCCCCAGTTGGCGCAGCATGCGCAGGTGCGCGACGATGGCATGGGCAAAGGTGGGCTGTGTGTAGTAGGGCAGCCCGAACTCGCGCGCCGTAGCCGCCACGATGGGCGACAATTTTCTGTAGTGCACATGGCAGATGTTGCTGAACAGGTGATGCTCGATCTGGAAGTTGAGTCCACCGATGAGCCACGAGAAGATGCGGCTGCGCGGCGCAAAGTTGGTCGTCGTCGCCAGCTCGTGCACGGCCCACGACTGATCCATGCGCCCCTGCTCGTCGGGCAGCGGAAAGGCGCATCCGGGCATCACGTGCGCCGCCTGGAAGATGAAAGACAGCGCAAGTCCCGTCATGAAGTGCATCACGAAAAACGACAGCAGCACCACCCATGCCGGCGTGGGCAACAGCACCAGCGGCAACACCAGCGTGGCCAGGTAATAGCCCGCCTTCCAGGCAACCAGCTTGATCCACTCGCGCCGATAGACGCGGGCGTCGGGAATGAGGCCCTGCTTGCGATAGGCCACCAGCTTGCTGTAATCGGAAAAGAAGGTGCGGTACAGCGTCATCAGGCCGTAAAAAAACCAGGCGTACCAGTGCTGGAACCGATGGAACCAGTAGCGCGGCTGGTGCGGCGAGAAGCGAAACAGTACCGGAATGGAGATATCCTCATCGGCGCCCTCGACATTGGTGTAGGTGTGGTGCAAGACGTTATGCTGCAGCTTCCACACAAACGCGCTCGAACCAATGAGGTTCATCGAGGCGCCAAGGGCATTGTTGAGCCACTTCGAGCGCGAAAAGGCGCCGTGGTTGGCGTCGTGCATGACGTTCAGCCCGATGCCCGCCATGCCCAGGCCCATCACCACGTACAGCAAGAACACCTGCCAACCAGCCGTAAAGGCACCTGACAACAGCATGCCCAGCGGCACGAGATAAAGCAGGAACATCAGCACGGTCTTGACGACCATGTTGGAGTTGGCATAGCGACTGGCGCCTTCCGATTGCATGTACTCGTTGATGCGCCGGCGCAACGTGCGGTAAAAGGACAACTGACCCGACTCGCGGGGAAATTTTGGTTTTTGCACAGAAAAAAAATTTGGCGGCAGCCCGACCCCTGGGGCAGAACTGCAGTTCGAAAATGTCCATCGGTTCCTGTTGAAAAATCTCAATTGCGGAACGAAGACCGCCGGAAGGATGGATGTACAATCGTTTCGTCAGAGCGTTTTCGGGCGGCAAAATAGACTGCCCTCAAAAGTGATGGAAGGGAAAAAACCCCGCCATTTGGCGCGTCACCGACAAAGCAGCAACACAACCTGACGCTTACCGTAACAGCTACCTGCGGGTGGTGTTTTGCGAAAGCACCTTTTTTCAGAAAAAAATCATACCCGGCCCGGGTGCTATGCCCGATCAAATGATTTTCGGGCTTGCTGAAGCAAGGGCGAGGAATCATTCAGTTATACTCAACGCAATTCGGTTCGGGAATTGTTGACGATGGACGATGGTCTATGGGCATTTTTGATTGAGCAATCGAGGAACGACGCACTGAAAAAAGGCGAAAGATCATTCAGTTACACAGAGAACCACTGAGGATACACTGATTTTCACAGAGTTGCAAACTCCAAACCCTTTCACACCCTGTTCTTTTTCGGTATGTGGAATCAGGTGGTGTCCTTAAATAGATGATCGCGCATCCCGAAAAGGTGTTTAAAGTTCAGGGTTTAAAGTTTAAAGTTTTTCTTGTTGACTATCAGTTTTTTGTCAAATCCTCGGTTCTTCGGTTCCTCAGCCAGAAACCGCAGCCTGCA
>WFYJ01000033.1 GCA_015490175.1 Saprospiraceae bacterium | reverse complement strand
TGGAGCTGCAGGGCGTGGACGGCCGCAGGTGGGCGCCGCTGCTCGATGGCGTGGAGATGGACGCAGGCGAACACTTCGTCGAGCTGGAAGTGTCGGATCTGGCCCGAGGCACCTACGTGCTGCGCCTGAAGCTGGAAAAGGTGCCCGAGCCATGGGTGATCCGCCTGGTGAAGATGTAAACCTGAGCAGCAGCCTCCGCGTCGGCGTTGCAAGGCCTTGGCGCGGAGGCACTTCCCCTTGGTTGGCCCAAGCACAAAACCCGAACGCATGCACAGCTTCTTCCTGCGTAGCCTGGTGCCGCTGTTGGTTGTTTTCTGGGCAGCGGCCTGTCGCGGCCCTTTCGACGAGCCGCCCTGTAATGATCCGTACAACCCCGACTGCATCAACTACGACCCCTGCCTCACTCAGGACACGGCCTGGGCCGAGTTTGACGTGTTGCAGCGGGTGGATACCTGGGATACGGTAAAGTATTTCCGCGTGACGGATGACACCATCTTTTTCTTGCCGGAATTCTTTGTGGATCGGGTTTGGTTCCGGGCGCGGGCCCGGCATGCCCAGCGCTATTACTGGACCATCGGCGCAGATGCGCGCACTTTTACCGACAGCGCTTTCTACCTGGACTTCCGACGCAATCTCCTGCCCGTGTCGGACAAGATAGACTGCCGGCTGGTGGCCTGCGTGGATTCCATCGATCGCACCTGTTTCCCCACGGCCCGGCTATGCGATACGGTCTGGCACTCTTTCTACTACACCTTCACCTGGCTCGACCATCCGCCCTATCATCCTATGGCCGGCGACTTTACCTGCATCTACACCGATGCGCCCAACGACACGTTTTGTTTGAAGATACGGCCGGACTGGGGGGTGGCGGGTGCTTTCCCGCCTCCTTTTATCAAATCGTGCTTTGAGCTGAGCGTGGACTTTCCTGTACCGGTGTTTATCTGGTCGAAGAAGATCGAATTTGTACACGAAGGTCCCCCCTGGTTTTCCCGCGCAAGAGGATACGGCATCCTCATGGAGCACCCCCGACGCATCGAGTTCGAGGTGGAGGTGCGCCCCTTCCTCGACACCACCGACCAGAACTGGACCCGCCATCATGCGATTTGCTTTCGCAGGGAATGATCGGTGGGGAATCGGTCTTGTCGGGCGGGAAAGGCGGGAGGTGGTGAAGTGGACTTTTGCAGCAGCCTGTTACTGTTTTTTCCCGATGATTTCCCGAATGGAATCGAATTCGGCGCGCCAGCTCAGTCCGATGCCGGTTTTGGTGCGCCGGCCGCTGATATCGGGTTCGGAGAGGTGATAGGCGCGGATGCGCAGGCGGCGGTCCTGCGTGAGGAAATACTCGAAGATGAACTCGCCGGCCACGAAGGTGCCCTGGTTGGTCGTGGGCAGCGTCTGGTTACCGTTGAAACCCACGTTGGCGCCGATGTTGAACACGGCGCGGTCGTTGAACAGGTAGGTCTTGACGCGGCCCTGAAACTCGTTGGCCGAGCTGGTGACCTGCGACAGGCCGGGGTTGGTGAAGGTGTTGTAGCTGAAGTCGAAGTCGATGCCCGAGATGAGGCCGTCGTCGGTCACCCATTCCGAGACCAGCTCCGTGAGGTAAAACGACAACTGGTTGGCAATCATTTCGCTGAGCGTGTTGAAGCCCACGTCGGCCACCTGCTGCAACTGGAAGTTGTAGTTGGTGGGCAAGAACTGGCCGAGCATGAGCAGGCCGAAGACCTGGCGGTTGAGCTCGTTGGGGTCCTGGCGCAGGGCACGCATCTTGGTCTCGACGTAATTGCGCAACTCTTGCGGAATTTTCGGGAAGTGGATGTCGAAACTGATTTCGGGGTGGAAAAGGCTGCCCTCGAGGTACATGGTCAGGTCTACTTCGGTGGGCGTGCGCGCCAGACTGACGATCTCGGCGGGGGCGATGAGCAGGTATTCCTGGATGAGCGTATAGACCGAGGTGTTGACGCCCTCGTACACGGCCTGGATGTCGAGGTTGGCTTCGAAAGGATCGCCCGACCAGGTGATGGTGCCGCCCGGGCGCACCACGAAGGGTTTGTTGAGCAGCAGGCTCATCATGGTGAACAGGTACTCGCCCTCGGTTACCTCGTAGTTGCCGTACATGTTGAAGTCGCCGTTGCGGGTGACGATGATCTGGATGTCGCCTTCGCCGGTGCCGCGCAGGATGTCGCCCGTGCGCTCGTCGAAGATGAGCTCCATGCGGGCGTCGGGCGTCAGGTGGAGGTTGAGCGTCAGGTTGAGGCCGCGGATGTCGGGCAGGGTGGGTTCTTTCTTCGTTTGCGCAAGCGTGTCGGTGGCATTGGTGAAGGTGATGAAGCGCACGTCGCTGGCGTCCTGCTCGTAGGTGATGGGGATGGACAGGTGGGTGCCGGGGCCCGAGGTGGCGTCCACTTCGATTTCGGCCAGCTTGAAGGGGCCGCGGAAGCGCACGATGCCGCCGCCGATGGCCGTGCCGTAATAGACGGGATTGAGCTCACGCGTGGTGTTCATGGCCAGGAAGCGGTCGGTGATCAGGTCGCAGTCGAGGCGCAGGTGGCGCAGGTTGTCGTGTGCGATGCCGCCGCGCAGGGTGGCCGTGTTGCCCAGCTCGTCGTACACGGTGGCACCCGTGGCGTCGAACATGTGGCTGTTGATGCGCACCAGGTGCTCCTTGACGAAGTAGCGCGTGTTGAGATAGGTGATGGTGGTGGCCACGTCGCGGGCGGTGGCCCAGCCGCTCACTTCGATTTTTTGCGGAAGCCCCTCGAAGCGGGCCTGACCGGTGAGGGTGCCTTCGGTGTCGTGGATGGCCGGCGCCACCCAGTACTCGAGCACGCGCACCGGATAGTCGGCCACTTCTACGTCAATGTTGAGGTAGTTGGGCTGCTCGCTGGGCAGTTGGGGATTGGCCAGGGCGCGGTAGTTGGGCGGATTGTAGCGACCGCGGGCGGCCAGCGTCTGTTGGCCGTTGTCAATGAAAAGCGAAGCGAAGACGGGCCGCTTCCACTGGTCGGCATGGGCCAGCAGCTTCAGCTCGCCGAAGTTGTCGCCGTTGATGAGCAGGCTGTCCATGTGGCCTTCCAGCTCGAGGTTGTCCATGCGGAAAAGGTCGTCGATGCTCAGCCGCATGCTGAACAGCCCGTCGAACATGAGCTGCGGGTAGATCCACAGCTCGTTGATGAATTCGAGGTCGAAATTTTCGAGCGAGAGGTCGAGCCCGCGGGCATCGCGGCTGGCAATGGTGAGGCGGCGCCGGCCGCTGCGGAAGGTGAGGTGGTGCGTTTCGAAGTACTGTTTGCCGAAGCGGATGAAGTTGTCGGAAGCGAGCGTCCAGGCGTCGTTCCACAGCAGTACCGATGAGGGGAAGAAATGCAGGTAAAACAGATCGCCTGCTTCGGGGTAGAGCTGTCCGTTGAGGAAGACGTTGTCCACGAAGCCCGTCAGGTTGACCGAAGCAAGCGAAAAGTCGAGCGTGTCGCGCTCGAGCAGGCCGAGGAACGAAATGGGCGAAAGTTGCGTCTTGCCGTTGAGCGAGATGCCGCCCACTTCCAGGTCGATACTTGCGGCATCGCCCGCCATGTTGGCCAGCAGGGCAATGCTGTCGAAGCGCGTGGTGCCGAAGCGGAAGGAAGGCCAGTCGAGTTGCAGGTCGAGCGTGTCGGTACGGGTGTCGAGGTAGCCGGAGAGCGCCAGATCGCGAATGTTGCCCAGCTTCGGATTGGCCAGCTCGAGGATGCGCTGGGCATCGTGTACGTGCAGGTCGAAACGGAAGTGCATGGTGTCGGCCTCCACCTGTGGCAGGCCCAGCCTTTCGGCAAATACCGGATGGTTGCGGCGCAGATGACCGATGAAGGCTTTGTGCAGCGCTACGGGGTTGAAACGCCCCTCGAGGATGGCATCGGCCATGTCGGACTCGAGGCGGAGCTGGCGTACGCTGTCGCCCACGTAGCCCGTCCACAGGTAGAGCGAGTCGAAGGTCCAGGTGCGTTTCTTGCGGTGTGTGATCTCGAGGTCGCGCAGCAGGGCCGTGCCCGTAGCCCTTTCAGGGTTGATGCCGCGCACGTTCATGCGGACACGTCCTTTGAGCACGATGTCGTTGTCGGTGAGGCGCAGGTGCAGCAGGTCGAGCTTGCGCACGTCGGCGCGGAAGTCGAGCACCGGCACTTTTTCGGTGAAATCGATCTCGCCGTTGAAGTTGAAGTCGATGTGATCGTCCTGCACGACGAGGCGCCCGTCGAACAGGGAACGGTTGAGGGTGCCGTCGATGGCGATGTCTTCGTAGCGATAGCCCTTGTAGCTGAGGCTGTCCACTACGGCTTCGAGGTTGGCCTGGGCCGTAGCGCCGGTGAGGCCGCGGCCCTCGTACACGCGCGAGCGGAAGGTGACCTTGCCCAGGTCGGGGTTGCCGCTGAAGCGCCCCAGGTCGAAGGCGGTGAGGTCGAGGCGGCCCGAGTAGCGGGCGCGTTCGCGTCCTTCGCGCACCTGCAGTTGCATGTCCATGCGCGCCCGGCCGATGCTGGTGCGCAGGTCGCCATAAGCCACGAAGTCGTTGAAGAAGCCGTTGAACTCGCCGGTGAAGTGCAGGCGCCCCAGGTTGTCGAAGTTGGGCGGCAGGTCGAAGCCGGGGATGAGCTGGCGCAGCGTGGGCACGCTGGTGTGCAAATGGTCGAGGCGCAGCATGAGGAACTGCTCGCCCGGCACGGCCAGATCGCGCGAGTGGAAGTTGCCCGAGAGGGTGGTGGCACCGGCGAGCTGTAGCTGCACGTCGCGGCCCCGCAGCCGGTTGACGGGGCCGTAGATGCGGCCGGCGATGCGCACCACTTCGTCGCGGTTTTTTCGGAAAAAGGCGTTTTGCCGCAAGGCAGGCACAAAGCGCATCAGGTCTTCCACGGCCACGCGCGCATCGTTGAAGCGGGCATCCATGCGCACCTTCTCGGCAAAATGCCGGAAGCTGCGGAAGGAGCGGTAGTCCATCAGGAAGGTGTCGCTCAGGTGGGAGGCCGGCGTCTGCAATACCAGGCCATAGATACGGGTGGCGGTGGTGTCCACGCGGACGTGATTTGCCGAAAGGCGCTCCAGCTCGAAGCCGCTGTGCTCGCGCAGCGCAATCTTGCGGATGATGCCCTCGAACGTCCAGTTGGTAAAGTGAAAGGTATCGATGCGCGCGTTGATGTCGCTGATGTCGAGGTGGTTGAAGTCGATGGTGCCGTCGTTGCGGGGCTCGGGGGCATTGCGGTAGTTGTGCAGGCCGAAGGTGCCGCCCTCGAGGTCGAGCGCATCCACTTCGACGACCCACCAGGCCGTGTCCTTGCGCTGGCGCGCCTGCCAGGCCGAGTCGAGGGCCGCCTGACTGAGCGAATCGAGGGGATGCATCTCGGTGTTGGTGATGCGCAGCAGGGGGCCGTCGAGGGCCACGCGCGTGGCACGCACTTTCTTTCGGGGCAGGTCGAACTGCCGGAAAAACAACTGCCCTTCGGGAACCCATGCTTCGAGCGATTGGCCGCGCACGGCGTCGTCTTTGCGAAAACGCACGTCGTGCAGAAAGAGCGACTGAATGTTGAGCTCGAAAGGCTTGCGGCGGGCATGCGGATCGGCCGCAAAGTAGTTGATCAGGAACTGCATGTTGTGTGTGAGCTGGCCCGAGTCGCGGCGCAGGTGCAGGCTGGCGTTTTCCAGACTCAACTGGTTGATATCGAGCTTGCGCCACAGCAGCGTGAAGAGCGTGTGGCGCACGCCGGCAGAGAGGCGTACGGCCGTGAGCAGGCTGTCGCCGTCCTGATCCTCGATGTAGATGTTGTGAAAATCGGCGCCTTCCAGCGGGCGGATGTGCACTTTTTCGATGCGTACGCGCGTGTGCAACTGCTCGGAAAGGAAAGCGGTGGCCTGACGGGCGGCCCAGTTCTGCACGAAGGGTAGCGACAGCAGAATGTAGAGCAGGACGGTGACGACGATGAACGCGACCAGCGCCCGGCGAAACCATCCCCATACGCGCACGGTCCACACCGTGAGGCGTTCCTGAAACGACAGGGGCGACTTGGGGCCTGAAGGCTTCATCCTGTTGGCAAGATACGGATCAGCAAATCCAACCCGCAAAGCTAACCCATCCGGAGCGGCTGCGCGTTCATGCCTTTGGCGGTTTTAACCAAAAATTGAGGTTTTTCATAGCCCAACACTTCGTGCACAAAGGCCACCGCCCGCTGTTCGGACCAGTACCATCCACCCGTGCCGAACTGCACGAAGCCCACGTGACCGCCGTGGGCGGGCACCTCGAGAAAAAACCGGCGATGGGTGCGGGCCAGAGCGGTGGGATAGCAGTTGGGGCCGAGGAAGGTGTCGTCGGCGGCGTTGACGAGCAGGGCCGGCACCGCGATGTCGGGAATGAAGCGGATGCTCGAATTGCGCGTCCAGTAGTCGAGCGCCGAGGCAAAACCGTGGATGGGCGCCGTGTACCATTCGTCGAACTCGTCAAAGTTGCAGGCAGGGTGGGTCGGCCGGAAAATCTGGTCGCCGAACCGCCGGCGCTTTTCCTCGACCTTGGCGTTCATTGATTGCATGAAGCGCCACACGTAAAGCCGGTTTTTCGGCTTGCGGATTTCGCGGTTGGCGTCCACCACATCGACGGGCACGGAAAAGGCCACGCCTGCCTGCACCACCGAAGGCAGCGCACTTCCTCGCTCGCCCAGATATTTGAGCACCACGTTGCCGCCCAGGCTGAAGCCCACCAGGGCGATGCAATCGTATCGTCCGGCTGCTGCGAGCCGTCCGACCAGCCGGTCGAGGTCGGCCGTGGCGCCGATGTGGTAGCTTTGCAGCAGGCGGTTGGGCGTGCCGCTGCAGTTGCGGAAGTTGAAGCCCAGGGCGTCCCAGCCCGTGCGGTTGAAAGCGCGCACCATACCCATGACGTAGGGCCGCCGCGCATTGCCCTCGAGGCCGTGCAGCACGATCACCAGTCGGCGGCTGCCCGTGCGCGACCAGTCGAGATCGAGGAAGTCGCCGTCGGGCAGCTCCACGCGTTCGCGCGCGTACTGTACCCCGCTTACCTTGCGGAAAAGCGCTGGGTAGATGGTGTTGGTCCACGGATTGCGGAAGCCGAAGGGGGCGCGATAAGAGGAGAGCTCGATCAATGGCATGTGGCCTTTTCAGGCAAAAATGGGAAATTGATGAGGCTCTTCCCAGAGAGGCTGAGGATTCGAGGAACCGATGAATGAGGCCCCTGCAAAAAGTCCCGTGACTATTCAGTTACACAGAGTATCCACAGAGAAGGCACTGATTTTCACAGAGGCACAAAATAATACGTGCTATCTGAGTCGGAAAGTCTCTGTTTTTGTAAATTATTGATTTGCAAGTGTTTATATAAAAATCCTCAACGCTCAACCCTCAACGCTACACCTTTTTTCAGTGCACTCACCACCAAAACACTCCACCATGAAAGCCATTACCCGGGTACTCGAGACCTGCCTGTATGCCACCGATCTGGATGCCATGGAAGCGTTTTACACCGACGTTCTCGGGCTGCAGGTGTACAGCAAGGCGCCGGGCAAGTTTCTCTTTTTTCGTCTGCCGAATCAGATGCTGCTCATTTTCAACCCGGACAAGACGGAGCACCAGACCGACCGCGTCAATGGTGCCCTGGTGCCGCCGCACGGCGCGCGCGGGGCGGGACACGTGGCTTTCGCCATGCCCGACGACGAGCTGGATGTCTGGAAGGAATGGCTGGAAGGCAGGGGCGTGCCCATCGAGTCGGAGGTGGAATGGCCGCGGGGTGGCCGCTCCGTCTATTTCCGCGATCCGGCAGGCAATTGCATCGAACTGGCCTCACCGCGGATCTGGGGGCTGGAGTAGGATGCTGCTGCGCTTCTGCGCAAAAAGCCTGCTTCCGCAAAAGCCATTCTCCGGTCAGCACGCTCTATACTCGAATCAAAGTGATTTGAGCAATCGGGCAATGCCGGTCAAGCGTGCAGCGCTGATTTTTTTGTCACTGATAATCATTGTTGTTTGGTGGTGTTCTTGAATAGATGATCGCGCATCCCGAAAAGGTGTTTAAGGTTCAGGGTTTAAAGTTTGAAGTTTTTCTCTTTGATTATCAGTGTTTAGACAAATTCTCGGTTCCTCGGTTCTTCGATTGCTCATCCATTGCAACCGCAGCCTTCGGCCGCAGAGCGCCGCAGTTTGTACGCAGTTTTGACCTGGTTGAGGGTTGAGCGTGTAGGGTTGAGGGTTTATAACTCTGTGAAAATCAGTGTGTGCTCAGTGGTTCTCTGTGTAACTGCATGATTTTTCGACTTTTTCAGCAGGCTCATTCCATTGTCCAAAAATCCCCACACCTGGATTGCGTTGCGCATATCAGTGCACTTGCATGGGCAGAGTGACCACTTTTCCGGTATTTCCTGTCAGACGAATGAAATAAGTGCCCGGGCTGATGTTTTCTATCCGAAGGGTTTGATTGTCACGTAGGTTCTGGTGACTGAGTACTGTTCGTCCATCCGAACTGAGGATGTCCAACTGGCGTATCTGAAGGGGCGAATCTATGTGCAGTATCCCTCCCTGTGCTACGGGGTTGGGGAAAATCCTTGTGGTTGCCACGAGCTTGTCCACTTCGATGGCTACGACCTCTGAGTAGGAAAATTGGCCGTCGAAATCCACTTGCCGCAGGCGATAGTAGTTGATGCCGTTTGCCGGCTGCGGATCAATGAAACTGTACTCGGTGAGCACTGCGCCTCCCGTGGCAGGTACCTCGCCGATTTTGCTGAAATTCAGGCCATCCGGGCTATGCTCTATTTCGAAATGGCTGGCATTGAATTCACTGGCCGTTGCCCATTCGAGAAGGACTTCCCCGGCAGGCAGGAGTCGGCCTGTAAAGGAAATGAGTTCTACGGGGAGCGGCGCGGCGGTCACTTTGAGTTTCAGTGCCGTGCCGGTATTGATCAGCTCGAAGGAAAATGTGCCGCCATTGTAGGTGGCCGATGCGGAGGAGGGCAGATTGCTGCTGACCGTGCCGTTCGGGGCACTGACCACAATGAACTCGTCCCCTTCCTGCGGTGCAAAGCCGAGGCTGATGGAAAGGCTGCCATTCAAGGTAGCGCTTCCTGTGACGTACAGGTGATCGTATTCGCTTCCCTGCTGGTATCCATTGAGTTCCAAATCCAGCACTGAAGACGAGGATGAAGTGAAATCGCCCAGCAGGGTCAGCGTGCCCGGTGAGAGGCCAGGCGCGCAGGTGCCGTCATTGAAAAAGGACGAGGTGGACGGGAGATCCATCGTGCCCGTACCTGCGAGGGTGCCCTGGGCCGTGTTGGTCAGATTGTCATTGAATTCGAGTTCGCCGGTCACCACCTGAATCAAGCCGCTCGACGAAACAGGGAAGCTGAAACTGTTGGTGCCGGTGCCGCTGGTTTTTTCGATAATGCCCGCATTGTTGAGCGTTGGCTGGGAAGCAGTATTGTCAAGCTTGTAGAAATTACCGCCATTGCCGGTGAAACGGATCGTTCCACCTGCCAGGTTGTCGATACTGCCGTTATCGACGTACACGTCGCCGCCACTCGAAATCTTGAAGAGCTGGTGGTTTTCCAGACTTGCCGTTCCGTTCAATTTGAACTGGCCCAGCCCGTTGTAGTCAAGTTCGCTGAAATTCTGGATTTGCATGCCGTCTGCTACGGAGACGTCGTTCAGCGAGCTCGAGCTGTTGTTCAGGATGCGCACGGGTGACTGCAGCTTGAGCGTATTTCCAGACAGAGCAAGGTTGTCTTCCCAGGAAACATAGCTCTGTCCCGAAAAATTCAATGTGGTGGCGGCATCGCAGATGATGTTGACATAGGCCCAGTGCAAGGGGGCGTCGAGCGTGCCATCCAATTGTCCGCTGAGGTGTACGTTGCCATTCCACACCATGCTTGCGCCCTCATCGACGTGGTAGGTGCCGCCGTAGAGATAGGAGTTCCCACCGAATCCGTGATCGATTTTGAGTGTACCGCTGATGGCGTGGAGAGTCCCCCAGTTTTTGAGCTGAGCGGTGATGCCGCTGGTGCCATTGACATCGCAATTGATGGTGCCGTCGTTGTGAACGAGGTGGGGTTCCAGGTTCTGGTCTCCAGAAAATTTGATGTAGCTACCAGAGGCTTCGAAAGAGATGGTGGCGTTGTTGTGATTGGTGAGGGTTCCCTGGTAGAGCTGGATATCGCCATAGGAGGTGAATCGGATGGTTCCGAAGTTGTGGAGGTGGCTGCTGTTATAGAGGACGAGGTTGCCGGCGTTATTGATGAGCAAGAGGTCGTTATTGGTGAGTGTGAGGCCGTCGAGGATATCGACGGTAT
>WFYJ01000032.1 GCA_015490175.1 Saprospiraceae bacterium | reverse complement strand
CTGACGGCGGGCCAGACAGCCATCGAAATCACCGGCGATGAAGACGTGGGCGTGTACAACGGCAGCACGGGCTGCAACACCACTGATGCCGACTGCGCAGCCATGATCGCTACTGTGGCCGACTGGGTCACCCAGGATGGATCGGGCGATCAGAGCATAGACAACGTTTTCCCCGACTTTCCTCAGGACGTGCCCACGAGCTGGTCTGGTGCGGCACTGCCGGTCGAGCTGGTATCCTTCGAGGCCCGGCTCAAAGACGGAGCGATCGAGCTGCAATGGGTCACGGCCAGCGAAGACCACAGCAGCCATTTTCTCATCAGCCACGCCACTCAGCACAGCCATTGGCAAGTACTCGACTCGGTGGCTGCCGCCGGCTGGTCGGCTACCCCCAGACAATACACATGGACGTGGGGAAAAGCCACTGCCTGCACCCACTACTTCCGGCTCAAAATGGTGGATCGCGATGGCGCGTTCGCGTGGAGTCCGGTCGTCGCCATCGAGGTGGGCGCCGACAAGCGCCTCACAGCCTGGCCCAATCCTGCACATGACGTACTACATCTGTCCGGTGAAGGCGAATGGTGGCGCACGCGCATCGTTTCGCTCGTCCATGGCCAGACGATCCAGGAATGGCCGCACCTGCCCCGACAAATCGAGCTCGAAGGCCTTGCCGCCGGACCCTACCTCCTCATCGCGTGGGGCCCCGGCGGCATGCAGCGCGTGCGTTTTGTCGTGCAGTAGGCGGCATGCCAGAAGCTACTTTCGGCAGAGTTGCCTACCTTTGGTGTGCCTGCTCCTTTTCTCTTTCTCAAAAACTCCCTGGTTAAAAATCGAGCTGTTGCCTTTATCGGCAGCAGGGCGCTGAGGTATATTTGCCCCGCATCTCAAAAACCGAAAACTTCAAACCCATGCACGTCGCACGCGCAATCCACTACCTGGGCCTCGCCCTGGGCCTGATTTTCGTCACCTCCGCCACGGCCCAGGACCGTCTGGAGCTGGCCGCCTTTTTCGGCATGACCAACTATCAGGGCGACCTGGCCGAAGACCACGTAGAGCTGGAAGAAACCAAGGTGGCCGTAGGAGGCATACTGCGCTACCACATCTCCCCGCGCTGGGCCATTCGCGCCCACTACTTCTCGGGCACCATCACGGGCGACGACGAAAACTCGATCAAGCTGGCCTGGCGGCGCTGGAAGGTGGATATCGACGTGAAAGAATGGGTCATCGGCCCCGAGTTTTACATTCTGCCCGTCAATCGGTTCGGCATCGGCGGCCGCTTCGAGGGCGGCATATCGCCCTACATCAGCCTGGGCATGGGGCTCACCCATGCCGATGCCGTGCTCACCGTGCCCCCCGAAGACCAGGACCGCTTTCCCGAACCGGGCGACCGCGACAACTTCTTCGTCACGCCCATCATCCTCGGCGTGCGATTCGACTTTTCCGAGTACTCGGCGTTCATGCTTGAGGTGGGCTGGCGCAATATCTTCTCCGACTACCTCGATGGCGTAAGTATGAACGGCGGCTACAAGAAAAACGACTGGTACAGCTTTGCCGGCGCCTCCTTCTCCATTTTCTTCGGCAAGCCGGCCAATGCCCGCTGACGCCTCGCCGGGCGGCATTTGCCGAAAGGCAATAACAAGTTGGCCTGGAAAAATTTGCCGGCGAGCAATGAGGGCAACAGGCACAACCGGTCAATGAGATGGAGAGACAGAGTGAGGAGAGAGATGGAGTGACAGAGGAGGTAGTAGTGACGCACGGCAGTGCGTCTGCACGGCAGTGCGTCTGCCTGTCCGGGAATTTTTGACGATGGATATTGAGGAGAGAGGAGTGCCGATTCAACCGATTGCACCATTTGCGCAACCGGATTCCTCCCCCTTTGATGCAGATATACCCAACGCAATCCGGTTTGGGAATTTTTGACGATGGTCGATATTCTGAGATGGAGAGAAGAGAGAAGGAGTGAGGGAGTGACCGAGCGCACGAAATGGGCACAAGTGGTGCCAACCCTCAACGCTACACGCTCAACGCTCAACTTTCACAACCGGTTTTCCCAAACCACTTCGTTTTGAGTATATAATCTGACCCTGCAAGATGACAATCACCCACCTTTCGGCAGCGCGCACCTGGCGCGGCGGCGAGCAGCAACTGGCCTGGCTGCTGCGCGAACTCGACGCCATGGGTGTGCGGCAGCAAGTGCTGTGCGTGAGCGAATCGCCTCTGCACCGATGGGTGGTGCGCCACCTGCCGCACATCGGCATCGTGCCCTACAGCAAGCGCAGTCCGTATGATCCGTTCACGGCGCGCCTGGTGCGGCAGGCCGTGCAGCCGTTCGGCTCGATGCTGGTGCACGCCCACGATGCCCATGCCCACACTATGGCGTGGCTGGCCACCCTCTTGTGGGGGCTCGACCGGCCCCTCGTGCTGAGCCGACGCGTAGCCTTTCCACCCTCCCGGAGCCTGCCGACCCGAAAAAAATACCTGCACCCGGCCGTGGCGCGTGTGCTCTGCGTGTCGGCCTGCGTGCGGAAGCAAATGCTCGACTGGGGCATGCCTGCCGAGCGGCTGGCCGTGGTGTACGACGGCGTGGAGCTCGAGCGGTTCCGGCAGTCCGACACTGGGCGCCTGCACGAGCTGGCGGGCTGGCCCCGCAACGTGCCGGTCGTGGGCTATGCAGGGGCGCTGACCGAAGAAAAGGACCTCGCCACCTGGCTGCGCGCTGCCGCTCGTGTCGCCGCCGCCCATGGCGACGTGTATTTCGCACTCATCGGCGACGGCCCCCAGCGTGCCGAACTGGAAGCCCTGGCCCGCAACGAAGGGATCGCCGAGCGCACCTGGTTTGCCGGCTTTCGCGACGACGTGGCAGCCCTGCTGCCTTCGCTTCGCGTGTTGCTCTTCACCAGTCGCTCCGAAGGGTTGGGCACCACACTGCTCGACGCCATGGCGGCCGGCGTACCAGTGGTAGCGACCCGTGCCGGCGGCATCCCCGAAGTGGTGCAGCACGAGCAGACGGGCCTGCTGGCACCCGTCGGTGATGCCGACCTGCTGGCCAGCCACGTGCTGCACCTGCTGAAAGCCGAGGCTTTTCGCCGGCGCCTGGTTGAAGCCGCGCGGCAGCGCGTCCGACATTTCTCGAAAGAGAAAATGGCTCGCCGCACCCTTGCATGCTACCGGTCTGTTTCGTAGCCTTGCCTTTCGCTATTTTTCCATCCCGCATTCATACCGTTGCAAGGCATGAAACATCTCCTCGCCCCGGCACTGATACTCTTGTTGTTGTCAGCCTCTGCCTTCCGGCAAAAAACGTGGACCCCGATCGAGCCGCCATCGCTGGCCGAACAACGATGGGTGGATTCGGTGTTTGCACACATGAGCAATGAGGAGCGCTTGGGTCAACTGCTCTGGATACGCGCCCAATCCAACTGGGACGAACAGCGCAATGCCGAAGTGGAGCGCCTCATCCGCGAATACCACCTCGGCGGCCTGACCTTCTTTCAGGGCACGCCGGCCGAACAAGTCCGACTGATCAACCGCTATCAGGCTGCCGCCAAAATCCCGCTTTTCATTTCCATGGATGCCGAGTGGGGGCTGGGCATGCGCTTCAAAGAGGCCGCCATGAGCTTCCCGCGCCAGCTCATGCTCGGCGCTATCCAGGACAACACCCTCATCTACGAAATGGGCGCCGAAATTGCGCGGCAGTGCCGCCGTGTGGGCGTTCACATCAACTTCGCACCTGTCGCCGACATCAACAACAATCCCGACAACCCCGTCATCAATACCCGTTCATTTGGCGAAGACCGCATTAACGTGGCCGGCAAGGCCTACATGTACATGATGGGCATGCAGGATCACGGCGTCATGGCCTGCGCCAAACACTTTCCGGGCCATGGCGACACCAACGTGGACTCCCACAAAGACCTGCCCGTCATCCTGCACGACCGCAGGCGCCTCGACAGCGTCGAGCTGTTCCCCTTCCGCATCCTCTTCGAGCAGGGCATCGGCAGCGTGATGGTGGCGCACCTGCACGTGCCCGCCCTCGACAGCACGCCCAACCTGCCCACCACGCTTTCGCAAAAAGTGGTCAGCGGCCTGCTGCGCCAGGAACTGGGCTACGACGGCCTCATCATGACCGATGCGCTCGGCATGAAGGGCGTGACCAAGCACTACCGCCCCGGCGAAGTGGAAGCCATGGCCCTGCTGGCCGGCAACGACGTGCTGCTGTTGCCCCAGGACGTGCCCGCCGCCTTTCGCACCATCAAGGAATACATCGCCGCAGGCAAGCTGTCGTGGGAACGCATTCATGCCAGCGTGCGCAAGGTGCTGCATGCCAAGTACCGAATGGGCCTCACCCACTTCGAACCCATCCCCCTCGAGGGCCTCGAGCGCGACCTGTTCCGCCCCGAGGCGCGGGCGCTGAAGCGCAAACTCATTCGCGAGGCGCTCACGCTGGTGCGCGACGATGCCGGCATGGTGCCTTTCGACACCCTCGAACACATGCGGCTGGCCACCCTCGCCCTCGGCGCCAAAGACACCACACTGTGGCAGCGCCGCCTCCTCGAATGGAACCCCGACACGCGCGTGGAAGTCCACAGCCTCGAGGTGTCCGACCGCGCCACCAAGCTGCTGATCAGCCGACTGCGAAACTACGATGCCGTGGTCGTCGGCCTGCACGGACTGAAGACCACGCCTTCGGGCGGCAACTACGGCTTGCCGGCCTCGGCCATGCGCTTCCTCGAAGCGCTGCGCACCGATGGGATACCGGTCGTACTCGTCAACTTCGGCAATCCGTACGTGCTGCGCCACTTCGATCGCTTCCCGACGGTGCTCCAAGCCTACGAAGACGACGAAGACGTGCACGACCTGGCCGCCCAAGGCCTGGCCGGCGTGTTCGGCTTCCGGGGCCACCTGCCGGTGACGGCCTCGCCGGCAGCGCACTACGGGCAGGGAATTCAGACGCAGCCCCTGTTCCGGCTGGGATGGGCCCTGCCCGAAGAGGTGGGCATGTACTCCGACACGCTCGCCCTGATCGACACGCTCATGCGCATGGCCATCGACAGCGGAGCCACGCCGGGCGGCGTAGTACTCGTGGCCCGCAAGGGACGCATCGTGTGGCACAAGGCCTATGGCTACCACACCGACGCGCGCAAATATCCCACCCGCCCCGACGACCTTTTCGACATGGCCTCCGTGACCAAGGTGATGGCCTCCACCCTCTCACTCATGAAACTGTACGAAGAGGGCCGCCTCGACCTGGGCGCTCCCCTGTCGCGCTACCTGCCCCGGGCCGACACCACCAACAAGGCCGATATCATCATCCGCGACATGCTGTACCACCGCGCCCGCCTGCGTCCCTGGATACCGTTCTACCTCGAAACGATTGACGACAAAGGCCAACCCCTCGACTCCATCTACCACGCTCGTCCCGACGACCGCTTCTCGGTACGCGTGGCCGACAACCTCTACATGCGTCGCGACTGGGTGGACACCATCTGGGCACGCATCTACGCTTCCGAGCTGCGCGACACCGTTGAATACAAGTACAGCGACCTGGCGTTCTATTTCGCCAATGCCCTCGTCGAGCAATTGTCGGGCATGCAGGTGGATCGTTTTGCCGAAAGGCATTTCTATCAGCCACTGGGCCTGCACCGCATCGGCTTCAACCCGCGCGACCGCTTTGCCAAGGACGAGATCGTACCCACTGAAAAGGATACTTACTGGCGCCACCAGGTGTTGCAGGGCTACGTGCACGACATGGGCGCCGCCATGCTCGGAGGGGTGAGCGGCCATGCCGGCCTGTTCGCTTCCGCAAAAGACCTGGCCGTGCTGGGACAAATGTTGCTGCAGCAGGGCTACTACGGCGGGCAGCGCCTCCTGCAACCGCAGACCATCGGCACCTTCACGCATCGGTGTGCTGCGTGCACACGGCGCGGCATCGGCTTCGACATGAAGCAGCTCGACACGACGCAGAACCTCAACATGGCACCCTCGGCCTCGGCTTTCGCCTTCGGTCATCTCGGCTTCACCGGAACGGCCGTCTGGATCGACCCGGCCTGGGAAACCGTCTTCGTCTTTCTGTCGAACCGCGTGTGGCCCACCATGCAAAACCGCAAGCTCATCGACATGGACATCCGCCCGCGTGCCCATGAGCTCGTTTACCGCGCACTCATGGTGAAATGAGGCTATGAAGCAAAACAGCCGGCGCAAAAGCACCGGCTGCAACTGATGGTTCGAACGGAACACTTGGAAACAAACACATGATGTCTTTCGGGCTTACAGGCGTAGGGGTGAATCAGACCCGACTGATCTTGCTGATGACCTTGTACAGACGCGTAGTCGGGTTCACTTCTTCTTCGAAGGGGTCGTATTCGAGGTAATTGGCCGAGATGAGCTTGAGATGCGTCAGACGGCCACGGGTAAAGATGCGCTGCACGTACTTGACCCAAACCGAACCGCTGCTCTTCACGGCATAGATCTCGTTGTCCTTGATGTCGCGCACGTCGTCCACTTCCCGACAGATGACGATATCGCCGTTGTAGATGACCGGCTCCATACTGTTGCCCTTGATGGGAAATGCCACCAGGCCCCTGCCCTCGATGCCGGGCAGGCTGAAGAACTGATTGGTTTCGGGTGCCGTCATGGCCGCCGCACCGATGGTGTCACCGGCAAAGGCTTCCTGGGTCGTGAACAGGATTTTGCTGCCACCGGCCACTTCTTCGGCTCCCGCCTGGCGCGCCAGCCGCTGCAAAGGCGATTCGAAGGGCTCGCCCTTGCCGTAGAGCATGTAGTCTTCGCTTACGCCGTACTCACGGCACAGGGCCAAAGCCTCGGAATATTTGATCATGCGCGGATCGTCGGGGTTAAGGTAGGCTCGGATGATATGGCCATGCCGCTTGCCGAGGATGCGCTCGGCAAAGTCGCCCACACCTTTGCCGTTGCGGTCGTTTTTTACGATCTCACCGCGTGCCTCGAGCAGGCCGAAGACGTGAATGAAACGGTCGTTGAGTTTTTTGCGGTCTTCTTTGTTCACCATGAGCAGCAAAAGTTTGTGAGCGAAACATTTCGGTGACAAAGATAAAACAAATAATTTTAACCGCAACAATTTGGGTGATTTTTTTTGGTGGTGTCCTTCCTCCATAGCTCGGACGTTTCAACAGACAGACGCACGGTGTTGAGACGCACGGTGTGCGTCTCAACAGGTGCACGCTTCCGACCTGTCGGAATATCAACATCCACGTAGCGGTCTCAACCCCGCTCAAATCCTCGGTTCTTCGGTTCCTCTTCCACGCTCACCTCACTCCGCCTCGATCACATACTG
>WFYJ01000031.1 GCA_015490175.1 Saprospiraceae bacterium | reverse complement strand
TTGATCTTGATGGCTGCTTCGTAGAGGGCTACGCCGGCGGCCCCTGCCGTGGGCAGTATGCCCAGCATCAGCTTGTCGATGCTGCGATAGAGCATGGTGCTGAGGTTGGTGCCCAGCGTGTACTTGCCGAAAGCCAGCAATTGGCTGATCCATGCGGGGTCGGGCCGTGCCGGGCGCAGCAGGTAAGCACGCGCACACAGCCCTGCTGCGATCGAGGCGAGGGCTGCGGCGCCCGCCTGGGTCCATGCCAGCAGCGCAAGCGGCGGGGCCTGGCGTTGCCGCCAGAACCAGGCTACGAGCACGAAGAATACGAGCTGCCGCAAAAAGCTGGCGTAGAAAATGCCGTGGAACGACATGCGTGCCTGCTGCACGAAATTGAAATGGTAGAAAGGAGTAAGCAGCAGGGTGGTGAGCGCGTAGATGCGCAACAGCGAGCGCAGATCGGGTAGTTGGAGGGAGGCCGCCAGCGGCGCGGCTGCCAGCAGCAGCGACAGAGCCATGAGCAGGGCCAGCGACAGATGAAGGGCCACTGAAGCGTGGAAGACACGTGCATATTGCGCTCCACGCGCCGGAGCGAGATATTTGACCAGGCCGTTCTGGATCAACCCGATGCGCCCTACCTCCAGCATGGCGGTGATGGTGAGGAACAGTGCCCAGGTGCCCAGCTCCTCCTTGGCCAGTAGCCGGAACAGCATCCACACGCTGCCCAGCCCCAACAGCAGGACGCCGCCCTTTTCCAGCAGGGCAAAAATACCGGATCGCCACCACGATGATTGTTTCAATTGGTCTGGCTTTGTTGGTTCGATACCTGTTGCCGGCCTCCCCATGTGCGCGTGCAGGAGGCGGCCACCTGTCGGGGGGTCAAAGATTGCGAATGTCCACCATGTTGAGCACGCCGCCGAGCACCTTGTCGCCCAGGCGCTTGAGGTAGTCGAGGCTGTGCAGGCCCTGGTTGTCGATCGTTTCTCTGGCTGCACATACGAGCACGATGCCGTCGGCAAACACCGAGAGCTCCTTGCTGTCGGGATAGTGGTTGAGCGCGGCCCCTTCGAGGAAGATGTAGTCGAAATGGGCGCGGTAATGTTCGAGCATTTTTCTGAGTTGTGCTTCCGCAAAAACCTCGAGCGGCGACTGATCGCTGCACTTGTTGCTGATGATGGTTACGCGTTCGTGGATGCTGGCCGGCACAATGCCCAGCTCACCGGCGGCATGAGGGTGGGAGGACTGGTCTCGCTTCTGGCAGGCACTCAGGGTGTTGTGTCGCAAGTTGGTGTCCACTACCAATACGCGTTTGCCCTGCAGCGCCAGAGCATTGGCCGTGTTCAGAATGAGAAACGACTTGCCGGCTGCTTTTTCCAGGCTGGTAAACAGGATGATCTGCCTTCCGCTGGTGTGGATGCCGTGGCGCAGGGTGCGGATGCCTTCCCGAAAGCGGGCCTGCCGGGGTGGAAGCCGTGGCGCACGGAAGCAGGCGACCAGGTCCAGCTCTTTGTATCGGATTTCGACGATGGCGGCCAGCAGCGGCAGGCCCGTGCGTCGCACGAATACTTCGGGGCTGTAGAGCGTGGTGTCGAGAAAGGCCGTCAGCAGGATCAGCAGCACCATCAAGCCGCCGCTTGCGATGGAGGCGAAGGCACTGATGAGCACGCGGTTTTTGGGTTTGGGCTCGTCGGGAAGCACCGGCGGCTCCACGATGCGCAGAGGCACTTCCTGGTGCTCGGTCTGCAGCCGTGCTTCCTTGAGCTTCTCGACCACTTCGAGGTATTCCTTTTCCAGCACCTGGCGCTCCTGCTCCAGGCGTGTCAGCTCGGCATCCCAGGTCACCAGCTTGTTGGCCTGGCTGCGCAGCCGGGCGATTTCGCGATCGAGCGAGGCCACGGCCGCCCGCGCGAGTTCGAGTTCCAGCTCCTTGTCGATGCGCTCCCGGAGCAGCTCTTCGGTGCGCTCCTCTGCCTGCTCGCCGCCCTCTTCGCGCAAGGCGGCCAGCCGCGCGATGAGGCTTTCCTGGCGCCGGCGCAGCGCGGCGATGCGGCGGGCCAGGCGCTCGTCCTTCCTGCCGCCTTTGAGGTATTGGGCCTGCAACTCCTTGATTTGCTCGGTGAGCGCTTGCACGTCCTGGTTGAGGAAGACGGCCCGCGCGAAGGCGTCGCCCTTGACGTGGTTGCGTTCGAGAATGTAGCGATTGAGCCGCTCGATGGCGCGTTTCAGGGCCGGGATTTTCTGCTCCATGCGTTCGCGCTCCAGCTCCAGGTCGCGGATGTGCCCCAGCAGGCTTTCTTTCTGGCGGCTGATATCCACTACGTCATTCGACTGGCGATAGGCCTCGATTTCGGCCATTTTGGCTTCGAGCCGCGCCTTTTTCTCCTCGGCCTGTTTTTGCCAGAAGGCCAGCGACTTCTGCTCGTCGGAAATGAGCTCCTGCTCGTAGATGTTGAAAAACTCTTCGAGGTAGGCAGTGGCGGCAAAATGAGCCAACTCGGGGCTTTCGAAAGAAAAAACGGCCTCGAGATAGTCGGTGTCGCCTTTGCGCTGAATGGTCAGATGCTCGAGCAAGGATTCGTAGTCGTAGCCAAAAGCCCTGGCCAGCTCTTTCAGGCGGTGGTCCATTTGCCACGAGCTGGTGTCCTGTGGCAGGGCTACGGCTATGGATTCGATGAACTGCGGTGACAGGTTCTGCAGGGCGGCCGGGTCTTCGGGCTGGCGAAAGGGGCGGGGCGACTGGAGATCGTGAGCCAGCAGGCGGGCGCTGAGGCGATGCAGCACCGAGCGCGACTTCATGAATTCGATGAGCTGGTTGAAGCTGCTCTCGATCTGGAACTTCTGCACGAAAGCCGACTCGCGCTCGATGACGATTCCCTTGTAGTTGAGGATGCCCGTCTCGATGAGGGCGGAGGATTCGTATCGGGAAGGGAGCAGGGTGACCACCAGGAATGCCAGCACGCCGGCAACCGCCATGGACGTGGCTACGAGCCATTTCCTGCGCCACAAGATGTTCCACAAATACCCGATATCCATCTTTCGGGGTTCGTTTTCTCATAGTTGTTCGTCGCAAGGTCGCCATGCGACTTTTCCACACGGGCCAAAAACATTGCCGATTTTCTCGACCATGCGGCAGGCCCGGCTCGTGCGGGGGGATGGGAGTGTTCGAATGCCGGCCCGCCATGCAGGTGCAAGGCATATCTGCAAACAAAGGTAATCTATTTGCCGATGAGCAAGAGCAGGTGAAAAAAACGGTGATGTCCTTGAATAAATGATCGCGCATCCCTGAAATGGACCGGCTGTAAAAAGGTGTTGCGTGTAGGGTTTATACTCAAATCAAAGTGGTTCGGGAAATCCTTTGGCAATGGTTGAGGGTGTAGCGTTGAGGGTTTAGAGTTTAAAGTTTAAAGTTTTTCTTGTTGACTATCAGGTTTTTGTCAAATACTCGATTCCTCGGTTCCTCGATTGCTCAATCAAAAATGTCCATCGTCTATCGTCAATAATTCCCAAACCGAATTGCGTTGAGTATAGGTGTTGCGTGTAGGGTTTAGAGTTGTTGAATCCAATTAAGTCGTACTAGGTGCGCAGTCCGAAAAAGTCGTATCAACTTTATGGGTACCCCCTCGATCGGCTCGTACTTCCAC
>WFYJ01000030.1:2500-14682 GCA_015490175.1 Saprospiraceae bacterium | reverse complement strand
CGCCCGTGACGCTCTCCTTTGCGTGGGCCTTGCCGGCCGGCGCCGACTCGGTGGGGCTGAGCGTGCCGACGGGCCAAGTGCTGACGGCGGCGACGGACACATCGGCCTTCTTTGCGGGCCTGGCGCCCGAGGAGGCCGTGGCGCTGGAGCTGACGTTCTTCGATGAGGGCTCGCCCTGCGGGCCGCTGGTGCTGACGCAGAGCTGCGCAGCGGCCGCCTGTCCCGACGTGGTGGTGAGCATTGATCCGGTGGCGCCGGTCTGCCTGGACAGCGCCGCGGCGCCATTTTCCCTGAGCGCCCAGATCGTGGGCGGTGCGGGCGGCACGCTGAGCTGGTCGGGTGCGGCCGTCAGCGATACGGCGGCGGGCATCTTCGATCCGGCGCTGGGCATACCGGGCGACAACGTGGTGGTGGCCACCTACGAGGAGCCGGGCTGCGTGTGGACCGATACGGCGGTGGTGACATTGCTGCCTCAGCCCACGGCCGACTTTGCGCTCACGCCGGAGGTGTGCGCGGGCGACACGGCGGTGGTGACCTTCATTGGTTCCGCTTCCGCAAATGCCGCCTTTGCGTGGGACTTCGACGGGGGCATGGCGGTGCCGGGCACGGGCGCGGGTCCGCAGCGCGTGGTGTGGACGGATGCGGGCGTGCACGCGGTGACGCTGGTGGTGACGGATGCGGGCTGCAGCTCGACGCCCTTTGCGCAGAGCATCGTGGTGGATGCACCGGTGCAGGCCGTCGCGCCCCAGTGCGAGGCCACCACCTCGAGCGTCCTCGTCACCTGGCCGCCCGTGGCAGGGGCTGCGGGCTATGCCGTCGAGGAAGCTTCCGGTCTGCTCGGCAGCATGCCGGCCGACACGGCCTGGCAGGTCACGGGCCTTGCGCCCGAACAGGAAGTGGTGCTGACCATCACTGCGCTCAGCAGCAATGCCTGCCCGGATGTCAGCACGACCTTTACGTGTGCGGCCGGCCCCTGCCCCGATGTGCAGATCACCCTCGATGCCGGCGGCCCCTGGTGCGCCGACGGCGCCGCTCCCGCCTTCAGCCTTTCGGCAAATGTGAGCGGCGCGAGTGGCGGCCAGGGCTTCTGGGAAGGGCCGGGCGTGCTCGACCTCTCTGGCCTGTTCGATCCGGACGTGGCCGGGCCGGGTACGCACGTGCTGACCTACACCTGGACGCTGGACAATTGCTCGTGGACGGCCACCACGACAGTGGAAGTGACGGCGCCGCCGGTGGCCGATGCCGGCTCCGATGGTGCCCTGACCTGCTTCGAGGAATCGGTGACGCTGGGCGGCGCGAGCAGCACGGGTCCCGGCATCAGCTATCGCTGGTCGTGGTCGGGAGGGCCTTTCCCGGGCGATTCGACGGCATTGCATCCGGTGGTGAGCGAGCCGGGTACCTACACGCTGCGGGTCGAAAACACCGTTGCCGGCTGCAGCAGTACCGACCAGGTCGTTGTGCTTGACCGGCGCACACTGCCGCAGGTCACGCTGACCCTTTCGGAAATCAGTTGCTTCGGCAATGCCGACGGCTCCATCGCCGTGACGGAAGTGACGGGTGGTCAGCCGCCCTACCTCTATGCACTCAATGGCGGACCCTTCAGCAGCCAGTCGCTCTTCACGGGCCTGGGTGCGGGTACCTATACCATTGCCGTGCAGGGCGCCAACGGCTGCACCGACAGCGTGACGGTCGTATTGCCCGAGCCCGAAGCGCTCGACGTGCAGATCCGGCCCCTCAACGAAGACGACCAGATCGTGGTGTTTGGCGACAGCCTGGTGCTGGCCCTCCAGTGCAACGTGCCGCCCGACAGCCTCGACCAGATCGTCTGGTCGCCGCCGGCGGTGCTCGACTGCGACACCTGCGCCGTGGTGACGGCCTGGCCGCAGGAAGAGACGTGGTTCACGGTGTTCGTGCGCGAGGGAGGCTGCACCGACGAGGACAGCTACTTCGTGGTGGTGGAGCGCAACCGCCCCTTCTTCGTGCCGACGGCTTTCTCGCCCAATGGCGACGGCGACAACGACCTGTTCATGATCTTCGCTGGCCCCGAAGTGGTGCGCATCCGCTACCTCGGCATCTACTCGCGCTGGGGTGAGCTGGTCTTCGAGGTGAAAGACTTTCCGCCCAACGACCCGAGCTACGGCTGGGACGGCATGCTGCAAGGGCGCCCGCTCAATCCCGACGTCTTCGTGTGGCGACTCGAAGTGGAGTTTGCCGACGGACGCGTGCTGCCCTACCGCGGCGACGTGACGCTGTTGCGCTGAGCGAGGAGGCGACCGACGGAGTGATGGAGAGATGGAGTGAGGAGAGAAGAGAGAGGAGCGATGCAGTAGGGACGCACGGCAGTGCGTCCGCTGGCACGGCAGTGTAGGGACGCACGGCAGTGTAGGGACGCACGGCAATGTAGCGACGCACGGCAGAGTAGGGACGCACGGCAGTGCGTCCGCCTGGCACGGCAGGGACACACGGCAGAGTAGGGACACACGGCAGTGCGTCCGCCTGTCCGGGAATTATTGACGATGGATATTGCGGAGAGAGGAGTATACCGATTTCACCGATTTCACCGATTCCACCGATTCCACCGATTTCACCGATTCCACCGATTTGCGATTGCGATGGGGCATGGGCGCTATGTCTCGGGGGCCGGCGGGGCAAACACTACCTCCACCTCGTGCCAGGGCGCTTCGTAGCGGTATCGGATGTGGTAGCCACTGGCATCGCAGATCTTGCGGGCGATGGCCAGGCCCAGGCCGAGGTTGCTCTGGCTGCTGTTGCCTTTGGCGAAGCGCTGGAACAACACCTCGGGAGGGTGGTCGGGCGCCTTGCCCGTGTTGCGGATGAGGAGGCGGCATTGCCGCAGGCGCACTTCGATGCGGCCGCCTTCGTCGTTGTGCTGAATGGCGTTCTTGAGCAGGTTGGTGAGCAGGATCTCGAGCAGGGTGGCGTTGCCGCGCACCGTTTTGCAGTCGTCTTCGATGTCGGCGAGGAATTCGATGTTTTTCATCTGTGCCAGCTCCTCGAAGTCGGGCAGCAGGCGGTGCAGGGCGGCCGCCACGTCCACCTGCTCGGAGAGTGTGTACTCGCCGTGCTCGATCTTGGTGAGCAGAGCCAGTCCTTTGCCGAGGCGGGAGAGGCGCGCCAGGGCGTTTTTTGCGGAAGCGACCAGCTCGGCCTGGCGGGGTTTGAGCTCCGGATCCTGAAGCAGCAGCTCCATCTTTCCCTGGGCGATGGCCACCGGCGTCTGCATCTCGTGTGAGGTGTGCTCGACGAACTCCTTCAGGGCGCGGTATTCGCGGCGGGCGCGGTCGGCCATTTGCCTGACGAAGGCCTTCAGTTGCCTGAACTCGCGCGTGTTGGTGCGGGGCAGCTCGAGGGGCGCATTGGTGCCGACGGTGAAGCGCTCCATCTGCTCGAGGATGAGGCGAAAGGGCTTGAGCAGTTGGCGCGAAAAGACGAAGCTGAACAACAGGATGGCACCGGAAAGGGCAAAGAACAGCTTGCGCAGCATGTCGGCCACGGCCCGCTTCATGTCTTCCTCCTCGATGAATATCTCGGTGATTTCGATGCGGTAGAGCTGGTCGCCGATGGGCGACAGGGCCGTCACCTTGCGGAAGGGCTCCAGCTTTTTGGTGAAGTAATGCACGATGAGCGTGTCGGAATAGGCCCGGATCTCTTCGGTGCGGCCGTGGTTGGGCAGGGGCGTGATGTGCACCCGCTCGTTGTTGAGGGCCTCGATGGGCTTGCCTTGGCGGATGCTCTCTTTGACGATCTGCAGGTCGTGGTAGAGGGTGTAGTCGGTTTCGCGCACCACCAGCTCCTGAAACTGGTTGTAGATGATCAGTCCGGCTACGCCCAGCACCACGGAGATGATGGCCAGGTAGATGAAAGTGAACTTGGTGAGCAGGCTCATGTGCTTACTGGTCTGTGAGTTTGTAGCCCAGGCCGTAGATGGTCTTGATGTAGTCGCCGGCGCCTGCGGCGGCCAGTTTCTTGCGCAGGTTCTTGATGTGCTGATAGACGAAGTCGAAGGAGTCGAGGAAGTCCACGTGATCGCCCCAGAGGTGTTCGGCGATGCTCTGCTTGGTGAGCACGCGGCCGGCATTTTCGATGAAGAACACCAGCAGCTTGTATTCCTTGAGGGTCAGCTCGACGGGCCGGCCGTGGACTTTGACCTCGTGGGTGTCGGGGGTGATCGTGATTTCCTGCCAGTGGAGTGTCTGCATGCCCTGTCGCTTGCGGCGCCGGTACAGCGCCTTGATGCGGGCGCTGAGCTCGGGAAACTGGAAGGGCTTGGTGAGGTAGTCGTCGGCGCCGCGTTCCAGGCCGGTGATGCGGTCGTCGAGGGCGTCGCGGGCCGAGATGACGAGCACGCCCGTGTCGGGCGCCTTTTCCTTGATCAGCTCCAGCAGGTCGAGCCCGCTGCCGTCGGGCAGCATGATGTCGAGCAAGACGATGTCGTAGTGGAAGCTTTCCAGCTTCTCGCGGGCTTCGCCAAACGAGGCGGCGCGCTCGCATACCACGTCGCCGTTGCGCAGGTAGTGGACGAGTGCCTGTGCCAGTTCGGGTTCGTCTTCGATGAGGAGCAGCTTCATGGTCGTCGTTTGGATGCATACAGCCTGGACGCCGCGATGGTTCACATGGGCGACGCTTGCGCAAAATTAGCACCCGAATCTGAAGGAAATTTGCGGATCGGTCGGACTCATTGAGCGCGCCGGCGATGGTAGTCCGCTTTTTGGGGATCGCCCAGGGCATCGTAGATGAGCGAGAGGAGCAGGTGGTCGTTTTTGGAGCGCAGCGCAGGCGGGATGGACTCGACGAGGTCGCGGGCCCGCGCGTATTCGCCACGCGTGCGGTAGATGTTGGCCAGTGACGTTTTGGCAAAGCGATTGTCGGGATCGCGCTGGAGGGCCTTGTTGAAGAGCGGTTCGGCCTGGTCGTTGCGGCCCAGCATCATGTACATGTTGCCCAGGTGGATCAGGCCGGTGACCTGTTCGTAGCGGGCGTTGGCGTGCTGTAGCACCTCGATGGCGCGGTTGGCCAGCGAGTCGCGGCGGGCGTAGTCGCGCTTGCGGTGGGCATCGAGGGCGAGGCGGGCCAGCGAGCCGCCGTAGTTTTTCAGCAGGCGGGCGTTGTCGGGGGCCTGTTGCACGTCTTTTTCGAACAGGGCGTAGCGGTCTTTCCAGTCGGGCAGGCGGCGCGACACCTGCCACACGGCCAGCCCGCAGAGGACGGCCACCAGGGCCAGGCCCGGCCATTGCCGGCGGGCCCAATTTGCCGAAAGGCGCCATTGAGGATCGGCCTCGCGCAGCCGGAAGACCTTCAGGCGCAACAGATCGACCAGGGCGATGAGGATGCCCAGCACGGGCACGTACAGGAAGCGGTCGTTGTAGGCGCTGACGTTGGTGACCACGATACTGGTGAAGATGGATACGGTGATGAAGTACCAGGCGATGCCGAAGGCGTAGAGGCGCCGCTTGCGCCAGCCGCGCACAAGCAGCCACAGCAAGACGGCATGGGCTGCAAGCGCCGCCCACACGCGCCAGTCGTCCCAGCTCACCAGGGGCAGTGTCAGGTAGCTGTAGTCGCTGATGAGGGGGTCGGGCCAGAGCGTCATGTAGAGATATTTGCCCAGCACGAGGATGTTGGAGGCGATGCGTTCGGAAAGGTCGCGTGCGGCCAGCAGCGAGTTGTCGAGGTAGGTGAGGCGGATGCCGGCGTTGAGGCCGCCGAGGATGCTGCTGCGCACGGCGAGGAAGAAGGCCGCCGCCGCGGCATAGGGCCAGCTCAGCGCGGCGATCCGCTGCCACTTGCGCGTGCGGAAGAACCACAACATCAGGGGGATGAGCGCCACGGTGGTGATGACCTCTTCTTTGGAAAAGAGGGCCAACAGGTAAAAGACCAGCGAGCCCGCCAGCCACGGCCAGCGCCGCCGGTCGTAGTATTGCAGCAGCAGCCAGGCCGCCATGCTGAAGTTGAGGAAACCGAGCATGGTGTCGCGGCTCTTCACGTTGGCCGGTACTTCGACGTGCACGGGATGCAGCGCAAAAAACAGGACGATGAGGATGGGCACCAGCGGATGGTAGCGCCGCAGCAAATGGCTCAGGAAAAGGAAAAGGACGAAGACCGTCAGGCCGTACATCAGCACGTTGGAGGCGTGGTTGGCAGCGGGGTTCAGGCCGAACAGCTCGTACTCGATGGCCAGCGTGGTGAGCGGCAGGGGGCGGTAGGCGCGCGTGTCGATGCCGGGATCATAACCCTTGAAGTAGCTGGTGGTCCAGATCTCGTCGAGGCCGGCCAGTCCGTCCTTGACGAAGACGTTCTGCACCAGCACCGCGTCGTCGTCGTACACGTAGTCGAAGGTGAGCGTTGGGGCATACAGCGCCATGGCCACCACGGCCAGCAGGCCGGCACTCAGCAAGCGCAGCCGCAAGGGCCACAGGGCAGGGCGTTTGCTTTTCTTGCCTTTCGATATCTTCTTTCGCTGCGAATGGGCCATCGTGTTCGGAGTTGCCGGGAGGATTCATTTGCCGAAAGGCAAATAGCCTGCCTCTTCGGATCGGTGAGGGCCTGAAGTTGGCATTTTTTCCGGCTTTCGCCAAACGGGAAGAGGCCCGGGCTGTCGCCGGGCAACGATGGACGGGGCCCGGTGGTGTGCCATCGTCACAGGGTGCTCGGCGACGAGTATTCAGAGCTCGTAGTTGGGCGTGAGCTCGCTCTTCTTCTGGGTGTAGAAGTCGTTGATGATCTTGATGACGTCTTCGGGCTCGTCCACGATGGGCATCAGGTCCAGGTCCTGGGGATGGACGTTGTGCTCTTTTTCGAGCATGACGTCGCGAATCCAGTCTTTGAGGCCGCCCCAGTAATCGGAACCCACCAGCACCACCGGCACCGGCGTGATCTTCTTGGTCTGGATGAGGGTGAGCACCTCGAACAGCTCGTCCATGGTGCCGAAGCCGCCCGGCATGACGACAAAGGCCTGGGCGTACTTGACGAACATCACCTTGCGCACGAAGAAGTAGCGGAACTGCAACACCTTGTCGGGGTCGATATAGGGATTGTGGTTTTGTTCGTGCGGCAGCGAGATGTTGAGTCCCACGGAGACGCCGTTGTTGAGCGCCGCCCCCTTGTTGCCGGCTTCCATGATACCGGGGCCGCCGCCCGTGATGATGCCGTAGCCTTCGTCGGTGAGGCGTCGCGCGATCTCGACGGCCAGCTTGTAGTATTTGTGGTTGGGGCTGGTGCGTGCCGACCCGAAGATGGATACACAGGGCCCGATGCGGTTGAGCCGCTCGAAGCCGTCCACAAATTCCGAGATCACCTTGAACATGGTCCAGGAGTTCTCGGCCTTCAGCTTGCTCCACTGTTTCATGGCGTGCTTGGTCTTCAGCATCCCGTTCTGTGCTGCATTCTTCGTACTCATAATCCTCTGTTTTTTTGCAAAAAATGCGAAAGTGCAGGGGCGCAAAAAGCCTGCCCGGGCAGGGGCAGGCTTTCGGCCAAGGGGCCATTTTAGGCCAAATTTTTGGAAAATTCAAGAAAAGCCGTTCACGAAGCGGGCAAGGGGCCGGGCCGGCCGTCCTCGTCGGTGCGCTTCTGATTCATGGTGGGCACGACGTACAGGTCCACTTCTTTCTTGGTGATTTCCTTGTCGGACAGGATGATGAGGCGCTCGAGGGCATTGCGCAGCTCGCGAATGTTGCCCGTCCAGTTGAGGTTCTGGAGCGTCACCATCGCATCTTTGGTGATGTTTTTGGGTTTGATTTTGTATTCGTTGCAGATCTCCTTGACGAAATGCTCGGCCAGCAGCGGGATGTCTTCGCGGCGCTCGTTGAGCGGCGGCACGTTGATGACGATGACGGCCAGGCGGTGATAGAGGTCCTCGCGGAAGCGGCCGGCCCGGATCTCGTGGATGAGGTTTTTGTTGGTGGCGGCGATGACGCGCACGTCCACTTTGATGGGCTTGTTGCCCCCCACGCGCGTGATGCAGTTTTCCTGCAGGGCGCGCAACACCTTGGCCTGGGCCGAGAGGCTCATGTCGCCGATTTCGTCGAGGAAGAGGGTGCCGCCATTGGCCTGCTCGAACTTGCCGATGCGCTGCTTGTGGGCCGAGGTGAACGAGCCTTTCTCATGGCCGAACAGCTCGCTTTCGATGAGCTCGGAAGGGATAGCCGCGCAGTTGACCTCGACGAGCCGGCCCGTCTGGGCGCGCGGGCTCTTGGCGTGGATCCAGCGAGCTACCAGCTCCTTGCCCGAACCATTGGGGCCGGTGATGAGTACGCGCGTATCGATGGGGGCTACCCGATCGATCGTGTTGCGGATCTCCTGCATGGCCCTGGAGGTGCCGATCATTTCGGGCACCGAGCTCTTCGCCCTGGTGATCGTTTTTTTCAGCTCCCTGGTTTCCTGCACCAGGGTCGATTTGTCGAGGGCGTTGCGGATGGTGATCAGCACGCGGTTCAGATCGGGCGGCTTGGAGATGAAATCGAAGGCGCCCCGCTTCACCGCCTCTACAGCCGTGTCGATGGTGGCATGCCCCGAAATCATGATGACCGGCGTGTCGGGCGTGAGCGTCTGGATGCGTTCCAGCGCTTCCATGCCATCCATCTTCGGCATCTTGATGTCCAGGATGATGACATCGTATTTGGTGCGCTTGACCTTTACGAGGCATTCCAGTCCGTCGGCAGCTTCCTCCACTTCGTATTTTTCGAACTCGAGGATCTCCCTCAGGGTGCGGCGGATGCTCTTTTCGTCATCTACGATGAGAATCTTGACGGGCATGGGTATGTTTGTTTTATTAGAAATTTTTGTAATATGAAACAGCAACAACTACGCCAAAATGGCGCAGCGGGTTGCATTTTTGGAGGGAGTATTTGTTCGAAAAGTGTTTGTTGGGGGAGTGTGCCTGAAAACTACAATCCCAACAGGCTGAAGTTCAATCCCATGGAAGGCAGGGCAAAGATAATTTTTTTTGAAAAGTGAATCGGGCTGTGCTTCAGCTTTTCCCGATTTGGGCCACACTTTCGTGAAATGGTGTAATCGGTCAAACCGGGGGAATCGGTGCAATTGGTGAAAGGCACACGCACTCCGTCACACTGTCGCTCCATCACTCCTTCACTCGGTGGTGTCCTTGAACAGATGATCGCATCCCAAAAATGAACCGGCTGCAAAAAGGTGAAGCGTGGAGGATTTAGAGTTTACACATCCGGCGATTGGGGTTGCATGACATGCTGTTCCCGGACTTTTCAGGCAAAAACAAAACAAACATCAAGCGCCGCCCTGAGGGGCGCGCTTGTCTCAACAGGCGCCGGACGTGCGGCCAAGCGCACGACCGGCGGTCTCAACCTGGGGCCAAGGCCCCGCTCAACTGTGTCACTGCCTGTCGCATGACCGCCGCCATGCAAACTGTTCAAGGACACCACCCAAATCCCGCACACCCACGGGCACAAACAAAAAAAGCCCGTCCGCCATGGACGAGCTTTTTGCCTTGAATTGCACTTGTGGTTTGTAAAAAAAGCTGGCAGCGACCTACTCTCCCACCCCCTCAGGGGCAGTACCATCGGCGCTGAGGGGCTTAACTTCTCTGTTCGGAATGGGAAGAGGTGGTTCCCCCTCGCTATAGCCACCAGCTATCTCTTGACCTGCCTTCTGGCAGGCTATGTTTTTGACAAGTATGGGCAGCAAGAGCGCCTCGCGTCGTATCAGCAATACGCCTCGGCGAAAGACTTCTGGTAAAAATAAAGGAAGCTGTCGGGTAATTAGTACGGCTCGGCTCGAATGCATTGCTGCACTTCCACCTGCCGCCTATCTACGTGGTCTTCTCCCACGACCCTTCTTCCGGCTCAGGGCCGGAATGGAGCACTCATCTTGGAGTTGGCTTCGCGCTTAGATGCTTTCAGCGCTTATCCTTTCCGCACATAGCTACCCAGCGGTGCACCTGGCGGCACAACTGGTACACCAGAGGTGCGTCCACCACGGTCCTCTCGTACTAGTGGCAGCTCTCCTCAATGCTCCTGCGCCCGCAACAGATAGGGACCGAACTGTCTTGCGACGTTCTGAACCCAGCTCGCGTGCCGCTTTAATGGGCGAACAGCCCAACCCTTGGGACCTTCTCCAGCCCCAGGATGCGACGAGCCGACATCGAGGTGCCAAACCTCCCCGTCGATGTGAGCTCTTGGGGGAGATCAGCCTGTTATCCCCGGAGTACCTTTTATCCTTTGAGCGATGGCCCTTCCATGCAGAACCACCGGATCACTTGAGCCTGCTTTCGCACCTGCTCGGACCGTCGTCCTCACAGTCAAGCACCCTTCTACTCATACGCTCTGCGCACGATTACCAACCGTGCTGAGGGTACCTTTGCGAGCCTCCGTTACCTTTTAGGAGGCGACCACCCCAGTCAAACTACCCACCACACGCTGTCCTCCTCGCGGAGTTAGAACCCAAGTACAGGAAGGGTGGTATTTCAAGGACGGCTCCACCCAGGCTGGCGCCCGGGCTTCGCAGCCTCCCACCTATCCTACACATCCTGCACTCAAGCCCAACGTGAAGCTGTAGTAAAGGTTCACGGGGTCTTTCCGTCCCGTTGCGGGTAATCGGCATCTTCACCGATACTTCAATTTCACCGAGCTCGTGGCCGAGACAGTGCCCAGATCGTTACACCATTCGTGCAGGTCGGAACTTACCCGACAAGGAATTTCGCTACCTTAGGACCGTTATAGTTACGGCCGCCGTTTACCGGGGCTTCGGTCAGGAGCTTCACCCGATTCGCATCGGGCTGACCCCCTTCCTTAACCTTCCGGCACCGGGCAGGTGTCAGACCCTATACTTCGCCTTAAAGCTTCGCAGAGTCCTGTGTTTTTGGTAAACAGTCGCCTGGGCCTTTTCACTGCGGCCCCCCTTGCAAGGGGCGCCCCTTCTCCCGAAGTTACGGGGCCAATTTGCCTAGTTCCTTGGCCACGGATCACTCGAGCGCCTGAGGATACTCTCCTCGACTACCTGTGTCGGTTTGCGGTACGGGCTGTACATACCTGTAGCTTAGAGGTTTTTCTTGGAAGCCAGCTTGGGGGCTCTATCACCTCGGCCCGCAGGCCTCGGTGTACTATCGCGTTTCAGCTCAGCCGGCGGATTTGCCTGCCGGCCTCATCGCCTACGCGCTTCAACGCACTCTTCCGTCAGTGCGCGGCCCTTACGCCTCTCCGTCACCCCGTCGCAGTATGTACAGGTACGGGAATATTAACCCGTTTCCCATCGGCTGCGCCTCTCGGCTGCGCCTTAGGTCCCGACTAACCCGGTTCTGATTAACATCGAACTTTCCGGAACCCTTAGTCTTTCGGCGACACCGTTTCTCACGGTGTTTATCGTTACTCATGCCTACATTTTCTTTTCCAATCGCTCCACCATGCCTCGCAGCATGACTTCTACGCCATTGGAATGCTCCCCTACCCCCCGGCTCGCGCCGGAGCCATAGCTTCGGTGGCCATCTTGATGCCCGTGCATTTTCCGCGCAGGAACGCTCGACCAGTGAGCTGTTACGCACTCTTTAAATGAATGGCTGCTTCCAAGCCAACATCCTGGCTGTCTTAGCATCCCCACCTCGTTTCTCGCAACTTAGATGGCACTTCGGGACCTTAGCTGATGCTCTGGGTTGTTCCCCTCTCGGCACAGGACCTTCGCACCCTGTGCCTCACTGCATGGATCCATGTCATGGCATTCGGAGTTCGTCAGGGGTTGGTAGGCGGTGAAGCCCCCTAGCCCTATCGGTAGCTCTACCTCCATGACACATCCCATACGCTGCACCTAAATGCATTTCGGGGAGTACGAGCTATCTCCGGGTTTGATTGGCCTTTCACCCCTACCCACAGGTCATCCAAACGGTTTTCAACCCGTACTGGTTCGGGCCTCCATCCCGAGACTATCGGAACTTCACCCTGCCCATGGGTAGATCACCCGGTTTCGCGTCTACCCCTACTGGCTCGCGCCCTGTTAAGACTCGCTTTCGCTTCGCCTAACGACCCTGAGGGTCTTAAACTCGCCAGTAAGGTGTAACTCGTAGGCTCATTATGCAAAAGGCACGCCGTCATCCCGAAAATCGGGACTCCGACCGCTTGTAGGCGTATGGTTTCAGGTTCTTTTCACTCCCCTGCTCGGGGTCCTTTTCACCTTTCCCTCACGGTACTGGTTCACTATCG
>WFYJ01000029.1 GCA_015490175.1 Saprospiraceae bacterium | reverse complement strand
CTTTTCGGCTTGTTTTCGGGTCCAAAAAGTTAGTACGACTTTTCTGGACGCTCAGTTAGTATGACTTAACTGGACTCTACAGCGTTGAGCGTTTGGCACCCCTCAGGCGAATTTCGTGCGCTCGGTCACCCCTTCGCTCAGTCGCTCCTTCACTCCATCTCAAATTCCCAAACCGGATTGCGTTGGGCATATTTTTATCTTGAAGCCTCGGGAAACGATGTGGGGAGGAGAGGTGTCCACTCAAAACGCCCATGGCGACGCGCCCGCATCCAAATGCACTGGCTCATGAAAAAAGGAATGAAGCTACTCCGTTGGGCCTGGGGACTGGGCATGGCGGCTTGTCTGGCCATCATCTTTGGCGTGGCATTCGAGCTGCCGCTTTTCGTCTTTGGCTCGATCCTGATTTCGATACCTGCGCTCGTGCTGAGCCTGAAGGCGCGTCGCCTTTTTGGCCGCAAGGCCACCGGCCCACTCATACTGAGCGTGCTGGACGTGGCGGCCTGGCTCACGCTGATCATCGGCCTGTTTTATGCGCTGGCGCACTTCACCTGATCAGTCGAGTATTTGCAACTTGGCAAATTTGAGCATGATGCGGCGCTGTGGCGAGTCGGGCAGCTCCTTGAAGAAGATGGTGGCCATGCGCTTGTCGCGCTCGCCGTCAATGGCGAGCACCTTTCCTTCGCCAAACTTGATGTGCAGCACGCGCATGCCCACCTGAATCCGGTCGGGCGGGCTGGGTTTGAAGGTAGCCGGATCGACGCGGTCGGGCAGGCCCGAGGCCTTGGTGCGGCGGCGAAAAGCGCCCTGCACACGAGCCCCTGCAGCCGGCGCTTTGGCGCCCGAGGCCGAAAGGCCGTGGCGCCGCCGACGTCGCGCCACGAGGTCGCGGGCCGAGCCCGTGAGTTCGAGATGCTTCGGGTCGATCTCGCTGAGGAAGCGGCTGGGCTCGTTGAAGCGCTGCTTGCCGTACTGGTAGCGGCTGCGCGCATAGCTGAGGGTGAGGAAACGCTCGGCACGCGTGATGGCCACGTAGAAGAGGCGGCGCTCCTCATCGATGCCGTCGGGATTTTCCTTGCTCAGGAACGAAGGGAACAGGTTTTCCTCGAGCCCCACCACGAACACCGATGGAAACTCGAGGCCCTTGGCCGAGTGCACCGACATGAGCGTGACATAGTCGTCATGGTCGTTCGACTCGTCCAGGTCGGTCATGAGCGCCACGTTTTGCAGCCAGCTCGCCAGCGATTTGTCTTGCCCGGCTTCGGCAAACTCCTGGTCGTTGTCCACGAATTCCTTGATGCTGTCGAGCAGGCCGGCCACGGTCTCCTGCCGCGCCAGGCCCTCGCGGGTGGTGTCCTGCTGCAGCATTTTCAGGTAGCCCGACTTGTCGAGGATGTACTCGGCCGCTTCCCAAGCATCAACCTGGGCGGCCTTTTGTCCGAAGCGCAACACCATTTTTTTGAAATCGGCCAGCGCATTGGCCGTGCGCGCCGCTACCGGCACCTGATCGAGCACCTCGAAGATGGGCTTGCCCGCCGAGGCAGCCAGCGCGGCCACTTTGGCCATGGTCGTGTCGCCGATGCCGCGACGCGGCAGGTTGATGACGCGGCGCAGGGCTTCCTCGTCTGCGGGGTTGACGGCCAGCCGCAGGTACGCGATCACGTCCTTGATTTCCTTGCGCTGGTAGAACGACATGCCCCCAAAGACGCGGTACGGTATGTTGTAGTGACGCAGGTGTTCTTCGAGCACGCGCGACTGGGCATTGGTGCGATACAGCACGGCGAAGTCGCGGTTGCGCAGGTGATGGCGGTTCTTCTGCTCCACGATCATGTCGGCCACGCGCCGTCCTTCCTCGGTCTCGCTCATGGCCTGCACCACGCGGATGCGCTCACCCTCGCCCTTTTCCGAGCGGATGGTTTTGGGTATCTGCCGCTTGTTGTAGGTGATCAGCTCGTTGGCCGCCTCGACGATGTGGCGCGTCGAGCGGTAGTTCTGCTCCAGCTTGAACACCTTGACGCCATATGGCTTGAAGTCTTTCTGGAAGTCAAGAATGTTCTGAATGGTGGCTCCGCGAAAGGCATAGATGCTCTGCGCGTCGTCGCCCACCACACACACGTTGCGCGGGCTGCCTTCGTAGTGGACCAGCTTGCGCACGATGGCGTACTGCAGCTCGTTGGTGTCCTGAAACTCGTCCACCAGCACGTATCGGAAGCGGGCCTGGTACTTCTTGCGCACCGCCTCGTGGTTCTGCAGCAGCTCGTACATGCGCAACAACAGGTCGTCGAAGTCCATGGCGCCGGCCCGCTTGCATCGGATCATGTACTCGCGATAGACATCCACCAGGCGGGGGCGCTTCGCCATCTTGTCTTCTTCGAGCAGGGCCGGCAGCGAGGCGTAGCGCTTCGGGGTGATCAGCTTGCTCTTCGCGTGAGCGATGCGGTTGCGCACCACATTGACGTTGTAGTGCTCCTTGTTGAGCTGCATCTCCTTGATGATGTTGGCCAGCAGGCTCTTCGTATCGTCGGTATCGTAGATAGTAAAGTTGGACGGATAGCCGATGTGCCCGGCTTCGATGCGCAGGATGCGCGCGAAGAGCGAGTGAAAGGTGCCTGCCCACACGTTGTTGGCTGCCGCCCCCACCACCTTTTCGATGCGCTCCTTCATCTCGCGCGCGGCTTTGTTGGTAAAGGTGAGCGCCAGGATCTGATGCGGCGGCACGCCCTGCGACAACATCCACGCGATGCGGTAGGTCAGCACGCGCGTCTTGCCCGAGCCGGGACCGGCCACCACCAGCACCGGCCCGTCGAGTGTGGTGACGGCCTGCCGCTGGGTGGGGTTCAGATCTTTGATGAAGTCGGGTTGTGGGGGCGAAGTGCTCATGCCGGGCTTTGTTTTTCAGGTCTCATCTTTTTTGCCTTTCGGCAAATGGTGCGCAAAGGTAGCTTGCACGCACCCTCCTTTGCAAACGGCACCCGCCTCCGTTCGGGAAGCGCCGGCTCCACCTCGCGCGTTCGAAAAGGCAGTACCACTCTTGCTGTTCGATTCAAGTAACGCGGCGGTGCAGAAAAGCAGAAAAATCACCAATTTGCAGCATGTATGCTCATGCAGTGGTTTGTTCACCAAAAATGTAACCATGAACCTGAAAATTTTCCTGCTGACCGCCCTGTTGACCTTTTGCGCAGGCATGCCTTTCGGCAAAAGCTACGCCGTGCACAGCGCACGCCCGGCCTGGGAACAACTGCTCGAGCCCTCCCGGGGCGACGGCATCACGATGCGCATACTGAAGAAAAAGATGAAGCGCAAGCTGCGCAAGGCGCGGGCTGCAGCGGCGGCACCGGTGGCCAACCGGAACGGCTTCTGGTCGGTAATGGCCGGACTGGCATCGGTGCTCTTTACGGCGCTCATGGCCTCCACCGAGGCATCCATATTTTTCATTCTCGCGCTCGCCACCGTGCTCGTCGGCATCGGCCTGGGCTTCCGCGGACTGAGCCGCGATCCAAACATCACCCTCTCGATCGTCGGGTTGGTGCTCAACGGCATCGTGCTGGCGTTTTACCTCTACGTCATGTTGCTCGTGGTGGCCCTTTTCGCCACGTGTGGGGGATAGCGCACAGCGTCCACTGCCAAACAGTTGCGCGTCCAGCGAGGAACCTTGAGTTTTTTCACTCTGACTATCGGTTGTTTGTATCAAAACACCGGTTCCTTGCTTCCCTGAATCCTCACCCATTGCAACCGCAGCCTCTGGCCGCAGCCTTACGCAGCGCGCAGTTTTCAAGTCCACACACCTTATGACAGTGGGCGCTATTACGCCTCCGGCGATTGGGGTTGCATGACATGCTGCTCCCGGACTTTTCAAGCAAAAACAAAACAAACATCAAGCGCCGCCCCGCGGGGCGGCGCTTGTCTCAACAGGCGCCGGTCGTGCGGCCAAGCGCACGACCGGCGGTCTCAACCTGGGGCCAAGGCCCCGCTCAACTGTGTCACTGCCTGTCGCGTGACCGCCGCCATGCACAATATTTCTGCACGCAACTTCATTCGACGGCGCTGTAACAGCTTGTTACAAACAATTTTAACACTGCAACCAGGAAGGCGGGGAGAGTTTAACATTCCTTTCACCACCCGACTGTCCTTCGCGCCTGATTTTGGCACACCTTCTCAGTGATTTCCTGACCTTTTCAAAAACAGCACACATGAGACCCTTTACATTTGTACTCTTTCTGGTGTGCCTTGCAGGGGGAAACTGGCTTTCTCCATCGGCACAGGCTGTCAACTCGGCACCTTCCAACAAACTGATGCAGGTATTGCAACCGTCCAGGGAAGACCCGCTGCCAGTGCGGCTGGCCAAGAAAAAGGCGTTGCGCAACGCTACAAAAGCACCAAAAACCCCGCCTTGCAGCAGACAATGAGCACGGGTTATGGTCCGTCGTGCTGGCCGGCGCCGGTCTGTTGCTGTATCTGCTGGCAGCCCTGAGCAAGGTGGGCGTGCTGGCCACGGCCGGCCTCGGGTGCTTCATTGCGGGCTACGTGCTGGCCCGAAAGGCCAGACGCGCCTATCCCGACGATCCGCTCACGGTGGTCGGACTGGTGGTCAACGGCATTTTCGTGATGTTGCTGGCGATATACCTCGCCCTCTTGCTGATTGGCCTGATCGGCGGACTCATCGCCGCCTGAAGCCGGCACAGCACACCCGTCGGGAAGCCTGTAGCGTTGCCTTGCTGCAGGTGTGGGTAGTCAGGGATGTCTTTTATCCCTGACTATTTCGTTTCTGAGTCCCCTGAAAAAACCCAAAATCTCGCGCAACAGCTTGTCCCGACGGCCAGTCGGGAACGCAACAGCCTGTCCCCGGCGAGCCGGGGCAGGCTCCGACACAAGTCGGGGACGCAACGATTCGCAATGTATTTTTTATTTTAAATCAGTGTGTTATCTATAGTTGACACGCGTCACGCGTCACTGCCTGCCCCGATTTTCGGGGTTGTCACTGCTTGCCCCGAAACTCGGGGTTGTTACGGACTTTTTTCAGTGTGCTCGTTTCCGGCCCGTCACAGGGCTTGCCCACCGAAGCCACACGCCAGACAGATGCCCCCCATTTCGCACCTTTGCCACCGGGTAGCATTTGGCGAAAGCCGAATCAAAAAAAATCAAGACCACATGATCATCTACAATGTGACGGTAAAAGTGGACCACGACGTGGCCGAGGAATGGCTCGAATGGATGCGTCAGGTGCACATCCCCGACGTGATGGCTACCGGATATTTCGAAAGCTACAAGCTGCTGCACCTCTACGGCCACGACGACCACCAGGGCATCACCTATGCCATCCAGTACACCTGCAAGGACCTCGACACCCTGGCGCGCTACCAGGAGACCGAAGCGCCGCGCCTGCAGCGCGAACATGCCGAGCGCTTCAAGGACAAATACGTGGCCTTCCGCACCATTCTGGAAGAAGTTTGAGGAGGCGGCTCCTCCCCACCTGTGCACACAAACCACTGAAACACAGCACACTGTTTCAGGCTACCACATAACTGTAAAGCCATGAGAAATGGCAGCGGCATTTTGCCCGCAAAATCAGGATATTTGCGCTGCTTTTGGCGCAAGCCCTGCCAGACGTTTAACCAAATAACCAGACCATGTATTTCTCACTGACTGAAGAACAGCAGGCCGTCAAGGAAGCGGCCCGCGATTTTGCTCAGAATGAGCTTTTACCCGGCGTCATCGAACGCGATATCAAGGCCGAGTTTCCGACCGAGCAGGTGCGCATGATGGCCGAGCTGGGCTTCATGGGCATGATGGTCAGCCCCGAGTATGGCGGCGGCGGCATGGATACGCTGTCGTACGTGCTGGCCATGGAAGAAATTTCCAAGGTGGATCCCTCCTGTGCCGTCATCATGTCGGTCAACAACTCGCTGGTGTGCTGGGGCCTGGAAGCCTACGGCACCGAGGAGCAAAAGCAAAAGTATCTGACCAAACTGGCCACGGGCGAATGGATCGGTTCGTTCTGCCTTTCGGAGCCCGAAGCGGGCAGCGACGCCACCAGCCAGCGCACCACGGCCGAAGACCGCGGCGACCATTACCTGCTCAACGGCACCAAGAACTGGATCACCAACGGCTCTACCTCGAAGGTGCACCTGGTCATGGCGCAGACCCATCCCGAGCTGCGCCATCGCGGCATCAACACCCTCATCGTGGAAAGCGACTGGCCGGGCGTGACCATCGGCCCCAAAGAGGACAAGCTCGGCATCCGCGCTTCCGACACCTGCTCCATCATGTACCAGGACGTGGTGGTGCCCAAGAAAAACCGCATCGCCGAGGAAGGCTTCGGCTTCAAGTTTGCCATGCAGACCCTCGACGGCGGCCGCATCGGCATCGCGGCGCAGGCCCTCGGCATCGCGGCCGGCGCCTACGAGCGCGCCCTCGTCTACTCGAAAGAGCGCAAGGCCTTCGGCAAGCCCATCAGCGCGCATCAGGCCATCGCCTTCAAGCTGGCCGACATGGCCACCGAGATCGAGGCGGCCCGCATGCTCGTCTATCGCGCCGCCTGGCTCAAAGACCAGGGCCTGCCCTACTCCGCGGCCGCGGCCATGGCCAAGATGTTCGCCTCCGACGTGGCCATGCGCCACACCGTCGAAGCCGTACAGATCCACGGCGGTTACGGCTACGTGCGCGAATACCACGTGGAGCGCCTCATGCGCGACGCCAAGATCACGCAGATTTACGAAGGCACCAACGAGATCCAGCGCCTCGTCATCGCGCGCAACATCCTCAAAGGGCAGCTCTACGTGCCGCTTTTCGGCGCTGCCTGGGAGCAGACAGCGTGAATGCACTCCGCCTTTCGGCAAAAAAGACCCGCCGCTGCATCGGCATGGATGCAGCGGCTTTCTTTTCCGGTCCATTTGAATGATTGCCGAAAAATGGCAACCGCAGGGCACTGCCCTTTGTTGGCAAATTGCCTTCTTTACTTTCGCAAGGAATCCGCTGCCCGCGCCCGGCCGGGTTTTCCGGGCAAACGTCATTCAGAAAATACGCTTTTCATGCGCGGCACCATTCAGCTCATCCGCCTTTTCGGCATACCGGTGCAAGTGCACTGGTCCTTTTTCCTGCTGTTTGTGTGGGTGGCCTGGATCGGCTGGAGCAGCGGCATGGGCCTGTCGTCGGCCGGATGGCTGGGGCTGTTCATGCTGGCGCTGTTCGTGTGCGTGGTGCTGCACGAGTTTGGTCATGCCCTCATGGCCCGGCGTTTCGGCATACGCACACACGACATCACGCTGCTGCCCATCGGCGGCGTGGCGCGCCTCGACCGCATTCCGGAGCGGCCGCTGCAAGAATTCCTTGTGGCCATTGCAGGCCCATTGGTCAATATCGCGGTGGCCGCCGTGTTGTGGGGCTGGCTGAGCTGGCAACGCGGCCTGTGGGTGAGCGATGCCCTCATGACGCTGGCGCATCCTTCGGGTGCGCTGTTTCTGTACAGCCGCAACTTTCTGCCTGCGCTGGCTTTCACCAACCTGTTCGTGGCGGCGTTCAACATGTTGCCCGCCTTTCCGCTCGACGGGGGCCGCGTCGTGCGCGCCCTGCTGTCCTTGTGGTGGTCGCGCGTGAGGGCCACGCGCATTGCCGCCTGGATGGGCCAGGGCATCGCTTTGCTGCTGCTTCTGCTGGCCTTTCTCCACTTCGACCTGATCCTCGGGCTGATTGCCGTATTCGTCTTCCACACTGCTTCCCGGGAATATCAATTCGTGCGCGACAGCCAGATGCTTTCTTCCGTGTCGGTAAATGACGTCATGCGCCGGCGGTACACTTTGCTGGCGCCTTCTGATCCGGTGGGGCTGGCCCTGCAACTGATGACGCAAAACGGCGAACAGGGGTTCGTCCTGCTCGACGAGCAGGGCCGACCCAGCCTGGTGGTGGGTGAAGACGCATTGCTGGAGCACCTGGCCGCAGGCAAGCCCGAGCAAATGCCCGTGGGCGAGCTGGGACGACGCATCCCGGCCCCGCTCGCCTCGGAAACGCCATTGTCTGAGGCCATTCGCCAAATGGAACAACACCGGCTCGACCTGATGCCCGTGGTGGATGCCGGCATCATGCGCGGCGTGCTCGAGCTGGCACGGGCCAGGAAGCTGGGTCGGCTCTTTGCGCGCACCTGATCAGAGGCCGAGCCTGGCGCGCACAGCCGCCGACACGTCGGTCGCCTCGTCGGCAAAAAGCACGGCGAGGTAGGTGCTCGTATCGAAAATAAAGGTGAACCCTTGCTCCTTGCCTACCGCTTCGATGGCTTCCTGCACTTTCTCGAGCACCGGCGCGTACAGCTCCTGCCGGCGCGCCTCGACCTTCCGGGCGATCTCGGCCTGCAGGGCCTGCAGCTCCTGCTGCTGCCGTGTCAGCTCGGCCTGCTTTTGCTCGGCCTGGGCCGGCGCCAGCTCACCCGCCTGCATCTGCTGCATGAATTCCACATACGCCTTTTCAAATGCTGCGGCCTTCTGCTTGCCCTGCTCCACGAGCTGGTTGTAGTAGGCCTCGAGCTGCTTGTCAGCGGCCTGAATGTCGGGGTGTTCGGCCAGCAGGGCCTGCGCGTTCAACACGCCAAACTTGTTCTGTGCCGTCAGGCTGCCCAGGCCGGCCAGTAAAAAGAATCCGGCAAACAGGCCTTTCTGAAAAATCTGCTTCATTGCGATTGGATTTTGAGCTTGATGCAAACAGTCACACAGAGCACCCGCAGGTAAGATGCTGATTTTCATATATTTACCACCCTACTTGATGCGCGGTACGGTCCGGTTTTTCGAGCGGACGTCGTGGCGGCGCAGGTACTCCTCGAGCAGCGCCTGTCGCTGCTCGGCCGTCATGGTCGGATTGTCGGGACCGTAAAAACCGGCCGCCCTGCGCTGCCGCAGCGCTTCGTACAGCGTCACGGCACAGGCCACACTGATATTGAGGCTCTGCACGAAGCCCATCTGCGGAATGATGAAGTTGCCGTCGCAATGCTTCAGCACCGCCTCGCTGATGCCGGCGTGCTCGTTGCCAAACACCAGCGCCACCGACCGGGTCAGGTCCAGGTCGTAGAGCTCCACGGCTTCCTCGCCGAGGTGCGTGCCCAGGACGGTGTCGTACTTGCTGCGCACGTGCGCAAAGCAGGCCTCCACGTCGGTGTAGTAGTTCACGTCCACCCACTTGCGCGCGCCCGCCGAGGTTTTTTTGCCCAGCGTGAGGCGCTCTTCGGTGAGTTCGGGTTCGGTATAGAGCACGAAGATCTCGACCAGCCCCACCGACTCACAGGAGCGCATCACGGCCCCGATGTTGTGCGGGTCGTGCACGTTCTCAAGCACGACCGTCAGGTTGCCCTGACGGCGCTCCACCACCGAGCGGATGCGTTCATAGCGTTCGGGCCTCATTCGTTTGCCGGTTGGAAATGGAATTGGTGGTAGCGCAGGAGGTACAGCGCCCTGTTTTCGAAGCGGTCCACTCGGTCTGGCCTTTCGTTCCATGCAGGGGCCTCCGCAGCCGGCACTGCCTCGAACTCGAACTTCATGTGCAAGCCCTCATCCGGATGCTGATCCAGCACCTTCTGGAAACGGGTGCCATAGTCGAGCAGCATGCCACACATGTAGTGCGTCACGTCGTAGCCCAAGTAGGCCGCCTCCTGCGGCAAGGCGCCATACTTTTCGAAAAAGCGACGCCGAAACTGCCTGACCGCGTCCCGCTCTTTGTCGATGTAAAACGGTGAAGAGATGTGCACCTGCAGTTTTTCGAGAAAATTGACGTCGATGCGCTCGAAATCGGCCCATTGGGGCATGCCATACACGCGCACCTGGCGCTGCTGCCTGACCACGCCATCAACCACGCTGCCTTGCTGCTGGGCGATGAGCAGTTGGCGCAGCAGGGCGTAGATGAAGTTTTCGTTGGACCACGAAGGCACCAGAAAAATGGTTTCTCCCTCGGGCGCCACCATGGGACCGATCTGGAACTCGTGAAAGTCGGAAGTGGTGTCGCGCACGATGAATTCCTGGAACAGCACCGTGTCGCGCCTTCCGGCAAACTCCCACGCTGCTTCGCGGAACCACTCGAGGCGCGCCAGCTCGTCGGGCTCGTCGCGCACCACCACCACGATTTCGGCGGTGTCGGTACGCGTTTGGAGCGCATGGCGCATCAGCATCTTGCAATGGGTTTCCAGCGAGGGATTCACCTGCACGAAATACTCGTTGTCGGAGGTGAGTCCGCTGGCGGCAGCCCAGGGCGATACCACCACCTTGCCGCGCTGCTTGCCGAATTCGGCCGCCATCGAGACGTTGGCCGACCGGTAGGGGCCAATGATGAGGTCGGCACCGGCCAGCTCGGCGCTGGAGGTCAGCAGTCGGCGCATTTCCGCCCTCGATGCCTTGGTGTCCAACACGTAAATATCGAGGGGGGCGGCCCCGCGCTCGGCCTCGAGGTCTTCGATGGCCAGTTGCGCCCCGGCGTAAAAGTGCAGGGCCCAGTAGCTATGGGTATAGATGTCGGGTCGGGAAGGCGGATTGCGATGGGTCATGAAGGGCAACAGGAAAGCGACGGCATAGCGATCCTTGAGTTCGGTGTCGGCGGGCAATGCCTGACCGGCATTTTGCACCACGTCGGGCCGCGACACGATGGGCGGAAAAGACTCGCGCGGCAGCTCGGTCCACTCGACGGTATCCATCGGCTCGCGCACTTCACGCACCGGCTCCCACTGTTGCGTCTCGGGGTTCCAGACGCGCCGGCCTACGATTTCGCCCAGCTCTTCCTCTTCGTCGCCGCGGCGGCTGCGGTCTTCGCGCGGCACCGGCTTGAAAATATCGCAGGCACTGAAGACCAGTACCATCATCAATGCCACGAGGGGCAGAATTCGATGTTTGCCTTGCATGCACTTCGTTTTGATACCGGCCTGTCGAACGAGCCTGGGCGGGGCAATGATCTGCTACTCCTTGCGGGCGGCATTTGGCGAAAGCCGGACATATGCCTCTCGGCAAATGCCCCATCACTCCCACTCGATCGTGGCCGGCGGTTTGGTGCTAATATCGTAAACCACGCGGTTTATGCCTTTCACGCGGTTGATGATCTCCGAGCTGACCCATGCCAGGAAGTCGGCAGGCAGGCGGCTCCACTCGGCCGTCATGCCGTCGGCAGACGACACAGCGCGCAAGGCCACCACCTGCTCATACGTGCGCTCGTCGCCCATGACGCCGACCGAATGGATGGGCAGCAGGATGGTGGCTGCCTGCCACACCTCGTCGTAGAGGCCCCACTCGCGCAAGCCGTTGATGAAGATGGCGTCGGCCTCCTGCAAGAGGCGCACCTTCTCGGGCGTCACTTCGCCCAGGATGCGGATGGCCAGTCCCGGCCCGGGGAAGGGGTGGCGGCCCAGAATGACGGGCGGGATGTGCAGCTCGCTGCCCACCTTGCGCACTTCGTCCTTGAACAGCATGCGCAGCGGCTCCACGATCTTCAGCTTCAGCTTTTCGGGCAGGCCGCCCACGTTGTGGTGGCTCTTGATGGTGACGCTGGGCCCGTGCACCGATACGCTCTCGATGACATCGGGGTAGATGGTGCCTTGCCCCAGCCACACCACGTCCCGGATCTTGTGGGCTTCCTCCTCGAACACCTCGATGAACACGCGCCCGATGATTTTGCGCTTCTGCTCGGGATTGGTCACGCCCTTGAGCTCGCGGTAGAAGCGCGCGCTGGCATCCACGCCGATCACGTTGAGGCCCATGCCCTTGTACGACTCCATCACCTGGTGGTACTCGTGCTTGCGCAAAAGGCCGTTGTCCACGAAGATGCAGGTGAGCTGGTCGCCCACGGCGCGGTGGATGAGCGTGGCCGCCACCGTGGAATCGACGCCGCCCGACAGGCCCATGATAACCTTGTCGGTGCCGATCTGCCGGCGCAACTGCTCGACCGTTTGCGTCACGAACGAGGCCGGCGTCCAGTCGCCGGTACAGCCGGCAATGTGCATGCAGAAGTTGTGCAGCAGTTGCAGCCCATCGATGCTGTGCACCACCTCGGGATGGAATTGCAGCCCGTACACCGGATGGGCAAAGCGGTCGGGCGCCCCGCGGAAGGCCGCCACGGGAATGCTGTCGGTGCCGGCCACCAGCTCGAACACTTCGGGCAACTGCACGATGGTGTCGCCATGCGACATCCACACCTGGCTGCCCTCCTCGATGGCCTCGAACAGCGGATCGGGCTGGATATCGCGCAGGTGGGCCTTGCCATACTCCCGCTTTTCGGATCGCTCGACGAGGCCGCCGAAATGCTGCGCCAACAGTTGGGCGCCATAGCAGATGCCCAGCACCGGCTTTTGGGCCACCAGCTCGTCGAGCGGTACGCGCGGCGCCTGCTCGTCGCGCACCGAGAAGGGGCTGCCCGACAGGATGACCGCCTTGACCTCGTCGTCGAGCGGCGGAATCTTGTGGAAAGGCACGATCTCGCTGTAGATATTCAACTCGCGGATGCGGCGGGCGATCAACTGGGTATATTGCGATCCGAAATCGAGGATGACAATTTTCTCGGCCATGCAGCAGTTTTGAAGCAAAATGAGCAAGCGGTGCAAAGGCCCGCAAAATTACACGGCTTGCGCCAAAAACCATCCCCATGACGAAAAGCCGGCAGCACAGCGATCCGGAACAACCGACCACACGACAACCGACATCATGAAACAACACCTTGCCAAACAGCTTTCGCCGCGCGCCCTGACGCACAAGCTTGTGGGTGAGCAGGTATCGCCCAGAGAGCGCCTCAGCGGGATGGCTTCGCTCGCCTTCGGCTTGCTGATGGTATTGGTAGCGCTGCAAGCCTGGCACAGCGCGCGCCAGTTGCTGCACACGGGCGGCGCCGATGCCCATTTCATCCAGATCAACAAGAAGGTCAACATCTTCAACTCACTGGGCATCAAGCCCGTGTTCTCCGACGAGGAGCTCGCGGCCCTGCGTCGCTTGCCAGAAGTGGAAGACATAGGGCCTTTTCTCTCCAACCGGTTCCGCGTACAGGCCCGCAACGAGCAACTGGGCTTCTACACCGAGCTGTTCTTCGAGGCCGTTCCCGACGCCTTCCTCGACGTGCATCCGCCCGACTTCCGCTGGGAGCCGGGCCAGCGCGAGGTGCCCGTCATCCTCTCACGCGACTACCTGGCCCTGTACAACTTCGGCTTTGCCCCCAGCCACGGCCTGCCTCCCATCTCGCCTTCCACCATCAAGCGCTTCCGCATGACGCTCTACCTGCAGGGCAATGGCCGCTCGGCGACGTATACGGCGCGTATCGCCGGTTTTTCCGACCGCATCAACAGCATCCTCGTACCGCTCGACTTCCTCGAATGGGCCAACGACCGCTTCGGCACGCGCCCGGCCGACGGCCCCGCCCGACTCATCCTGAAGGTGCGCAACCCGGCCGATCCCGAGCTGCTGCGCTGGCTCGACGCACAGGGCTACGAGGTGAGCAGCGGGCGCGTGGTCGGCGAAGAGGTGGCACTGGCCGTGCAGCTGCTACTGGGCTTCATCCTCGCCACCGGACTCATCATCTTCTTGCTGGCGGCAGCACTGCTGGCCACCCGCCTGTCGCTGCTCTCGGCGCGCATGCGCAGCCAACTGGCGCGCCTGCTCGAGCTGGGCTATGCCCCTGCCCTGCTCCGAGCCGTCCTGGCCGCGCGCTTCCGACGCGATTTGCTTGTGGCAGCCCTGATCGCCCTGGCCGCCTTCCTTGGCCTGCACTTCCTTTTCACCCGCTGGCTCGAAGGCCAGGGACTCGGCAATGCACCGCCCCTCCAGTGGTGGGTCATCGCCCTGCTCGCACTGATGGCAGCAGCCCTGTGGGCGTGGTACGGCCGCGTGGCACGGCGCGAAGTAGCGGCATTGGCCGCGCGCACGCCCCGATAATTCCGGCATCTTTTGGCTTTCGCCAAAAAACAAACGACCCGAAGTGCAAAGGCACACTTCGAGCCGCAAACGAAAAAGAGTGACTATTACAAGAAAAACGCCAATACCTGTCAATGAGCTGCCTCGCCTCACCCGTCAAATCCATTCTTGATTCTCCAGCCAAAAACCGCAACCTTTGACCAAGTTGAGGGTTGAGGGTTGAGGGTTGAGGGTTTAAAGTTTAGAGTTTAAAGTTTTTCTTGTTGATTATCAACTGTTTGTCAAATACTCGGTTCCTCGGTTCCTCATCCATTGAAACCGCAGTTGTCGCGCTGTTCGCACAATCGGTCACTCTCTCACTCCTCACTCCATCACTCTTCTCTCCATCTCAGCATTGGGTATCCACGCGGAGCAACACCCGCTCAGCGGACCGGGCTGTCGGATGCCTTGCGGACGCATCGGCAGGCGTGACCTGCTTCCTTGCTCAGCGGCGTGATTTCTACGGTTTCATGGGGCCGCGACCAGACCAGCCCCATGGCCGCCGACAGGCCGAACTCGTCCGACGTCCACAGCGTCGCGGCCTGGCCGTAATCGACGAAGCGCCCCGTCCACGGCTGGTGGAAGCCTGCGGGTTGCAGCAGCGGTTCGAGGTCGAGAAAGGCTTGTCGCGGGCCGTTGGCCTTGGAGCGCCAGCCCGGACTGAAGCGCTCGACGAACTCGCCCAGCTCGCCGATGGCAGGCAGGCGCCAGCCCTCAGGACAGGCTTGCATGGCCTGACTCCAGGGGTACAGCCGCCCCATGGCGCAGGCGCTGTCCTGAGGGGCACACCACGAGGTGTCGGTGGCAAACCGCAGGTTCTCCATCATCCATTCCAGCTTGCCGACCACGCGTGTGCGATAGGTCTGCCCATCGCGCGGATCGGTCATCTGGCCATCAAAAGTCCTGGTTTGATCTGCTCCGCAGCCACTCATGAGCACGAGTCCGATCACCAATGCACCCACAGCTGCAAATGCCTGCTTCACGTGGCAAATATTTTTTCGGGATTTTTGAATGACTTGAATTCCAATGCATTGCCCGAAGGGTCGAGCAAAAACATGGTAGCTTGCTCGCCCGGTTGTCCGGCGAAGCGAAGATAGGGCTCGATGGCAAACTCGACGCTCGCTGCTTTGAGGCGCTCGGCAAGGGCGTGCCACTCGTCCCACGGCAGGATGCAGCCGAAGTGGCGCACGGGCACCTGCTTGCCGTCAACGGGATTGGCGGGTGCATCGGGCACGGGCTGATCCACGAGGTGGGCCGTCACTTGGTGTCCCCAGAAATTGAAGTCGATCCAACGCTCGGAAGTGCGTCCGATGGTGCAGCCCAGCAAATCCTGGTAAAACGCGCGGGTGGCCTCGAGATCCGTCACCGGAAAGGCCAGATGGAAAGGAGGAATCGCTTGTGCCATGATGGTAGTCTTCTTTTTGATGGTGTCCTGAAATAGATGATCGCGCATCCCGAAAATGGACCGGCTGCAGAAAGGTGAAGCACGCAAGGTTGAGAGTTGAGGGTTGAGGGTTGAGAGTTTTTCTTGTTGATTATCAGTTTTTTGTCAAATCTTCGGTTCCTCGATTCCTCAGCCATTGAAACCGCAGCCTTCGGCCGCAGAAAATGCAGTCTGAAATCAGTTAATCGGGGATACTATCTTCTTTTTGATGGTGCTTTCGCAAAATGTCACCAGCCCACGTAGCGCGGCGGCGTGATGCCGTTGAGGCGCAGGTACACGACCAGTTGGCCGCGATGGTGCGTCAGGTGGTCGAAGAGGAGCCAGCTCACCTTTCGGCGGCTCATGGGCCCGGCGAAGAAGTCAACCTGTTCATCCCACGCTTCGGGCGGCGTGTCGGCAACGGCTTGGCGCACGTAGGCAAATGCCTGGTCCAGCAAGGCAAGCAGCTCTTCCTTGCTACGGGGCGGGTTGCTGCCTTCACGCGGCAGCTCCACAGGGAAAGGGTCTGCACCAAAGTAGCTGTTGGCCAACCAGGTCATGTTGCGCACCATGTGCTCGAGCTGATGGGCAAAGCTCATTTCCTCATCCGTGGGCCGAAAATCGTACAAATTGTCGGGCATGGCTTCCGCAAAGGCGCGCGTGTAGGCATGGGCGTGGTCCCATTTTGAAAGCCAGTCATCGAGATAACCGGCATGCTGGGCGGTGGCATTTGCCGAAAGGCAGCAAATCAGACTGATCAGGTAGCAATGTCGAGGCAACATGGTGGATGAATTGGTGTCTGTTTGGCGCAATCAGGTTTCGAAATATTTCGGGTGGTGGTCTTGAACAGATATACCCGAAACGAAGTGGTTTGGGAAAACCGGTTGTGCAGGTTGAGTTGAGGGTTGAGCGTGTAGCGTTGAGCGTTCGGCCCACATGTGCGAAATTCGTGCGCTCGGTCACTCCTTCACTCAGTCGCTCCTTCACTCCATCTCAAATTCCCAAACCGGATTGCGCTGGGTATAATTCTGCATCCCGAAAATGAACCGGGGGCAAAATGGTGTAGCGTGCAGGGTTGAGCACTTTTTCAAATTGATTATCAGGTGCTTGCTCAAATCCTCGGTTCTTCTTCGGTTCCCCAAATCCTCATCCATTGAAACCGCAGCTTTCAGACGCAGACGGACACAGTTTGGGCGCAGCTTTTGTAGCTCTGTGAAAATCAGTGCCTTCTCTGTGGAACTCTGTGTAACTGGATAATTTCTCGACTTTTTTCAGTGCGCTCAATACTCGATCCCTCGCATCCTCACTTTCGCGCCACCACGGCCAGAGTGATGCGGCTGGCGCAGATCTGTTTGCCTTGTTCGTTGAAGATGTCTATGTTCCAGACCTGGGTGGTTCGGCCGATTTTCAGCGGCCGGGCAATGCCCGTGACGGTTTCTCCTTCGCGGCCGGGGCGCAGATGGGTGGCATTGATGTCGACGCCCACGACGCTCTGCCGCTCCAGGTCTTCGAGACAGAGCACGCCGGCCACGCTGCCCAGCGTCTCGGCCAGCGCCACCGAGGCCCCACCGTGCAGCAGCCGCATGGGCTGCACCGTGCGATGGTCTACCGGCATGGTGGCCTTGAGATAGTCGTCGCCCACTTCCACGATCTCGATGCCCAGATGGCCGACCATCGTGTTGGCCGACAGGGCGTTCAGACTTTCCAGGGTAAATGACTGTTTCCAGATTTTCATAAAGCTCACATGCTGAGTCAATGAGACAGGGAAGCCTCGGCTTGTTCCAGCCAGGCGGCAAGTGCGGCGCGCTGGGCATCGCTCAAATTTGCCCGGGGATGCATGAACTTGTAGGGCTCGAGCGGCATAAAGCCTTTCTTTACGGCTTTGGCCATATGTTCGAGAATGTCCTGCTGATCCTCAGCCGAATAGGTGCCCCATAGCGAAAGATTGAAGTGCTCGCGCCCCTCGCGCACATGACCGCCCAACCACCATCCTGTCGGTTGCACCCAGGAATACCACGGCCATTCCGTCTCGTACGAATGGCAATCGTAGCAGGCCACGCGCAGCATCTCCGCCACATCGGCAGGTGGCTTCATCTGATTGATGAAATCCTGAGAAGCATCGTAGGCAGGCACGCTGCGATCGGGCTGGAAAAACTGAAGAACCACAAGCAATGCGCCGATCAGGACGAAAAGTCGGTTTTTCATGGCAAACAGTTTGAATTTTGGTTTATTGCAAAAATGGTTGAGGGTGTAGTGTTGAGGGTTCAGAGTTTACAACTCTGTGAAAATCAGTGCGCACTCAGTGGATCTCTGTGTAACTGAATGTTTTTCGACTTTTTCATCAGGGGCTCTTGAATTGAATCCTCGGTTCTTTGGTTCCTCGATTGCTCAGCCAAAAACCGCAGCTTTCAGCCGCAGATGGACGCAGTTTGCGCGCAGTTTTTGACCTGTTGTTGAGGGTTGAGCGTGTAGGGTTGAGGGTTTACAACCCTGTGAAAATCAGTGCATGCTCAGTGGCGCTCTGTGTAAGTGAATGATCTTCCAGACGCAGAAGACACAGCGCTGACGCAGTTTGCGCAGCTGGTCACTCCCTCACTCCATCTCTTTCCTTTCCATCTCAAAAAATCGTCCATTGACCATTGACCGTCGTCAAAAATTCCCGAACGGGATTGCATCGGGCATACCGTAGCCTCTGGGATGAACGTCAAAGGTAGAAATCCAGGATGACGAGCAGGCCGAACACCAGGCTGGCCATGCCGTTGGTCGTGAAAAAGGCCAGATCGACCCGACTCAGGTCGTCCGGCTTCACCAGGCGGTGTTGCCACACGAGCAGCAGACAGAAGATGCCCACCGCCAGCCAGTGCAGCCAGCCGACCTGCGGATACTCCTGCATCAGGATCCAGCCGGCCGACACGATGGCCGCTGCACTGATGACGTGCAACAGGCGCGACACCTGCAGCGCGCGCACCTTGCCCAGTGCCGCAGGAACCGAATGCAACTGGTATGCGCGGTCGAAATCCTCGTCCTGCAGCGCGTAGATGATGTCGAAGCCGGCTACCCAGGTGAGCACAGCCAGCCCGTACAGCAGGGGCAGCAGCGCGAACCGGCCCGTCACGGCCAGGTAGGCACCCACGGGTGCCAGCGCCAGGCCCAGCCCCAGCACGAAGTGGCACAGGGCCGTGAAGCGCTTGGTGTAGCTGTAGCCCAGAATGACGGCCAGCGCCACCGGCGACAGGTAAAGGCACAGCGGATTGAGCAGCCAGGCCGCTGCCATGAACAGTACCGCATTGAGCACCACGAAGCGCAGCGCCTGGCGCGGACTGATGATGCCGGCAGGTATTTCCCGGTTGCGGGTGCGCGGGTTGGCCGCGTCGATGTGGCGATCGAGGTAGCGGTTGAACGCCATGGCCGCACTGCGCGCAAATACCATACAGGCGACCACGAGCAACAGATCGATCCAGCGAAAGAGCCCCATGTCCTGCACGCCAATGAAAAAGCCGAGCAAGGCAAAGGGCATGGCGAAGATGGTATGGCTGAACTTGACCAGCGAGAGGAAATGTCGGATGCCTACGGTCTTTTCCATGGCCGCCAAAATAGAAAGCCCGCATCAATAATGGCACTGATGCGGGCTTCGTGGAACCAGAGACCCGTTTGATTACTGGGTCACTTTGGTCGTGTTCTGCTGTTGCGTCTGATCGGGGATCACCTCGCCCTTGATGTAGAGGAAGGTCTGCGGCGGCTCGGTGTTGGCGGTGATGGTCACCTTCTTGTTTTGCTTGCCGCGCTTGCCCTTCGTGTCGAATTCCACCAGGATCTCGCCTTCGCCACCCGGCGGGATCGGCTCACGCGGCCAGCTCGGCACGGTGCAACCGCAGCTACCCTTGGCATTGCTGATGATCAGGGGCTCCGAACCCGTATTCTTGAACTTAAACGGATGGCGCACCTTCTCGCCGGCCTTCACGCTGCCGAAGTCGTACTCCGACTCTTCGAAGGCAATGCTCGTGGTCGGACCGGTGGGCGCCTGCGTGGCAGGAGTAGCCGGTTGCGGCTGAGGAGTATTGGCAGCATCCTGATTGGGCGTCACGCTCTGACGGGCCTCAGCAGTGGCCGTGTCGCCACCTTCCGAGCCACAGCTCACCATGGCGCCAGCCATGAGCACAACCATCAGGCTGAAAATGAGTCGCTTCAACATAGTTTCGGGATTTTTGATTGATGGAATAATGGGCTTGTGAAATGCTGTTTTTTGCGCTATGCAAAGATAAGTGGCTCAATTTTTTTCACCTGTGGGCCTCAGCAGTACAGGTGTTAACGAGCTGTTAATGCTTCCGACCATTGTGCAGCCAGTCTTCGAACGCGGCCAGGTCGAACGCTGACAGACAGCGCGCCGCATCCAGGCCGCCCTTGCGCGCCGATGCCACTCCCCACCGAATGTCGTCGATGCCGTCGGTGGAATGGGCATCCGGATTGATGCTGATCCACACGCCCGCCTCCAGCGCCGCGGGAATCCACTTCCAGTCCAGGTCGAGCCGATGCGGATTGGCGTTCAGCTCGATCACGACACCGTGCGCGGCACAGGCCTCGATGATGCGCTCGTAATCGATCGGGTAGCCGGGCCGGCTCAGCAACAAGCGGCCCGTGGGGTGCCCCAGAATGCGCGTGGCCGGATGCGCGATGGCCTTCAGCAAGCGCTCCGTGGCTTTCTGCTCGTCCATGCGCAGATGGCTGTGTACCGACGCAATCACCAGATCGAAGCCGGCCAGCAACTCATCGTCGTAGTCGAGCGAGCCGTCGGCCAGGATATCCGACTCGATCGACTTGAAGATGCGGAACGGAGCCAGCTCCTCGTTCAGGCGATCAATCTCGTCCCACTGCCGGCGCACGCGGTCGGCATCGAGGCCGTTGGCGTAGAAGGCCGATCGGCTGTGGTCGCTGATCACCAGGTACGCATAGCCGCGCGCGCGTGCCGCCAGCGCCATCTCGCGCAGGCTGTGGATGCCGTCGCTCCAGGTGCTGTGTGCGTGGATCACTCCCCTGATGTCGTCGGTTTCGATCAGGTCGGGCAGTGCGCCGCGCCGCGCCCGGTCCAGAAAGCGCGTGCTCTCGCGCAGCTCGGGAGCCACCCACTGGCACCCCACTTGCGCAAAAATCTCCGTTTCGTCGGCTGCGGTGGGCAAGGTACCACCTGCCAGTGCTTCGAGTCCGGCCACGAAGGCTGCGTCGCCCGTCAGTGTACAGACGCCCGTGCCCCACCCTTCCGTGCAAAAGTGCAGGCGCAGGGGAATGGTATCGGCCCACTTGCCCGTCCATGCGCCTTCAGCCGGCGACCAATCGCTCGTACCCGCAATGGCTTCCAACCGGTCGGCATCCGCAGGTGCCTGTCCTTCGATCAGCACATCCAACCCATCGACCACATTGCACTTTCTGCGGAAGGCGCCCACGGGCATGATGCGCCTTTCGGCAAATGCCGCCCGCAGGGCCGCCTCGATGGCCGGCCACTCGAGGGCCACGGTAGCATAGTGGAATTTGCCCTGCGACCGAAACCAGAACAGCAACTGCTCGCGGATGGCTTCCTGGGTTTTGGGACCAAATCCTTTCAGTTCGAGCAGCCGGTTCTCGTTGATGGCATACAACAGCTCGCCCGGTGACTCGATACCCAGCTCCTGCCACAACAAACGCACCTTCTTCGGGCCCAGCCCCTTGATTTCCAGCATCTCTACCACGCCGACCGGCGTCACAGCCAGGTATTCCTCCAGTTTGCGCAGCGTACCCGTAGCCAGCAGCTCTTTGATTTTCGAGAAAATGGCCTTGCCGACCCCTTTCTGGCGGGCCAGCTCTTCGTCATCCATCTCGGCCAGTGGCTTGCCCAGCTTGCGCAACTGGATGTAAGCGTTCTGGTAGGCCTTGATCTTGTACGGATTCTCACCGTGCAACTCCATCAGGTCGGCCAGCAAGCGGAAAGCACGCGCGATCTCTTTGTTACTCAATTTTTTGCCATTCGACGCCATGGGCAAATCCGGATTTCGTCAGACCGTGAATACAAATGAAAAAAATTTCAAATTGAGTTGCGCTTAAATTAATTTTTCGCATATATTTGCCATCACAGTTCTTTGCATATCCGCCCGCAATGGCAATTCCACGAAGGTCCCAAAAACCAATTGAACCGGTGCAATGGTACGCACTATTGCCCACATCCCATGGACATTCCTTTTTTCCATAAAATTCCCATGAACTATGAAACACTTCGACCTTCCCCAGCATGCGGACGCACGAAATGACTATGCCCTCGATCTGGCAAGACGAAAGCGGAAACAGCAACGCGAGACGGTGTTGGCCGCCATCCTGCTGGCACTCATGGTGGCCATCACCGCCCTGTACATCACCCAGTCCACGGGCGACCGCGCACCTGCCATTTCGCCTTTTTCGACCAGCCACGTGTACATAGCTCATTGAGTGGGCTTCCGCAAAAAAAGAAACTCTTATCTACCAGCAAATCAGGCGAAGCCCGTGACGGGTTTCGCTTTTTTTTGTTTCTCGACGACCTGAAAACTGCATTTTTGCGGCGTGATGCAACGAAACCTGCAAATCTGCGCCGCGATTTTGCTGCTGACCCTGGTGAGCACGACTCGCTTGCAAGGGCAGGCATGGTATGCAGAGGTGTCGCTGGCCACGGACCGGACGGCCTGGCGGCTCGACCGCTACACGCCCGGCAAGCGCTGGCTGAGCGGCGGTGTCCGGGTGGCTGCGGGTAGCGAACACTTGCAAGCCGGCCTGCTTTGGGCTACCGACCTGACCCACCCCGATTTTCGCTTTCCCGGTTCCTCGGGCGGGGGCGGCACGCGCGAGTCGTTCGACAGCGAGTGGTGGGCCGGCTGGATACGCCTCAATTTCAGCTCGCTGCCAGCCCGCCGCTTCGGGTTCGTGTTCCACGCCGGCCTGGGCCGCCAGCAGACGCGTTGGACGATCTGGCAGGAGCCCGAAGGCCAGTTGCTGACCGACCAGATGCTCGACCACGGCCTGATGTGGCTGGGCGGCGTGGGGCTGAGTACGCCCATTTACAAGTGGCTACACCTCGAGCTCGGCTACGAATACCGCCAGGCCAGAAGACGCCCTACCGATCTGCCGGCCGTGCCCGCTTTCCTCGCCGGACAGCACCAACTGCGCCTTGGCCTGAGTCTCAACTTCGCAGGCCGGAAAGCTCGGGCCCGTTGCCCGGAACTTTACGACTGATTCACCGCCAGCCCGAACCACATGATCCAGCTCGACCTCACCCCATTTGCCGAAAAGCTGAAAAAGCGACGGTACGAGGGCCTGCGCCAACTGTGGTGCCCCGTGCGCCGCAAATGGGTGGCTCACACGCCCGAAGAGATCGTCCGGCAGCTCATGATCGAGGCGCTGGTGGCCCACGGCATTCCGCGCGGGCGCATCGCCGTGGAGCAGCAGGTGCGGGTCAACAGGCGCAGCAAAAGGGTGGACATCCTGGTGTACGACCGGCACATGCATCCCTGGCTGCTCGTCGAATGCAAGGCCCCCCGCGTGGCGCTCACCGACCAGGTCTTTGCCCAGGCATCCTGGTACAACATGGCGCTGAAAGCTCCCTGGCTGGTCATCACCAATGGCCGGCAGACTTGGTGTGCGCGCATCAACCACGAAGCAAAAACCTGGACGCTCGTCCGTGCCCTGCCCCAGCCCGAGTGAATGGCCCGATTTTTTGGGATGGAGTGATGGAGTGACGGAGTGATGGAGAGAGGAGTGAAGAGTGAAGAGAACCGATTTCACCGATTATACCGATTTCACCGATTATACCGATTTCACCGATTATACCTGCCGCAGGATGACAGCCGTTATCGCGGGGCCACGACAACTAATGCCTATCTTTGCGAGGGGCCGGAAAGGAAGCTTTCCAGCCGCTTTCCCTGACCAAAACAAACCTGATGAGAAACGCGAAAATCCTCGTGACCGGTGCCAACGGCCAGATCGGCACCGTGCTCACGCGTACTTTGAAAGAGCGTTTTGGCGACAGCCACGTCATTGCTTCCGACATCCGACCTGCCTTGCACGGCGACTGGGAGACGACGATCCTCGACGTGACCGACCGCGCCGCACTGGACGCCATCGTGCGCACCCACCGGATCGGGTACATTTTCCACCTGGCTGCCCTGCTCTCCGCCACGGCCGAGCAAAATCCGCAAAAGGGCTGGCAGATCAACATGGACGGGTGGACCAACGTGCTCGAAGTGGCGCGCAAGGCAGGCGTACAAAGGGTGTTCTTCCCCAGTTCCATCGCCGTCTTCGGCCTGCATACCGACCGAAAGCTGGCCCCGCAGTTCGGGCCGCTCACGCCGACCACCATGTACGGGGTGACGAAAGTGTCGGGTGAGCTGCTGGGACAATACTACTGGAACAAATACGGGCTCGACGTCCGCTCGGTGCGTTACCCCGGCATCATCGGCTACCAGTCGCCCCCCGGCGGCGGCACCACCGACTATGCAGTGGACATCTTCCACAAGGCCGTCCTGGGCCGCCCCTACACCTGCTTCCTCGGGCCAGACACCCGCCTGCCCATGATGTACATGGACGACGCCATCCGTGCCACCATCGAACTGATGATGGCGCCGCCCGAGCAGGTCAAGGTGCGCATCGGTTACAACATCGCCGCCATGAGCTTCACTCCTGCCGAGCTAGCCGATGCCATCCGCAAGCACTTCCCCGATTTCGAGGTGCAGTACGCACCCGATTTCAGGCAACAGATCGCCGCCTCGTGGCCCGAACGCGTGGACGACCGCCACGCACGCTCCGACTGGGGTTGGCAGCATCGCTTCGACCTCGAGGCCATGACCGCCGACATGATCGCGCACCTGCAAAGCGATGCCGTGGCGCTGTAGCTTTCAGGCGCAGAAGACGCAGCTTGAACGCAGTTTTTATAACTCTGCGGAAATCAGTGTATCCTCAGTGGATTCTCTGTGTAACTGAATGATTTTCCGACTTTTTTCAGTGGCCTCATTTTTCAAAAAACAAAACATACCATGTTCGACAACGTAAGACCACAGATACAGAAAGAGCTGGAGGATCTGCGTGCAGCAGGCCTCTACAAGGAAGAGCGCATCATCAGCACGCCGCAGGGCGCCGAGATCTGCGCCACGCCGGGCGGTGAGGTGCTCAACTTCTGCGCCAACAACTACCTGGGCCTCTCGTCGCACCCGAAGGTCATCGAGGCGGCCAGGGAAGCCATCGCCCGATACGGCTTTGGCCTCAGCTCGGTGCGCTTCATCTGCGGTACCCAGAACATCCACAAGGAGCTCGAGCGCAAGATCGCCGACTTCGTGGGTGCCGAGGATGCCATCCTCTATGCCGCCGCCTTCGACGCCAACGGCGGCCTGTTCGAGCCGCTGCTCACCGCCGAAGATGCCGTCATCTCCGACGAGCTGAACCACGCTTCCATCATAGACGGCATCCGCCTGTGCAAAGCCCAGCGCTTCCGCTACAAGAACAACGACATGAACGACCTGGAAGAGAAGCTGAAGCAGGCCCAGGGTGCCCGCCGCCGCCTCATCGCCACCGACGGCGTCTTTTCCATGGACGGCATCATCGCCCAGCTCGACAAGATCTGCGACCTGGCCGAGCAATACGACGCCATGGTGATGGTCGATGACTGCCACGCCACCGGCTTCCTCGGCAAGACGGGCCGCGGCACGGCCGAATACCGCAACGTCATGGGCCGCGTGGACATCATCACCGGCACCTTCGGCAAGGCGCTGGGCGGCGCCATGGGGGGCTTCACCGCCGCACGCAAGGAGATCGTCGAGCTGCTGCGCCAGCGCTCGCGCCCGTATCTGTTCTCCAACTCGCTGGCGCCCTCTATCGTCGGCGCCTCGATCAAGGTGCTCGACATGCTGACCGAGACGACCGAGCTGCGCGACAAGCTGGAACGCAATACGCGCATGTTCCGCGAGGGCATGACGCGCGCCGGCTTCGACATCATTCCGGGCGAGCACCCCATCGTGCCCGTTATGCTCTACGACGCCAGGCTGGCACAGGAGATGTCGCGCCGCCTGCTCGAAGAAGGCATTTACGTCATCGGCTTCTTTTATCCCGTCGTGCCCAAGGGCAAGGCGCGCATCCGCGTGCAGCTCTCCGCCGCCCACGAACCCGAACACATCGAGAAGGCCATCGCGGCATTTGCGAAAGTGGGCAAGGAGTTGGGCGTGATTTCCTGATGGTCGGCTTCAAGTCTCTGAAATATGTGTACAACGACCAGTTCGGGATGCAAAAGTATCCCGAGGTGGTCGTTTTGGCATGATATATTTATTGGCTATCTTGGACACAGGCGAAATCCCTTGCCCTGATGAAAATCGCAATTCAAACACGCACGCCCCTGTGGACCGGCAGTCTCGACAGGACCATGACACGTATCCACGAAGCCGGCATTCTGGGCAGCCTGCGCTGGTGGTACGAGGCCATCGTGCGCGGCCTGGGTGGGTATGCATGTGATCCCGGTGAGCACACATGCTCGTTCGATGCGGAGAAATACCACAGGAGTCAAGCTACTGAAGAACGACAACGCCTTCGGGATGCCGGGCTGTGCGATGCCTGCCAGGTATTTGGCGCAACGGGGTGGAAACGACGGTTTCGGCTGGAGGTAACGGAAGATCGCACTGCACCCGTATGGCAGCCACGCAATAAAACCATCAACATCCGCCCGCCGGGAAGAAAGCGAGGATGGTATCTTTTGCCGGGACGTGCAGGCCGACTAACATTGAAAATCGAGGGCGAAGAAAAGGCGGTGGCCATGCTGGCCGCCCTGTTGTTGTGGCTGGAAAAGTACGGCGCTATCGGTGCCCGCCCACAACTGGGGTACGGCGCATTCAGCTTGCCCGAGCGCGAAGCGATCCGGGAAGCCGCCCAAAAATGGGAATGGCAAGTTCTTGAAAATTCTCCCCCGGACAAAGACAGAAAGGACCAGCCTGACCTGCGGCACTTTCTGTTTTTTCATTACGCCTTTGCACCTTCCCTGCCCGGGTGGTGGACGCAGGTTCCCGGAATGGGTCGGGCAGGTGCGCAGATCCAACCCCTGGTTTCACAGTGGCAGACGGCACCCACCACTCCCGCCCTGAAAAACGAATGGCGATTCAATCAATGGCCGCAAAACTCAACACAGGCGGAAATTTTCGGCACATTGCATCCGGAGCGCAGGCGCGGACGTATCAGTGCTACCTGGGCTTACAGCGATAACAAACAATGGACCATTCACGGATGGGCATGGATGCCCCAAAAGAACCACCTGGCCCAACAGCTTTACGGCATCTTGAGTGATGCAAATACCTGGCACACCGTGCTTGGGGTGCAAGGAAGCCTGACTACAACACCTATGAACCAATGGAAAGTGAGAAGTGCAACGGAAACAAAGGATCTGCTTCAAAACATCTGATATGATCAAGCGCCTGGCAATACATCGGTTTCGTGGAATACGACAAGGAGCATTGGACGATTTCGGCAAAGTCAATGTACTCATTGGGCCAAACAACAGTGGCAAGACGGCCGTATTGGAAATGCTTTACCTGGCAAGCAATTGCGGCCGAGCGTGCAATGTGCTTACACCTGACTTGGAGCCCTCAGCCTGGCCTGCTCATACATTAAACCGATTTGACTTCCTGGGTGAAGAACCCATGCCGCGTTTGCGCGAGCGTCATGGAGAGCCCAAAAAGTGGCAAAACTCGCCTGCTGCACTGACAGATGAATACTCTTTGGACGTGATTCTTCAGGATCTTCCCGAGAGTTTTCCCTTCAGCAGATTTTCGTTGACAGCTCCACCTGAGAAATCCACTATTCAAAAAGCTTTTATCAAAAAAGATATACACCAAATCAGCCTTTTCCGACTATCACCGCAATCCGTTACGGTTCCCCAACCAATGATGCCGCCGTACTTTGAAGAAAAAGGCATCCAATTGGAAAACGCATATTGGACCTACCTGTGGGAAAATTCCTGGGTGCATCAATGGGATCGCAAAATCGGCATTGATCACTTTGCCGTCTGGGCCATAGAAGGCAAACTCCCATTGCATGATCGCGTACTGCTGTTTGATTTCCACACAGTAACGCGTCCCTTCCACAAACGCTTTGTCCACAAGGCCAAAGATCGCATTATCGCTTGGGAAGAACAGCTTGCCCAGAGCCTTCAAAGGGTTTTCCCCGACTTCAAAAACGTCAAAACGGAACTGGATGATGCGCCCGGCAACACCCAACGCAAAACCGGCTACCTCGCTCTGCCCGGGCATCATCGCCTTGCCATTGATCACTTCGGCGACGGCGCCCGCCACGCCTTCAAGGTGTTGGCCGGCCTGACTGCTCTTGCCAGTCAAATCCATGCGAGCGATCAACCACAATCGCCTCTTCCCGACAACACCAACGACAAGCACTACGGACTCTTCCTGTGGGAAGACCCGGAGCTGTTCATGCACCCGGCGAGGTTAGGCAGATTGTTGGAAGAAACCATCAATCTGATCACAGAAAAGCCCATCCAGATCTTTATCACAACCCAAAGTTTGGAAGTGTTGGCATTCTTTGTACAACTGGTCGAAGAAAACCACCGGCTTACAAACGACCTTCGTGTCTTTCGGCTGAATTTGGAAAACGGACTATTACAGGCAGATCTTTCAGCAGGTAAGGGAATCGCCAGTTGGTTCCGATTTATTGGAGATCCGCGCGTCAAGTCAGAAGAAGAAATACCGAAGTCGCCATTATACTATCTCCTCAAAGAAAGAGACACCAATGTCTGTTGAAATCATAGTGATCACCGAGGGAGCGACTGAACGGGAAGTCGGGAAAGTGCTTTATGACAGAAAAATTATGAACCAGGTCGCAAAGCCACGCCCCCCCGACTGGAAAAGTGTCTTTGGGCACAAAAGAGAAGGATATAACCAGGTTATTGAAGCACTCGCCTCTTTTCCTCTACAAGCAGTAGGACGAATTTTGCTGATTTTCGACCAAGAAGACCTTCAATCTCCGATAGAACGTGCAAACCGGATCGCGAATGACCTGCAACAACATGATGCCAAATGGAACGGTTTGATTTGGACTACCCATCCTTTATATCAAAATCTCTTCAAGACCTATATCGAAGGAACCTGTATCGTCTTACACGTATCTGATGCCGCCATCCAAGGGATTTCCAATAGAGATTTCGATGGGTATATTCTGAAGCTCCTGTTAGACAAGAATAATGATGAAATTGCTACCAGATTATATTCCCATTCCGAAGAAATGGCACGTGAACTGTTGAGAAAGGGCAGAGAGGAGTTTCCTGAACTTATGAAAAGAAACAATTACCCATGGATACAAAACAAATCATGGATTTATGCATTCATCACAGCCTTTCAGTATCAGCAATCCCATGTATGGTTTTCCCAAAAGGTAGCTAAGTGTGCGTCTGAAGAATCCTTGCGACGTGTTTTTGCCCCTTTGATTGAGGCCTGGAATTGGTTATTAGAAACTTAAACTCTATGAAACGCGAATACCACGCCCAATTCCCCCTTGCCCTGCAAAACAGTACTACGCAGGGCTTTGCCATCAGGCGACTGGTTGATCCCAATGCGGATGAGCCCACCCGGTGGCCTGCCATCGGCGGGATCGAAGACGATTGGGCACGTATTGCCATCCTGACGCAGGCAGCAGGCACCGGCCGTAAAGATGAAGCGCGCATGGGTTCAGGCAAAATGGGCGGGGGATTGCGTTATTGGATCGAACACCATGCGAAAGCATTCTTTCAACGGCAATCGCAATATTTGGCCGCGCTGAAACTATATCCCTCCCTCCCCGACCTCGCCGGTCTCCCACCCGGATCATGGGCGCTTCAGCTCCCCTTCACCCTGCGCAAACCCTACATCAGCAAGGACGATACCGACTTCTACATTCTCGACAATCCCGTCAAAAAGGAGTGGGTCTTCAAAGTACCCTGCATAGCTCCCGCTCAGTGGAAAGGCGCGTTGCGTGCCGCCATGTACCGACTGAGGCGGTACAAAACGCTGAACGAAGCAGCACAAAACGAGCAAATGGTGCGTCTGTTCGGCAATGTAAAGGAAGAAAGTGAAGCATACCGTGCAGGCTGCCTCCACTTCTACCCCACCTTCTTCGACCGCATCGGACTGGAAGTCATCAACCCCCACGACCGGGCAACGGGCACGGGGAAAAACCCCATCTACTTTGAATGCGTGCCTGCGGGCACAAGTGGCGTGTTTTCCCTCCTCTACGTCCCACTCCACTTCCACCCCTCGGAAGAAACCGCCAAAGCCGACCTCGCCGCAATCGCTGAAGGCGTCCACGCCATGCTCACCAAATACGGCTTTGGCGCCAAGACCAGCAGCGGATACGGCGTGGCAGAGGTGGAGCGCCATTCGATAAATCTGCTACCACAACATTGGCAAACAGTTTTTGCACAAAAATGGCAAAGCGACACATGACAGAGTTCCTGAAACCACTGCTTGAAGGATACACCCATGAACGGCTCACCTACTTGATGCGTCGAATCGCGCCTTTCCAACAGGATAAAGAGTTCGAGCCATTCGACCGTTTGGTCAAAGAAGGCTGGCCCTTTGATACGGTGCAAAAGTTGGGTGTCATCGAATTTCCCGATGTGCAAAAGAATGTCGTAGTTGCCGATGTGCATTCGGTACGGGAGCTGACATCGCGCTCCGGCAAAAAGATGCAGTTTGATCTGGGCAAGCGCATCCTCAAGGCGGGCAACTACAATGCCGGTATCTTCGCTTTCTACGATGATGCCGGTCGCTTTCGGCTCTCGCTCATCACAACCACCTATCACGGCACGCGCAAACAATTCAGCCCCTACCGGCGCTACACTTTCTTTGTGGACCCGGAACTTCCCAACAAAACCTTCGTCCTCCAATTCGGGAAGGCCGATTTGTCCTCGATGGCGCAGATCCTGGAAGCCTTCTCACTGGAAGCTGTTTCCGACGCTTTCTATCAGGAATTCAGGCCCAGATACGACCAGATCGCCCGGGAAGTAGTGGGGACAACCGACGAAGCCCTCAGGCAGGATTTTGCCCTCCTGTTCGCCATCCGCACCATTTTTCTCGGTTTTGTACAAAAGAAAGGCTGGCTGGGCGAGAATCCCCGCTTCTTACAGGATTTCTGGCGGGAATATCAACGCAGCAATCGCCCTCGAAACACTTTCTACAAAGAGTGGTTGGCACCATTGTTCTTTGAGGCCCTTAACAATCCGCCAGGATGCAAGGTGGCCTATGGCCATGCACCCTTTTCAGAAGATACGCAAACGGCCCTGCAGATGGCCCCCTATCTCAACGGGGAACTCTTCAAGCGCAAGCAGGGCGTGGATGACAAAGATCTGTGGATTCCCGATGATCTCATTGGAGATTTCTTCGATTTTCTCTTCCAATACAATTTCACCGTAGAGGAAAACGATCGCTACGACGAGGAACTGGAACTCAACCCCGAATTCCTCGGCATCATCTTCGAGCGCATCACCAACATGGATCAGGGTGCCGTCTATACGCCGCGCGTGGAGGTGGACCTGATGTGCCGCCTGGCCTTGATCAAGTGGTTGCAACAAACTACCGACATCCGCCAGGCAAGCCTGTATCAGCTTTTCTTCCCACCCGGAGATTCGGTAGAAGTCACACTCAGTGCAGAAGAAATCCGCACGCTGATCGAGAAACTGGAGAATGTGACCGTCTGCGACCCAGCAGCGGGCTCTGGTGCCTTTGAAGTAGGCATGCTGCAAGTACTGGAACGTACACTCGAAGACCTCTACACCCACAACAACGCCCCGCCCGAGCTGACGCAGAATGCTCCTTCCCCCTTCGAGCGCAAAAAGGCCATCATTGCCCGCTCGCTCTACGGCGTGGAAGTGAAGCGATGGGCCGTGTGGATCAATCACTTGCGCCTGTGGCTGACGCTGTTCGTCGACATGCCCGACGAAGAGCGCCATTCGCCCACCCCCCTGCTGCCCAACCTGACCTTCAAGGTACGCACAGGCGACTCCCTGGTGCAGCGCATTGCAAGCAAAACATTTTCCGTACAAGGGCACGCCTCGCTTTCCAAGCCACTCAAGCGCAAAATCAGGGAACTGAAGAAAAAGAAAAGGGATTATTTCTACAATAAATCCGAGGATCCACGCGCCATCACCCAAGAAGAGCTGAAAGTATTCAGGGCCGTTCTGGACGAGGAAATACAGGAGTGCAAAAGGAAAATACAGGCACTGAAAAAACAGGGGCGCCAAGGTGCCATTGCCTTTCCCGGGGAGGCGGTACAGCTCAAAATCGACATTTCGGACGCAACAGAACAGCAGATCCGCCAGTGGAAGGCACGCATCGAGGAACTCAACGGGGAAAAGGCATGTCTGAAGGATGACCGCCCCTTTATATGGAGCCTACATTCCGCACCTCAAGCATCGATCAGATAGCATTTTTCGACCGGCGGGCCGAGCATATTGATGATTTGTAGCTGAACAGGCGTGAGGTTGAGTACTTTTCGCTGGACAATTCGTCCGTTTTCTCGAATCAGCAGCAAATCGATCCCCTCGAACAACTGGAAAACCCAGCGCATGGTCGGACGCTGGGTCGGCTTGCCCACTTGATTGGGGATGCTCTGCCCACTTTGTTGCAATATGTCGCGCAACTTGCGTTCGGCCAGCGAATAGATCAGTAATGAGAGGGTCATTATCATGGTCAACGCCATGATGCGACCCGGATTTTTCAGAAAAAGACTGTGAGCGAAAAACAATGGATCTTTCAGAAAACGAAAGCCGCGTTCTACGGAAACGGCCTGAGCTTTGTACTGAGCGAGCATGTCCTGTGTCGAAAGGCGATCTGCATCCAATTCATTGGTGGCCAGTATGAAATATCCCTGACCCTTTCGCGCCTTTTCGAGCAATTGTTCCGACTGCTGCACTTGCCCTTCCAACTGGAATCCAACAACTTGCGGTTCAGAACCGGCGGCCGGACGGCCACGCGAGGCATAGCGCTTCACAGGAACCACCTGCGCCGAGAGGCTATGATACTTCCACTTCTTTTGCAAGGATTCCATGGCTGCCTGAGCCTGTTGCGGGCTGTCGAATTGCTGATGTTGCAGTTTGCGCCACTGACGTTGCGCGCTTTCTTTTTCCTTGCTCAGCCGACGCTGCAAGGTCTTTTCTTCTCGCCGGGCTGCCTTTTCTGAATACACCACCAGCCAACGCTGTTCCACCTGGGCATAATTGCTGCGCACTTCCACACCGGCATATCCATCGCCCAGATCTTGCATCTGGGCGCGTTCTGTATGGGTCAGTACCTCACGGGCCTCCTTGAGCGTGCGCGGCACACGCGTCAGCCAGCGTATGTGTGACAGATTGTTCAGATTTTCAGCACTGTATAGCGCACTGTCTACCACGAAAAAACACTCATCGGCCTGCTGCAGCTGCTTGCAAAATGCCTGGATCGTTTTCGGAAAACTCTTGCGGTCTGCCGCATTGCCACTCAGGGATTCCATCCACACCGGAAGCTGCGACCGATGTGTCGTGATGAGATTGACCACCACTTGCTTCAGATCCGGACGGTGATCCTTCGAATACCCATGCGTGATCTGTATGGCTATCGGTTCGCCTTCTGCACTTGCTTGCTCCGATGGTGTTTGCTGCCCTTCGTACTGCCCATGTACGTGAAAACTCGTACTGTCCAGATGAAAAAAACGGCACTCTATCCCATAGGTTTCCAGTGCTTTGCGTACCACGTGAGCAAAAACCTTTGTCACGCCTGTTTCGAACAACTGATCCAGGCAGCGCCCCAGACTGTCATCGTTGAAATCTTCTGCTTTCAAGCCCGGTGCTATTAACAAATCCACAGGCTTGTTGTGCAAATATTGCGGCATCAGATACAACGCTCGCCCTGAAAACCCCAGCGCATTCAATACCATGGCCTGTACGGCCATACCGCAACTCACTTTGCGCTTTGTCAGCCCAACCACTTCATCAATAGCTGAAATCAGACCGACCTCATCACATACGCCTGCCACAATACCCAGATGGTCAATTCGTTGCGTCTCTAATATACTGTCTATTTCCATGCGATAACATTGAATTTAAAAAAATACCGGGGACTCCTGCACAAAGGTGCGGAATGTAGGTCTAAACCCTACACGCAATTTTTTACAGCCGGTTCATTCTCAGGGTGCACGATCATCTATTCAAGGACACCACTAAATGAGGCATGAGTACGTGTAGCAATTGGTGCAAGGCAATCCTGGCAGGCTCATTGCTGCTCAACGTGCTGGCCATGGCTGTCGGCCTGTGGGCCGTGCATCGCCTCGGCGGCTGGCGCTACCTCATGTATCGCTTTCAGACGCGCGGGGTAGGGGCCGAATACGCACACCGAAAATCGCAACTGGACATGCTGCCTGCTGATTCTGCGACCATCGTCATGCTGGGCAACTCGCTGACACGGCAGGGCGAGTGGGTCGAGCTCTTGCAAAACCCGCGCGTGCGCAACCGCGGCATCAACGGCGACCATATTGGCGGAGTGTTGCACCGCCTCGACGAGGTGGTGGAGCTGCAGCCCGAGTGGCTGTTCCTCATGATCGGCATCAACGACCTGCTGTTTCACGAGCCCGGCTTTGTCATCAGGCAATACGAGGTGCTGCTGCAACGGCTGACTGCCGCCTTGCCTCGCACCCGTATCGTGGTGCAGAGTCTGCTGCCGGTAAACAACGAGGTGCGGCCCCTCGGCATCCGCAACGAAGATGTTCGCGCAGTGAATGAGGCCCTCAAAGAGCTGGCAGCCCGACATGGATGCCGCTTCCTCGACCTGCATCCGCTGTTTTCGGACGCGCAGGGCCGCCTCGACGCGCGCTTCACCGAAGATGGCATCCATCTCAACGGGTCGGCCTATCGCATCTGGGCCGATGCCATAATGAAATTGCTGAAGGAAAACGCTGCCACCAGTGAATGATTTGCCGAAAGGCGAAAAACAGACCCCACAGCACGAGTCATGATCTTCAACAGCCTGCCATTCCTCATTTTCATCCTGGTGTTCATGCCGGTGTACTTCTACCTGCGTGGGCGCCGGCGGCTCCTGTGGTGCCTGGCAGGCAGCTACTTCTTCTACGGGTGGTGGGACTGGCGCTTTCTGAGCCTGATCGCTTTCTCAACGCTGGTGGATTACTTCGTTGGCATGAAGCTGGAACATGAGCACCGGCCCCGCTGGCGCAAGCGCTGGCTGACGGTGAGCGTGGTGGTCAACCTTGGCGTGCTGGCCTTTTTCAAATACTTCAATTTCTTCGCCGAGTCGTTGCGTGCGTTGTTGCACACCATCGGCTGGGAAGCCGACTGGACCACGCTGAATATCATCCTGCCGGTGGGCATTTCGTTCTACACCTTCCAGTCGATGAGCTACACCATCGACGTGTATCGCCGCAAGATTCCGGTGGAGCACAGTCTGGTGCGCTTTGCCACTTACATCGCCTTTTTCCCGCAGCTCGTGGCGGGACCCATCGTGCGGGCGGCCGAGCTGCTGCCGCAATTCCACCACGACCATCCGTTCCGATGGGACAACTTCGTCAAGGGCGGCACGCAGGCCCTGTGGGGCTTTTTCAAGAAGGTGGCCATTGCCGACACACTGGCTCCTTTCGTGGACCAGTGCTTCCAGTCGCCCGACAGCTTCGGCGCCATGCACCTCCTCATCGGGGTGATTTTCTACAGCTTCCAGATTTACTGCGATTTTTCGGGCTACAGCGACATTGCCATCGGCCTGGCGCGCATGCTGGGCTTTCGGTTTCCCGAAAATTTTCGTTCGCCCTATTTCAGTCGGAGTTTCAGCGAATTCTGGACGCGCTGGCACATCACCCTTTCGTCCTGGCTGCGCGACTATCTCTACATTCCGCTGGGCGGCAACCGTCATGGCACGTTCAAGACCTATCGCAACCTGATGCTGACCATGCTGCTGGGCGGCTTGTGGCACGGCGCCTCGTGGGTGTTCGTTTTCTGGGGCTTTCTGCACGGCATGTACCTGGTGGGGCAGCGCCTTTTGGGTCCGCCTTTCGGCAAAATGCTCGCTGCGCTGCGCGTGCCTCGTGCCCTGCAGGCGGGTGGCTATATCCTGTTGGTGTATACCCTGACCAATGTGGCCTGGGTGTTTTTCCGAAGCCCTGACTTTGGCACGGCCATGGCCATGTTTCAGGGCATGGCCGATATTGCTTCGTTCTCGTGGGAGCTGGTTATCAACAAGTTTCTGGTGCTGAAGGGCGCCCTGCTCATCGCCTTCCTCTTGTGGGTGGACGTTGCTGCGCTGCGCCTCGACTGGCAGGAGCTCGTCTGGCGGAAGCCGCAGTGGCAGGTGGCTGCATGGGCCGTGCTGCTGTGGCTGATGGCTTTCTTCGGCACTTTCGATTCCAATGCGTTCATTTACTTCCAGTTTTGATTTGAAACCACACGCGCACATATCCCATGCAGACACGCGCAGCGCCCGGTTGCGCCGCAACCCGCTTTTCTGGCTGGGCCTGGTGCTGCTGGTGTTTGTTGGCGACCGCCTGGGCGGGCTTGCCCTCGAACAGGTGGTAGCGCACAGCCGGTTCCGCTACTCGCGGCTCTACTACGGGCAGCCCGATGCCGATGTGGTCTTCCTCGGCAACTCGCGCGGACTGATGTTTTTCCAGCCCGAAGTGGAGCGCCAGACGGGCATGCAGAGCCTCAACCTGTCCTACAATGCCCTGCCCATCGACCTGGGGAGCGTGTTGTGCGCCGACTGGATGGACCGGTATGCCCGGCCCGGGCGGCTGCTCGTCATTGACGTGACGATGTGCGACCGCACCAACGACGCCCTCATTGCCGGCTTCAACTGTTACCGCACCCGCTCGCCTCGCCTCGACAGCCTCATCCACGCGCGCGCACCCAGGGCCTGGTGGGGTGGGGTGGTGAGCCACCTGTTTCGCTACAACAGCGAGATCTTTCAGCGGACCTTGTTCTACTTGCGTCGTACCGATGAAGACTGGTTGCTCGATCGCGTCATCACCGAGCGCATGAAGCGCGCCAACGCCACAGCGCCGCCCTACACCATCCATACCGACGACTATCTTTTGCGGCGGCTCGCAGGCCTGGTCAGCGAGGCCCGCCGGCGCGGACTCGAAGTGCGCTTGCTCATCAACCCGTACTGGCCGCCCTTTGCCGCGCGCATCCGCAATCTGGATGACTTTCGTCAAAAGGTGGAACGCGCTACCGGCCTGCACGTGCGCGACTACAGCACGGCCCTGCAGGACGATGCGCTCTTTGGCGACTATCAGCACGTCAACAAGGCGGGCGCCAAACGCTTCATCGAACTGCTGGTGCGCGACGGCGTGCTGCCGGCCCGGGGGGGTGAGGAGGGAGTGAAGAGTGAAGAGTGAGGAGTGAGGAGCCTTTTGAAAAAAGGCTGTAACAGCCCGTGATTTCGGAGTTTGGAGTTTACAACTCTGTGAAAATCAGTGCATGCTCAGTGGCGCTTTGTGTAACTGAATGATTTTTCGACCGCAGAAAACGCAGTTTGCGCGCAG
>WFYJ01000028.1 GCA_015490175.1 Saprospiraceae bacterium | reverse complement strand
ATCCCCAGGATGCTCTTGATGAGCGTCGTTTTGCCCGAACCGTTGGGCCCGAGGATGGCCGAGATGGTGCCGCGCCGGTCGAAGCGACAATCAATGCCTTTGAGCACTTCGAGGCGGCCAAATGATTTGTTCAGATTGTGAATGGCGATCATCTCTTCAGGTTTTTCATGGCCAAATCGGTCAAATCGGTGGAATCGGGCAAACCGGTGGAATCGGGCAAACCGATCCACCCGCACTTTTCACTCTTCACTCCTCTCTCCTCACTCCTCACTCCTCTCTCCATCGCTCCATCACTCCATCGCTCCAATTGGCGGCGTTCAGGTGGTCGGCCACATCAGCGGGCGCCGATCCTCGACGGTGGCGGGCGTGAGCACCGGGCTTACCTTTTCGGAAAAATTCAGAATATCGATGAACAGGCTGCGCAGCAGCACCACGGCTTCGGGCGTTTCCTGCACCACCCAGGCAAACAGCTTGACGGGGCGGTGCGGCACGTCGCCGAAGCCGTCGCGGTCCAGGTCGTAGCCTGCGTATTCGCTCCAGTAGTTCTCGTCGTAGGTATTGGACTCGTTGTCGATCTGGGTGGCCAGGTCGAAGGTGTTGTACAGGAAAGCGTTGTGGGTGATGGCGTTGTCCAGGCAGCCACCGTTCATCTTGACGGCCCAGCCGTTGCGCTCGAAGCGGTTGCGCGTGTAGGTGACCCGGTTCGAGCCCTCGACGAAGATGCCGACCGTATTTTTCAAAAAGACGTTGTCGCGGATTTCGGCATCGTAAATCTCCTTGAGCAGCAGCCCGAACGAAGCGCCGCCCCAGTTGTGCAGGAACCGGTTTTGCCACATGTCGATGCGGCGGCTGAACATCACGGCCACGCCGGCGCCGTTGCGTTCGAAGGTGTTGTGGTAATAGACGTCGTCGTCGGAAAACATGAAGTGCAGGCCATAGCGCAACTGGTCGTGGCTGTAGTTGTCGGTGATGCGGCTGTGATCTACGAACTCGAAGTAGATGCCGTCGCGATGGCCGGCCAGGTCGTTGTGGTGGATCCACAGATCGCTGCAGTACCAGGCATGGATGGCGTTGCCCGAGTTGTTTTCTTCTACGGCCTGGCCGCGGATGTCGTTGTGGGCAATCTCGCCGCCGCGTACGTGCGCCAGGTAAATGGCAAAGAAAGTGTTGAGGAAGCGGTTGTGGTGGATGTACACCTCGCGTACCTCTTCAGCACGCAGAGCGGCCACGTCTTCCAGAAAGTTGACGCCCATGTTGCGAAAGGTGAACCCCGCTACCTCCACCTGGTGTGCGGCGATGCGCATCAGCTCGTGCTTGCCGCCCTGCCCGTCGATGACGGGCTCGTTGACGCCCAGCAGCACCAGCGGCTTGTCAATGACCACCGTGGTATCGGGCGTCCACACGCCGCCTTCTACGCGTACCGTATCGCAGGGCGCCGCCCGTTCGATGGCTTCCTGCAGCTCGGCCACAGGGCAGTCGGCACATACGCGCCAGGTGGCTGCCCGGGCGCCATTTGGCGAAAGCCAGAAGGCACACCAGCCGACAAAAAGGATGTACTTCAGGTTTTTCATGGTCGAATCGGTGAAATCGGTCAAATCGGTGGAATCGGTGGAATCGGTGAACTACCCTGCCGTGTCAGGCTGCCGTGCGCCCCTACCGTCGGACGCGCTGCCGTGCGCCCCTACCGTCAGGCGCACTGCCGTGCGTCACTACCTCTTTCGCTCATTCACTCCTCTGCCTTTCGGCAAATGAGGAAAAAAGCGGGAGGGACGGGCCCTCCCTTTTTTTGCGTCATTGCAGCTCCGGCGGCAGCATGACCTTGTCCACGACGTGGATCAGGCCGTTGGATGCCTCTACAGTGCCGATGATTTTGGCGCCGTGCACGTAGGTACCGTCGGCTTTCTTCTCGACCTTGACGTAGTGGCCCGAGGCCATGAAGAGGTTCATGCCGTCCTTGAGCATGTCTTCGGTGTACTTGCCCGGCGCCGCGTGAAACTTGATGATGCGCGCGAGCGTCTGTTTGTTTTCGGGTTTGAGCAGCTCTTCGAGTGTGCCTTCGGGCAGTTGGGCGAAGGCCTCATTGGTGGGTGCGAACACGGTCAGCGGGCCGGCATTGGTCAGCACGTCCTCCAGCCCGGCGGCCTGCACGGCCTTGACCAGCGTGGTGTGGTCGGGCGAGTTGAGTGCGATCTGCAGGATGTGCGGTTTGGAATCGGGATCTACCACGGCCGACTGTCCTTTGGCAGGTGCCGTGCCGGCTCTGGCCTCGGGTGCCTTGGACTGTTGCTGGCAGGCGACGAATGC
>WFYJ01000027.1 GCA_015490175.1 Saprospiraceae bacterium | reverse complement strand
GGTTGGTGGTGATCGTGTCGGGGCTGAGGACTTCTTCCTCATTTACGACTACGATCACGGTGTCGGCAGGCAGGTCCTGGGCATCGGCGATGGGCCGTTCAGGCGTGGCGGGCGGGCGTTTTTTGCCGAAAAGGCGTGCCAACAGGTTGCGGAACCAGTCGATCAAGGATCGCCACATGGATTTTCGGGTTTTGAAGGGTGGATGAATCGGGCTCACTTTCGGCCAAAGTCGGCGGGGATCTCGCCCCAGCGCTCGGTGTCCCACTTCAGGATGGGATTCCTGTAGTCGTGCGTGGCCAGCCACTGCTCGGCTCGCTCGATGAGCTGGTACAGCTTTGCGGTGCGGCGATCACGGGGCAGGGTAGTGCGGGCCTTGCCTTTCTTGACCCAGCCCAGGGCGATGCGCGAGTCGGTATATACGGGTGTGTCGTGGCGGCCTTCCTTTTCCAGCAGGGCCAGGGCATGTACAATGGCCAGAAATTCGCCGATATTGTTGGTGCCCAGCGGGAACTTCATGTGAAAAATGCGCGTGCCGGTGCGCGGATCCACGCCCTGGTATTCCATCTCGCCGGGATTGCCCGAGCAGGCGGCATCCACGGCGATGCTGTCCCAGATGATTTCGTCGCGAAAGGCTTCCAGCTCGGCGGCCGCCCGTTGGGGCTTCGACTTGCCCTTCAGGTCGATGTGATGACTGAAATGTCCGCTCAGCGCCGCTTCGGCTTCGGCGCGGCTGGGAAATGCCTTGTAGCGCGCGCCCGGCCAGTTCTTGATCTGGGCCTGCGCCTCGCGCCAGCTCTCATAGATGCCGGGCTCCTTGCCTTCCCAGACGACGTAGTATTTCTTTTTTTTCGCCATGTGTTTCTTTTGGTCGCACAAGATAATGCACTTGGGGGCAATCGGTACACCAGAGGGCACTGGCCAAAAATAACGGGCAACCCTTGCCAGTGGTTGCCCGTTGCATGTCGTTCATTGTCTTGCCGGCTCAGATCAGCAGCCGGATCGGATTTTCGAGTATGCCTTTGAGCGTCTGCAAGAACTGGGCACCGGTGGCGCCGTCCACGACGCGGTGGTCGCACGAGAGCGTGACCTTCATCATGTGGCCCGGCTTGATGGTGCCGTCCTTGACCACGGGCTTCTCGACGATGCTGCCCACGGCGAGGATGCAGGCGTCGGGCGGGTTGATAATAGCCGTGAACTCCTCGATGCCGAACATGCCCAGGTTGCTGATGGTGAAAGTGTTGCCCTGCATCTCATCGGGCTGGAGTTTGCGCTCGCGCGCTTTGGCGGCCAGGGTGCGCACCTCGCTGTGGATCTGCGAGAGCGATTTCATGTCGGCATGGCGGATGACGGGCACCAGCAGGCCGTCTTCTACGGCTACGGCCACGCCGATGTGTACCACCTTGTGGCGGCGGATCTTGTCGCCCAGCCAGGACGAGTTGACGGCGGGGTGCTGTTTCAGTGCCATGGCGCAGGCCTTGATCACCAGGTCGTTGAACGAAATCTTTTCGGGTGCCACTGCGTTGATCTGCTTGCGCCACTCGATGGCCTTGCCCATGTCGATCTCGACGGTGAGGTAGAAATGCGGGGCCGTGAACTTGCTCTCGCTCAGGCGGCGGGCAATGGTCTTGCGCATCTGCGACACCGGCACGTCTTCGTAGGTGTCGCCTTCGATGGTGGCGGCAAAGGCCGGCGCGGCCTGCGGTGAAGGTGCAGCGGGCGCCGGCCGGGGTGCGGGTGTGGCGGCAGGCGCCTGTTGTTGCTGTTGCAGGTAGGCCTCCACGTCGCGCTTGACGATGCGGCCATGCTCGCCCGTGCCCTTGATCTGGCTCAGGTCGATGCCGGCCTGGCGGGCCATGCTGCGGGCCAGGGGCGAGGCCTTGATGCGGCCGTGCTCGCCTTGTGCGCTGGCGGGCTGATCGCTGGCCGGCTGGCCGGTGGCAGGTGCAGTCGGTGAGGCCGTTGTGGGCGCAGCTTCCTCTTTTTTGGGTTGGGCTGTGGCGGCGGCGCTTTCCTCGGCCTCGATGGCGGCTTTCCAGTCTTCGCCTTCCTGGCCGATGACGGCAATCACGCCATTGACCGGTACGGGCCCTTCCTTGACGGCGATGTGGAGCAGGACGCCTTCCCACAGACTCTCGAATTCCATGGTCGCCTTGTCGGTCTCGATCTCGGCGAGCAGGTCACCCCGTTCCACCTTGTCGCCTTCCTTCTTGTACCATGCCACGATGTTGCCTTCCTCCATGGTGTCGCTCAGGCGCGGCATGCGTATTACTTCGGCCATGCGTCTTTCGTTTTTGTCTGGTTATCAATCGGATCCTTCGTTTTCGGAAGGGGCGAAACCTGCCGGCACCGGCCCATCACGCGAGCACGGATATGTCCGCCGTTCCGGAATGTGTGCTGTCGGCTATTCGGAAAGGGCCGTTTGAAGTCGTGCAAATTTGCAACATTTTCCCGTTACGGCAGGTCGGGGTTATTTTTCTCGGTTTTTTCGCCTTTCGGCAAATGGCGCCTGCAGTCTTGCCACACGGGAAATACCGATAACTTTGCACGTCCGTCGCTGTTGTGCCCATGCGGCGACGAGGTACTGAGGGCACGAGCGCGCCCATGGCCATTTGTTCAGAAAAAAGACACATGAGCTATTCATCCAAACTGATAGAGCAGGCAGTAGAGGCACTGGCCACCCTGCCGGGCATTGGCCGCAAGACGGCGCTGCGTCTGGCTTTGCACCTGGTCAAGCAGCCGCCCGAGCACACGGAAGCATTTGCGCAAGCGCTGTTGCAAATGCGGCGCGAGATTCGGGAATGCAGCGTTTGTCACAACATTTCCGACACTGAAGTGTGCAGCATCTGTGCCGATGGGCGTCGCGATCGTTCCATTATCTGCGTGGTGGAAGGCATTCGCGACGTCATGGCCATTGAAGAGACGGGCCAGTACCGCGGCCTTTACCACGTGCTGGGCGGCCTCATCTCGCCCATCGAAGGTGTAGGGCCTGCTGACCTGCAGATCGAGACTCTGGTGCAGCGCGTGGGGCAGGGAGAGGTAAAAGAGGTGCTCTTGGCCCTGAGTCCCACCATCGAGGGCGATACCACCCAGCACTACATCGCGCGCCAGTTGGCCGACAAGGGGGTGCGGCTGACGACCATCGCCCGCGGCGTGTCGTTTGGCGGCGAGCTCGAGTATGCCGACGAGCTGACGCTGGGCCGCAGCATCGTGGGGCGCCTGCCGCTGCAGACCCGGTTCGGCGAAGGCGGAGATTGAGCCGCGAGGCATGCCTCCTGTCGTCCATGGTCTATCGGCTATGCCCAGTGCCATCCGTTTTGGGAATTTCAATGGCTGAGGAATCGAGAATTTGATTCAAGAGCCTGCTAATCATTCAGTTACACAGAGCGCCACTGAGCACGCACTGATTTTCACAGAGTTGTAAAAACTGCGTAAAGCTGCGTTTTCTGCGGCCGAAGGCTGCGGTTTCAATGAGTGAGGAACCGAAGAACCGAGGAATCGAGGAACCGAGGATTTGACAAAAGATTGATAGTCAGCAAGAAAAACTTTAAACGCTAAACATTAAACCCTACACGCAACACCTTTCTGCAGCCGGTCCATTTTCGGGATGCGCGATCATCTATTTAAGGACACCACCAATGAGTGTACCGCGACCATCAGATGCGTGTGGTGCCGAATTGACCGGTTGCACCGATTTGACCTCATATTGCACCACTGAACTTTCCCAAACCACTTTGAACCGAGTATATCGTCCATTGTCTGCTCCATGAAGCTGTCCGTCATTATCGTCAACTACAACGTCCGCCACTTCCTCGAACAAGCCCTGCGCTCGGTGCGCAAGGCAGCTGAGGGGCTCGAGGTGGAGGTGTTCGTGGTGGACAACAATTCGGTGGACGGCTCCGTGGCCATGGTGCGCAGTCAGTTTCCGGAAGTACGGCTCATCGCCAACGACCACAATCCGGGTTTTGCGAAAGCGAACAACCAGGCCATTCGCCTGG
>WFYJ01000026.1 GCA_015490175.1 Saprospiraceae bacterium | reverse complement strand
TTTTTCAGGGGCCTCAAAGGTGAAACATCCATTCACGTACCCATCAAAAAAAGAAGAGGCAACCGCCGAAACGGTTACCCCTCACACTATGAAACACTATCTCTTTATGCGGCCCAAACCCGGGGATGGAAAGTCGCGTTTGTTCAAGCGAAGTTAAGCACTCGATTTGTTTTCACAAAATCCTTTTCATAGGAAACAACTCATTCACCAACCAGGAAAAGCTTGCCGTTCCACCACCCTTTTTCAATTTCCGCTCCAATTTTTTCGTAAAAACGAATGGCCGGCTCGTTCCAGTCGAGCACCTGCCACTTGATGAGCTTGCAGCCCAGCGCACGGGCCTTGGCCACCAATGCATCCCAGAGCTTTTCGCCCACGCCGCGACGGCGCCACTCGGCACGCACCACGAAGTCTTCGAGGTACAACATGCGCCCCTTCCAGGTGCTGTAGGCCCGATACCACACCATCATGCCCACCACCTCGCCTTCGTGCTCGGCCACGAGGGCATCGAAGAAGCCAGCGTCGAAATCATTTTCATATTCCGTCAGCGTGGCGACAAATTCGCGTGGTGCCCGCTCGTATTCGGCCAGCTCGGCCACCAGGGCGTGAATGGCTGGCAAATCGGCTTTCGTGGCGGGTCGGACGGTCACTTCCATATGGCAGCAAATTTTGGGGGGCAATTTCGGGTTTCCGCCGCCGGCTACAAACCAGGCTTACTGCTCAAGCTCATCCAACGACAGGCGTCATCCCGCGCCATCCGCGCCATACACCAACCGCGCCACCAGCGGAAAATGGTCGGAATAGCCCTTGCGTTTCTTTTTGTCGAACGGGCGAGGCCGCATGCTGGGCGTGGCATTGCGCTTCTTGTCGCGGAACACCTGTACCGAATCCACGTCGAGGTGCAGGCTGGAGGTGTCGAGCAGGCCGCGACTGACGAGCATCTGATCGAGCAACTGATAGCGATTGGTGAATTTGGCGCCTTGCATCGTACCGGCGATGTAGAAAGTGCCCAGGTTTTCCTCGCCCAGCAGGTGCCATACGGCATTGAACAGATAGCAGTCTTTGGCGCGATAGGCGTAGGTGCTGCCAAATTTCGAAATGCGGTTGCTGCGGCCGGTGACCAGCGCCTGATCGCCCGTAGCGCGCAGGTGGTCCTGCACGCTGCGGTCGAAAGGCTCGTCGTTGAAGTCGCCCAGCAGGATGAGCTTTTTGTTCCACTTGTCCTCGATGGCGTCGATGTCGCGGAAGGCGCGCAGGATCTCGTATTCGCGCGCCGGCACCTTGAGGTGCTGCTCCACGAGGAAAGCGATGTTTTCGGCCACGGCGATGCGGGCCGGCTCCGATTCGAACTTGCCGCGCATGCGCGAGGGCCAGTGACTGGCGATGAGCACCAGCTCCTCGCCCGTGTCTTTGAGGCGAAAGACCAGCTCGAAGATGTCGCGCGTGCGGTAGCGCAGGTGCACCACGTGGCTCTGCTGCGCCACCAGTTCGAGCTTGCGGGGATTGTAGGCCACGGCCACGTCGATGCCGCGCAGATCGGAAGTGCCGCTGTCGTCGAAGGCCACCTTCAGCTCGTTGAGGCCGGCCTCCTGCAGCAGCTCGGCCAGCAGCTCGTCTTTCTCGATCTCGCACACGGCCACCAGGTCGGGCGCCTCGCCGCCGTGAGTGTCTTTCAGGATGTCGGCCAGGTTCCTTTTTTTGATCTCGAACACTTCGGTCGTCCAGCCTTCCTCAGGGGTGTAGGCAAAATCGTGAGAGATGGGATCGTCGTCGGTGTCGAAAAAGTTCTGGAGGTTCCACCAGACGAGGTTCAGATGCGGCATGGGGGCGGTTTGACGTTGGGCAATATTTGCCGAAAGGCAAAGGATCCGACCAAAAGTAGCGCATTTCCCGCTGCCCTGTGAGGCAACCCACGCGGGGGCCGTATATTTGGCGCCAACAAAACCACTCATGACCATGCGCCTGTTTGCTTCCATCCTCGTTCTTTGTTTTGCCCTCACCCTGACCGCCCAGGACACGCTCCAACTGCAGGTGGACGTGGTGTATCTCTCATCCAACCTGCTGCGGGGCCGCGAGGCGGGTACGCCCTACGAGCGGCAAGCCGCCCGCTACATCGCTTCGCGCTTTGAAGAAATCGGGCTTTCGCCAAAAGGCACCGAGGGCTGGTTCCAGCCTTTCGAATTCACCTACAAGCCCAACCCGCACAGCGAGACGGGAGAACGGCGCACGGGCCTCAACGTGGTGGGCTACCTCGACAACGGGGCTCCCACCACCGTCGTCATCGGCGCCCACTTCGACCACCTGGGCATGGGCCACTTCGGCTCGCGCCACGTGGGCGAACCCGCCATCCACAACGGTGCCGACGACAACGCCAGCGGCGTGGCCGCCCTGCTGTGCCTGGCCGAAAAGCTGAAAAACGAACCGCTCACCGGCCACAACTACCTGTTCATCGCCTTCTCGGCCGAAGAGCTGGGCCTGTTCGGCTCGAAGTACTTCGCCAACCATCCCACCATCCCGCTCGACTCGGTGGCCTACATGCTCAACATGGACATGGTGGGCCGCCTCAATGCCGAGCGCAAGCTCGTCGTCAACGGCGCCGGCACCTCGCCCGCATGGAAGGAAACCCTGGCCCGCATCGACACGCTCGGCATCCACATCGTGACCACGGAAAGCGGCGTGGGCCCCTCCGACCACACCTCCTTCTATCTCAAAAACATCCCCGTGCTGCACTTCTTCACCGGCCAGCATGCCGACTACCACAAGCCCGAAGACGACAGCGAATTGGTGAACTACGCCGGCCTGGCCGACATCTGCCAGCTCATCTACAACCTCATCGCCGCGCTCGACGACCAGCCGCGCATCGAATTTCGCAAGACCAAGGACGAAAGCGAGCGCAAAGCCGCCGCCTTCAAGGTGTCGCTCGGCGTGATGCCCGACTACACCTACGACGGCGAAGGCATGCGCGTCGATGCCGTCATCGATGGGCGCCCCGGAGCAAAAGCCGGCATGCAAGCCGGCGACATCATCGTGCGTATCGGCGACGTGGAGGTGCACAACATCTACGACTACATGGAAGGCCTGAGCAAATACGGCAAAGGCGATTCGGCCCCCATCGTCGTCCTGCGCGACGGGCAAAAGATCACCCTGCAGGCTACGTTTGAATAAGCCTCTTTTGCCCGTAGCCGACATTTTCGGAGGCTTTTGCCGCTACCGAAAGATACAAGTGCCTCTTTGGTGCGTCGCACGGTTAAGCGTGCTGCGCGACGCGCGCACGCTTTTTCCCCACACAGAACTGTTTTTGCTAACCTTAAAATCCCTTCTTATGAAAAACGCATTCTGGCTGAGCCTGCTGTGCCTCGGCATGCTGTCCTCTACGGCCATGGCCCAAAATGCCATCAAGTGGACGCCGACCAACTACCTGTTCTCCCGTACGGTTACCCTTACCTGGGAGCACGCCTTCAACCCCAAGCGCAGCCTCAATACCGGAGTCAATCTCTGGCTATTGGGCGCAAGCGCGTCCACCAGCAATGCCGAGGAAGGCGACGCCAATTTCTTCATGCTGGGCCTGGCGCCCGAGCTGCGTTTCTATCTCGGCCCCCGCGCCGCGGCCCCCAAAGGCTTCTACGCCGCGCCCTATCTCAACCTCAACTTCGGCCGGGTGACCGTCTCTTCCACCAACAACAATGGCGAAACGGGCTCGGGTCGGGCAGGAGCGAGCGTCATTGCCGGCGGCGGCATCATCGGCTACCAGTTCCTCATCAGCGACGTATTCGTCTTGGACCTGTTCGGCGGCGTCAACTACACGGCATTCAGCCTGGGCAAGGTCAAGCTGGAATATCCGGACGGCACCGTCGAAGACGCCAACGTCAATGCCACCATCGGCGGACTGCTGCCCCGCCTCGGCCTCTCACTGGGTTTTGCCTTCTGAGGATCCGCCTTTCGGCAAAAAACACCCGCACGGGGGCAGCCACTTGCACGTGGCTGCCCTTTTTTGCATCTCCCATGGAATCCCGCTCCACCCGAAACGCGCACAAAAGATCCCCCGGGCGTGTCCCCGATCAACTGATGTCAGACTGCGGTTTCAATGAGTGAGGATTTGAGGAATGAGGCCACTGAAAAAACCTATAGCCTCGCGCAACGACGCAAAGACGCAACGACACGCAATGTATTTTTAATTTTAAATCAATTTGTTGTAAGTTAATCATACCTGTCATATGTTACGTCGTTGCGTTGTTACGGACTTTTTTCAGTGCGCTCAGGAATGAGCCTACTGAAAAAAGTCCGTGACGGCCCCGGGTTTCGGAGCC
>WFYJ01000025.1 GCA_015490175.1 Saprospiraceae bacterium | reverse complement strand
CGACAAGTCGGAACAGGTTTCCGAAGACTCGGAACAGGTTTCCGAAGACTCGGAACAGGTTTCCGAAGACTCGGAACAGGTTTTGCGCGAGATTTTGGGTTTTTTCAGGGGCCTCGTTCTTCGGTTCCTCACCCATTGCAACCGCAGCCTTCGGCCGCAAAGCGCCGCAGTTTGAACGCAGTTTTTGACCAGGTTGAGGGTTGAGCGTGTAGGGTTGAGCGTTTTTGTCTTGACTATAAAGTGCCTGGTCAAATCATCGCTTCTTCGGTTTCCCGATTACTCATTATGAGACCATCTCAACCTCGCTCAAATCCTCGATTCCTCGGTTCCTCGCTTCCTCATCCATTGAAACCGCAGCCTTCGGCCGCAGAAAGCACAGCGCTGACGCAGTTTGCACACTCACTCGCTCACTCCATCGCTCTTCTCTCCATCTCAAAGAATCGCCGCTTCACCCTGCACCCCCGGTCTCATTTCTCACTGGAACGACAACACCACATTTCGTAACTTGACGCTCCGATCACCCAACCGGTAAGGCCATGTCAAAAAACATCACTTCGCTGTCAGGCCGCAAGGGCCTCGACGACAATCTCTTCGAGAAAATCGGGCAGTATGCCGATGCCGACGGCTACCTGACCCGCGATGCCGCCCACCAGCTTGCCGAGGAATACCTCGTCGGCGATGCCGCCGTGTACGGCACGGGCACGTTTTACGACTTCACCAGACCCGAAAACAAGGACAAAAAGGTCTTCGTGTGCAACGGCACGGCTTGCCTGTGCGCCGGCACACAGCACGAGCTGCGCAAAAAACTGCTGCAGCACTTCGAGCCCGACGAAATCGGCGAAATGACCTGCCTGGGCCGCTGCCACGAAAACCACGCCTTCCACTATCAGGGGCGCAATTTCTCGGGACACGAGGCCCTGAGCCTGCTCGACGAGGCGCTGCCCCGAGCCGAAGCCGCCCCGGCCGACACCTATGCCGTGGCCGCCACCGGCCGGCCCATACTCACCACCCCAGACTACTCGCTGGAGCAGGCCCGTGCGCTGGTCGAAAAGCTGATCGCCACCAGCCCGCAACAACTGCTCGACGAGATCCATGCATCGCGCCTGCGCGGGCGCGGCGGCGCCGGCTTCCCCATCGGCATCAAGCTGGAGGCCTGCGCCAAAGCCGAAGGCGATGTGAAATTCATCGTTTGCAATGCCGACGAAGGCGACCCCGGCTCCTACTCCGACCGCTACCTGTTGGAGCAGCGCACCGTGAAGCTGCTGCTTGGCATGCTCATCGCCGGACGCGCCGCCGGCGCCGAGCGCGGCGTGGTGTACATCCGATACGAATACCCCGACAGCGTGGAAGCCGTCCGCCAAGCCATCCAGACGCTGCAAGAGGCAGGGCTGCTCGGCCACGACATCCTGGGCAGCGGCTTCAGCTTCCTGCTCAAGCCCGTCAAGGCGCGCGGGTCCTACATCTGCGGCGAAGAGACGGCACTGCTGGCCAGCATCGAGGGGCAACGCCCCGAGGTGCGCGTGCGCCCGCCCTACCCCGTGCAGTATGGCCTTTTCGGCAAACCCACCGTGGTCAACAACGTCGAAACACTGGCCAACCTGCCGTGGATCCTCGAGCATGGCGGTGCGGCCTTCGCCGCCATCGGCACCGACCAATCGACCGGCACCAAGCTGCTGTCGCTCGACAGCGCCTTCCGGCGGCCGGGCGTCTATGAGGTGGCCATGGGCACGCCGCTGCGCACCGTGGTCGATGAGCTGGGCCAGGGCTTCCGAAAGCCCGTCAAGGCCCTCCACATCGGCGGCCCGCTCGGCGGACTGGTGCCTGTCGGCAAAATCGACGAGTTGACCGTTGATTTCGAGTCGTTTGCGCAAGCTGGCTTCCTGCTGGGTCATGCCAGCGTGGTCAGCGTGCCCGAAGACTTCCCGATGATCGAGTACCTGGAGCACCTGTTCGCCTTCACGGCTCATGAGAGCTGTGGCAAATGCTTCCCCTGCCGCATCGGCTCGGTGCGCGGCCAGGAGCTGCTGCACAAGGCCCGCACCAACGGATACCGCATCGAGCGCGAGCTGTTCGACGACCTGCTGCTGACCCTCAAGGAAGGCTCGCTCTGCGCCCTCGGCGGCGGCATGCCGCTGCCCGTGTACAACGCCCTGCAGTATTTCGGCGATGAGCTCGAAGCATACTTCCGATGACCATGTGCACTCCGCAAGCCTGAAGTCACCCTTCCAGGTCCGCTTTCGCAAAAATCCATCCGACCATGAAAACCGCAACCACCCAGCATAATGCTCCCTCGGCGGCCACCACCGGCCACACCGCCTGGATCAACGGCCAGCCCTTCGAGATCCGGCCCGGCGAGACCATCCTGCAGTTCATCCGCCGCCATCGCGGCGACAAGCTGGTGCCCACCCTCTGCGACGCCCCCAACCTCGAGCCGTTCGGCTCGTGCCGCGTGTGCAGTGTCGAAGTGGGCAAGGCCGGCAACGGCATGCACCTCAAGACGGTTGCCTCCTGCCATACGCCCGTCGAGCCGGGCATGGTCATTTTTACGGAAAGTGAAAAAATCAAAAGGCTGCGCCGCAACATCATCGAGCTGGTGCTCACCGACCACCCGCTCGACTGCCTCACCTGCGAGGTGAACGGCAACTGCGAGCTGCAGGACGTGGCCGCCCGCGTCGGTATCCGCGACGTGCGCTACCCCAAAGGCAAGACCCACACCGATCGCGAAAAAGACAGCAGCCACCCCTATCTGCGCGCCGACCTGTCGAAGTGCATCATGTGCTACCGCTGCGTGCGTGCGTGCGACGAGGTGCAGGGCCAGTTCGTGCTGGGCGTCAAGGGGCGCGGCTTCGACAACACCATCATCATGGGGCTCGACGGCAACTTCCTCGAGTCCGACTGCGTATCGTGCGGCGCCTGCGTGCAGGCTTGCCCCACCAGCGCCATCCACGACGTGTACCAGAGCAAGGCCTGGCTCGGCCAGGACAAGGTGCGCACCACCTGCACCTACTGTGGCGTGGGCTGCCAGCTCGAGGTCAACGTCAAGGAAGGCGAGATCCTCAGCATCACTGCGCCCTGGGATGCCGAAGTGAACGCCGGCCACACCTGCCTCAAAGGGCGCTATGCGTTCAAGTTCTACAAGCACCCCGATCGGCTGAAGTACCCCATGATCCGCCGTGGCGACCAATTCGAGCGCGTGAGCTGGGACGAGGCCTACGATTACATTGCCGAGAAGCTGCTGGCCATCCGCGAGCAGTACGGCCCCGACGCCATCGCCGGCATCTCGTCGGCACGCACCACCAATGAGGAGAACTACCTCATGCAAAAGATGATCCGCGCTGTCATCGGCACCAACAACATCGACGGCTGCGCGCGCGTGTGCCACTCGCCCACGGCGATCGGCATGCAGCGCACTTTCGGCACCGGCGCCGCCACCAACTCGATCGAAGATCTCGAGTACACCGAGTGCATCCTCCTCATCGGCGCCAACCCGACGGCCGCACACCCCGTCACCGGCGCCAAAATCAAGCAAAAAGCCATGAAAGGCGTGCCGCTCATCGTCGTGGATCCGCGGCGCACCGAGCTGGCCCGATACGCCACGCACCACCTGCAACTGCGCCCCGGCACCAACGTGGCCCTGCTCGACATGATGCTCTACTACATCATCACCGAAGGGCTGGTCGATGAGGACTTCATCCAGCGCCGCACCGAAGGCTGGGAAGCATTTCGCGACGGCATCCTCAGCCTCGACATCGACGAGCTGGAGCGCGTCACCGGCGTGCCGCGCGAACAGGTGCGCGCCGCAGCCATCACCTACGGCTCGGCCAGGGCCGCCATGTCGTTCCACGGCCTGGGCGTGACGGAGCACTATCAGGGCACCTACGCCGTGATGCAGATCGCCGACCTGGCCATGATCACGGGCAACGTGGGGCGGCGCGGCACCGGTGTCAACCCCTTGCGCGGCCAGAACAACGTGCAGGGCGCTGCCGACATGGGCGTGCAGCCCTACCAGGGAGCCGGCTATCTGCCCGTCGAAGATCCCGAAATCATCCACAAGTTCGAGCGCTTCTACGGACGGCCCATGCCGCGCAAGTCGGGATACACCATCCCGAAGATGTATGAGGCGGCCCTCGAAGGCAAGCTCAAGGCCCTGTGGATCACCGGCGAAGACGTGGTACAGAGCGACCCCAACTCGGAAAAAGTCATCGCCGCACTCAAGAAACTCGACCTGCTGGTCGTACAGGAAATCTTCCCCACCGAAACCTCGAAGCTGGCCCACGTAGTGCTGCCCGCCGCTTCCTTCCTCGAAAAGGAAGGCACCTTCACCAATGGCGAGCGCCGCATCCAGCGCGTGCAGAAAGTGGTGGATCCCGTCGGCGAGGCCAAGCCCGACGGCCAGATCTACGTCGAGATGATGAACCGGCTGGGTTATCCGCAACCGCCCTATACCGCCGCCGGCGTGCTCGAAGAGATCAGCCAGATCGTGCCCTTCTTTGCAGGTGTCAGGTGGGACGAGCTGGGCCCCAACGGCAAGCAGTGGCCCGTCAAACCCGACGGCACCGACACCAAGGTGCTGCACCAGGAATCGTTCAAGCGCGGCAAGGGCCGGCTGGTGTTCACCAACTTCATCGAAACGGAGGAAATCGCGGAATACCACCACGACTATCCCTTCATCCTCACCACCAACCGCACGCTCGAACACTACAACGCCGGCACCATGACGCGCCGCACGCCCAACCGCGAGCTGGTGCGCGAAGACGTATTGCTGATTCACCCCGTCGATGCCGCCACCCACGGCATCCACACGGGCGATCGGGTCGAGGTGGAATCGCCGCGCGGCAAGGTGCACATCCGCGCCCGCGTCACCGAAGAGGTGAAGCCCGGCGTGCTCAGCACCACCTTCCACTTCCCCGACATCCTGCTCAACCGCATCACCAGCGACGTGCACGACCCCGTGGCCGACTGCCCCGAATACAAGGTCGTGGCCGTCCGCATCCGCAAGCTGACCGAAGCGGCGGCACAAGCATGAGTCGCTACCTTTCATCCGCGCGTCGCACACCGGCTGCGGCAATGGTGCACCGGACGGTAGCAGGGCGGCATTTTGCGAAAGCAATAATCAAAGCGCAGCCTGCAGGGCCGCCATTCGCTCGAAAAACCGCCCCACGTGGTAGCCATCGACGAGGGCATGGTGCACCTCGATCGAGACGGGCATGCGGATGTGGCCGTCCCGCGCTTCGAACTTGCCGAGCACGATCTTCGGCACCGAGTCGGCACGCCCCAGGCGTCGCGCATGCTGAAAGCCCATAAACGGCAACCAGGGCAGCACCGAGAAGTGGATCAGGTCGTCGGCCTCGTCGCGCGGCGCGAACACCTTGCCCGCCCGATGGGCCTCGAGGCGTGCTTTTGCCTTTCGGCAAAAAACGTCCGGGTCGGGATCGTAGTCGAAGTAGCAGAAGGTGAAGGTGTGGTCGTCGTGCAGCACCGTCGAGCCGGCATAGAGCACGTCCCACTCGATGACGCCCTCGGGGCGCAGGCGCTGCCGCAGCTCGGGCACCTCGTTGGCCGCACGCGTGCACAGCCACAGACTGGCCGGGAAGAAGCCGTGTCCCGTGCGCCGGCACCAGCGCCGCAACGGCCCGACCTCGACCGGGACGGTCACGTTCCAGAAAGGCAATTCAAAATCCCTGAAAAACTCGTAGGCGGGGCGACGCGGCCAGCCCTCGAGCTCGATTTTCCGAAAGGAAGACATGGGTCCTGGTTGAAAAACTGCGTTCAAACGGCGTGCTGCTGCGCCTGAAAGCTGCGGTTTGAATGGATGAGCAATCGAGGAAGCGAGGAATGAGGCTACTGAAAAAAGTCCGTGACACCGTGACAACCCCGACTTTGGTCGGAGCCTGCTTCCGACAAGTCGGAACAAGCTCCGGCTCGCCGGGGGCAAGCTTTCCGACAAGTCGGAACAGGTTTCCGAAGGCTCGGAACAAGTTTTGCGCGAGATTTGGGGTTTTTTCAGTGGCCTCAGAAATCGCTCAAGCACCTGATAGTCAACACAAAAAACGCTATACGCTCGACTTGCGCAGCCTCGATGCCTGATTCCTCAAAAAACGCGGTCACACACCTTGCCGGCGCAGCAGCATGTCGCTGTAGGATTCCTCGATGAGGTCTTCGTGGCAGATGCCGAAGCGCGCCATCCACTCGGCGCACTGGCGCTGCAGCACCGCTTCGCCGATGGTGCCGTCGCGGTCGATGGCTTCGATCTCGACGAAGCTGCCCAGTCCCTTCACCTCGTCGATGTGGAACTTGACGTTGCCGACGAACCAGATCTCGCGCAGTTTGTCCACCACCACGCGCACGCCGAGGGCCTCGCGCAAGAGGGCATGCAGGGCCGCACTGTCGGACGGTGGATACAGGTACACTTCCGAACGCTTGGGTCCTGCCTCGTCGGGCCGCTGGTAGTAGATGAGGTGGTTCTCGATGTTTCCTTCCCGCAGCTTGAGGCGACCCTGCGGCACGATGAAGTAGGTGTCGATCTGGTGGTCTTGGCCGCGAAACTCGGCCTCGGCACCGCGCAGCACGTCGCGGATGGCTTCGGGCCGCGCACACCGCGCTTTGATCTCTACGTTGAGGGGCATGGGCACACTGTTTGCGGGGCCAAGCTCGCCATTTTTGGCGGAAGCCGAAAAAAGCACAAGCCCTACGGGCACAAACGCTAACTTTGTCGGCCTTGGACCTCCTGCTGGTGCAGGGATTGATCACCCGCAAAGTGCCAAAGACCATGGTTCCTCTCTGGGGCATTGATCTGGGCGGAACGAAGATCGAAGGCGTCGTGCTCGACGGACCCGACACCATGAACGTGTTGTGCCGCATGCGCGTGCCCACGGAAGCCGGCAAGGGCTACACGCACATTCTGCGCCAGATACAGAAGCTGGTCGAGACGATGATGTCGGAGGTGGGCATGCGGCCCACGCGCATCGGCATGGGCACGCCCGGCTCGCTCGACCCGCAGACGCAAACGCTCAAGAACTCCAACACTGTCTGCCTCAACGGCAAATCTTTCCAGCGCGACATCGAAGCCCTGCTCAAGGTGCCGGTACGCATTGCCAACGACGCCAACTGCTTCGCGCTGGCCGAAGCGCGTTGGGGCGCCGTGCGGGAGCATCTGCCCGAGGCCCGCGTCGTCTTTGGCGTCATCATGGGCACGGGTGTGGGTGGCGGCATCGTGGTTGACGGCAAGGTGCTCTACGGGCGCCAGGGCATTGCCGGCGAATGGGGCCACAACTTCCTCGATGCCAGTGGCGGCCCGTGCTATTGTGGTCGCGAAGGCTGCGTGGAAACGGTGCTGAGCGGCCCCGCCCTCGAACGATACTATGCCTCACTGGCCGGCGAACGGCGGCCGCTCAGGGAAGTGGTGGCGCGCCACAAGGCCGGCACCGACCCGCACGCCACGGCTACCATGGAGCGGCTGGTGAAGCAGTTTGGAAGGGCCATCGCCCAGGTCATCAACATCCTCGACCCCGATGCCATCGTGCTGGGCGGCGGCGTGAGCAATATCGAACTGCTGTACGAGGATGGCGTGGCAGAAGCCGCAAAATACGTCTTCAACACCCGCATGGAGACGGTCTTCCTGCGGCCCACCCTCGGCGACAGCGCCGGCGTGTTCGGCGCGGCCCTGCTGTGAGGGCATTGTTCCTTCAGAAACAGCGCAGTTGCAACGAGTCGCGCAGCGGCAGGTCGTCGTTGTCGTGATGCTGCCAGTAGGGCAGACGCAGGGTCTGCCTGAGCACCGCCCGCGTGAGCCGGCCGTCGTCGTCTTCGAGCCATTCGAGGATGCGGTACGGAAATTCGGTCTCGTAGCGGATGCGCAGCGTGCGCGGCAGATGGAGGTATTCGACGATGAGCCAGGTGCCGCTTTCCTGCCGCTGGTGGCGGATGCGGGCCTGTCGGGGCACCGCCGCCTGATGATGCAACCGCAGATAGTGGGCAGCCGGAATCAGCTCCAACACCTGTTCATCCTGAAACATTGCGGGATCGAGGCGCAAGCGGGTGAAAATTTCGTCTTCCAGTAATGCCGCTTTCAGCTCGCGGTCCTGGTCGCCTTCCGATTCGAAGTAAGAAAACAACTGCGTGCGGTATTGCTTGCCTTTCAGGTTGAATTGCATGAACGTATGGCCGCACCACTCCTGCGAGGTAGCCGTCAGCTTGAGCGTCCGCGGATACCTGCGGCTATCGACCGGCGTGAATACCGACGTCATCATCGAATAGTCGTACACGCCCGTGGGAAATTTGCGGATGTGGTTGAGCTTGAGCACGCTCACTTCGTCGGTGGGATCGGCCTCGGGATGATCGAGCTTGACCTGCTTCTTCTCGCTGAACGGCTCGGTGACGAATACCAGCACGGCATCGCCCTGGCGCGGCTCGCCATAGCGCCATTGCGTGAGGGCATAGCTGTTGAGCTCGCCCTGCCCGCTGTACCAGTAATCGGTAAACTGACGCGGATCGGCCGGAGGGACGGTAGCCGCTTCGGGTTTTTCGACATCAGAACGCACCACACTCGCCGGTGCATCATCGGGCGTTTGGCATGCCGCGTAAAGCAGCAGCACCGCAGACCACAGAGGCAGGTATTTCATTGTCAAGGGCTTTGATGGCAAAAAGAGCGATTTGTCCGCATATTTTCTTTGACTAAAATCAGACATCCGGCCAGAATGTTCGGAAAAAGACACTCCCGTTCCGCATTTCCCGCTGCCAAAGAGCACATCGCGTCCTTGCATGCGTTGATTTTAAATTAATTTTGCCCCGCCATTATACTCAACGCAATCAGGTTTGGGAATTATTGACGATAGTCATTTTGAGATGGAGAGATGGAGCGACGGAGTGAACGAGTGAGGAGTGAAGAGAGGGGGAGTGACCGATTGTGCAAACTGCGCGACAACTGCGGTTGCAATGATTGAGGAACCGAAGAATGAGCGCACTGAAAAAAGTCCGTGACGGCCCCGAGTTTCGGGGCAAGCAGTGACAATCCCGACTTGTCGGGATGACGCGTAACACCATAAATAACAAGCTGAATTAAAACAAAAAACATATTTCGAATCGTTGCGTCCCCGACTTTGGTCGGGGCAAGCTGTTGCGTTCCCGACTGGCCGTCAGGACAAGCTGTTGCGCGAGATTTGGGCTTTTTTCAGTGGCCTCATTCCTTGTTTTTTCAGAAAGAAGTCCGGATGCCCACGAGCCACCAACGGCCCGGCATGTCGGCGCCGAGGATGTCGGCGTACTGCTCGTCGAAGGCATTGAGCAGGGTGAAAGTCACTTGCAGGGGCAGTCGCGTGGTGGGCGTCACGGCAGCTTTGAGGTTCCACACCATGTACGAGGCGGGCAGTTCGCGGTTGATTGCTTCCGCCGCTTCGGCCGTGCGCTGCTTGTACAGGCCGTTTGCCGAAAGGCTGAATCGGCTGCTTGTCCACTGGCCCGAGGCGGTGAACAGGTGGCCGGCACTGTTGGCGATGTATTTCGATGCCACGTCGCCTTCCGAGGCGAAGTTGAGCCAGCGATATGCGGCCGTGGCTTCGAGCGTGCCGGCTTCGAGCGTTTTGCGGTAGCGGAGTTCCGCCTCGATGCCGGTGGTTTGCAGCGAGGCGATGTTCCGGGCGTAGAAGTAAGTACCACTCGGGTCGATGTTGTTGGCATTCGGAATCTGGCTGCCTTCCGTCAGCGCGAAATCAATGAGGTTGGTGCCGTTGCGGTACCAGGCCGTCAAGTGGGCCGAGAGGGTGGTGCCGAGTACGGCATCGGCGCCCAGTTCGAAGTTCCACGAACGCTCGGCCAGCAGCTCGGGATTGCCCAGGTTGCGGCCGGGGCTGAGCGTGGGCAGATTGGTGCTGATGTACCGCTCGGTGAAGTCGGCCGCGCGGATGCTGCGCCCGGCAAAGCCCCGCAGGCGCAGGGTCGGCAGGGCGCGCCAGCTGAAGCTGAGCTGCGGCACCAGTTCGGTGCCGAATGAGGCTTCATGCTCGAGGCGCAGCCCCCCCTGCAGATCCCATTTGCCGGAAGGCTGCACATGGGTCAGGGCGAAGAGTCCCCACTGACCCGTGCGATGATTGCCGCGATCGTTGCTTTCGATGCGCTTGCCCAGATACTGACCGCCGAAGGTGAAGCGCAGGGCCTCACTGGCTTCGATGCGGTGCCAGCCCTTCAGGTCGAGCTGGCGCGTGGTGTGCTGGTTGCCCGGAAAAGCCGGATGGAACAGAAACGAGTCGGTCGTGGTCTGGTAGCCGGCCACGAGCTGCGTCTCCTGACGGTCGTTGTGCTGCCACTGTAGTGCCGCCTGATTGAACCAGCGGTGTACCTGCTCGCGAGAACGGTCGTAAGTGCTGCGCGTGTAGAAGAAGCGCGCGTTGAAGTCGCGCATGTCGAGGGCGCTGCGCAGCGACAGACGCACATTGGGGGCCAGCTGCGCACCCATGCCGGCCGCCACCGTCGTCAGGTTGAAGTCGTAGGGCAGCGAGTCGCCTTTCGGCAAATGGCCATCCGAGCGGGCATGCTGCCAGCCGGCCACAAGGCGCAGGTTGTCCGTTTGCCAGTCGATGCCGGCGCTGCCCGTGGCGGTATGGTGCCGGCCGTACTGCAATTCGGCCTGTGCGCCGAGGCCTTTGCGCTGGCTCCGGGCAAACGCTTTGGTGATGATGTGAATGACGCCACCCACGGCTTCGGTGCCGTAAATGGCCGAGCTGGCTCCGTGAATGATCTCGATGCGCTCGATCTCGGCCATGGTCACGGGCATGTACCCGTTGAAGTGGCCGGTGAGCGGGTCATTGACGCGCACGCCGTCGATCAGGACGAGCACCTGGTTGAAAGTGCTTCCGCGCATGGTGATGTCGGCCTGCGTGCCGAACAAGCCGCGGCTCTGAACTTCGATGCCGGGCAGGTAGCGCAGCAGGTCGTCGAGCGAGGTGGCCGGGATGCGGTGCAGTGCAGCGCCCTCGAGTACGGTGACGTGCTGGCCCATCTGGCGGGCCTGCACATTCAGTCGCGAAGCAGTGACGACCACCGAATCGAGTTGGTGTTGTGCCTTCGCGATCAGGGCAAGGCCCATGGCTACAATCAGGACGAAGGGAGAGATCCGTTGTGTTTTCATGGTTTTGTTTTGAATGTGATACGTAGAGACGTTGCGGAGCAACGTCCGATTTCGGATGCTTACAGCAGTGTGGGTTTTGGCCGCGCAAAGAAATTCAGCCTGCTCTTTCCGATTGTCAGAAAAATGTCTGCTGCGTCGCCCATTGGCGCATCCGGATGCCGGTTTTTCAAGGCGTGCACCCGGGCATGGGCATGGTGAAAAAAGTCAGTAGAGTGCATGACAAAAAATTTTGACTGAACGTTTGGTCAATCAAAATCAAACTGCGATATTTGTCCTTGCAAGGAGCAGATATGAGCCCGAGAACACCGGAACAATTCGATGCCATACGCAGCCAGCGCATCCGGCAGATCAAGGATGCGGCCTTGCGGCTGTTCGCGCGCGACGGCTATGCGAACACCTCGATCAGCAAGATTGCGCGCGAGGTGGGGATGTCGAAGGGACTGCTGTACAACTACTTCAGCAGCAAGGAAGACTTGTTGGCCGCCATACTCGAGGACGGTTTTGCTTTTGCCGCAGCGCTGATCGAAGAGGTGCGCGCGATGTCGGATCCCGTCGAGCGGCTGCGCCTGGTGATCGAGCGGACTTTTGATCACGTGGCTGCGAATGCCGACTACTGGCGGCTGTACACCTCACTGGCGTTCCAGCCTGCTGCCAACGAGGTGGCAGGTCGGATGATGGAGGCTGGCGGTACGCCCCAAATTGTGTTCGAATTTACGGTAGATGCCTTTCGGCAAATGCAGCATCCCGATCCGGAAAGCGAGGCCTGGCTGTTGTCTGCTGCGATCGATGGCATTTTCATGCACTATCTGCAGATCGGTGAGGATTATCCACTGGAAAAGATGAAACGGTATATGCTCGAGCGATTTTTGAATGTTCTGGATGGGGATGGGGGTGGAGGTTGAGACACTGCTTTCCCGAAAAAAAAATCGGGACAGGCCGCCGTGATGTTGAGATGGCGTTTTGCAATGGTGTTGGTTGAGTGTGGAGCGTTGAGGTAGTCATTTTTCGCATTGTACTGAAGCACAAATCATACCTCAAAACATCGACCATGAATTGGAAAAGCACAGCCCTGTTGTTGGTGCTCTTCTGGGCGCCGTTTGCCACCCGGGCGCAGGAGTTGACGGCCAAAGAAATCGTCAAGCGGGCCGATGAGAAGATGCGCGGGGTGCGCTCGGCCATCGGCGAGGTGAAGATGACCATCGTGCGGCCCACCTGGAAGCGAGAGATGCAGCTCAAGACCTGGAGCAAGGGCACCGAGTATTCGCTCATCCTCGTCACGGCGCCTGCGCGCGACAGGGGAACGGCCTTTCTCAAACGCGGAAACGAAATCTGGAACTGGCAGCCCGGCATCGACCGCGTCATCAAGCTGCCCCCTTCCATGATGGGCCAGTCGTGGATGGGGTCCGACTTCACCAACGACGATCTGGTGCGCGAGTCGAGCATCGTAGAGGATTTCGAACACAAGCTGTTGGGCAAAGAGGAGGTGAACGGCCGCCTCTGCTACAAGATCGAGATGACGCCCAGGCCCGATGCGGCTGTCGTGTGGGGCAAGGTGATCACCTGGATCGATGTGAAGGATTTTGTCCAGATGAAGGCCGAGTTTTACGATGAAGACGGCTACCTGGTGAATACCATGATCACCACCAAGGTGGGCGAGATGGGCGGAAAGGTCATTCCCATCCGCATGGAGATGATGCCGGCTGACAAGCCCGGTCACAAGACCGTGCTCGAGCAACTGAGTATCGAGTTCGACAAGCCCATTCCCGACAGCTTTTTCTCCATCCAGAACATGAAGCGTTTGCGCGCATAGGCTTGGCAATGGCTTTTTTCCAGAAAAACCGACTCAACAGCTGACCGATGAAAACCCTGCTCGTACTGGCCTGGCGCAACATCTGGCGCAACAAGCGGCGCACCTGGATCACGGCTGCGTCGATCTTTTTCGCCGTGGTGCTGTCCACCCTCATGGTTTCGATCCAGAAGGGTGCCTGGGATCGCATGGAGGAGAGCGTGGTCAACTACTATTTCGGTTACATTCAGATCCATGCCAAAGGCTACTGGAATGACCGCTCGATTGATCTGGCTTTCGCCGAAACGGACAGCCTGCGCGCCATTCCCGAGCGGGTGCCTGGCGTCGAAACTACGGTGCCGCGCCTCGAATCGTTTGCGCTGGCCGCCCGGGGCGACAATACCACGGGCGTCATGGTTGTCGGCATCGATCCCGAGCGGGAGCACCTGATGACCAGGCTCAAAGATCGCATCGTCGCGGGCAGCTATTTCGCCGACGGCGAAGCGGCCGCACTCATTGCCGAAGGGGTGGCCGAACGCCTGGGGCTCAGTCTGGGCGACACGATCATCCTGCTCAGCCAGGGTTACCACGGCGTCAATGCCGCCGGCAAATACCCCGTCAAGGGCCTGGTGCACTTTGGCTCGCCCGAGCTGAACAAGCAGATGGTGTATTTGCCGCTGCCGGTGGCGCAGTATTTCTACGGCGCAGAAGGGCTGATCACGTCCATCGCGTTGAAGGTGGAGGACAAAGACGAGGTGCCGGAGGTTCTGGAAGTGCTGCGCAGTTCCCTCGACACGACGCGATACGAGGTCATGGACTGGCACGAGATGATGCCCGAGCTGGTGGAGGCGCGCGCCGTGGATACGGCCGGCAACTACCTCATGCTGCTGATCCTGTACCTCATCGTCTCGTTCGGCATTTTCGGCACCATCCTCATGATGACGGCCGAGCGCAGCTACGAATTCGGCGTCCTTGTAGCCATTGGCATGAAACGGCTGCAGTTGTCCGTAGAGGTGTGGCTCGAAATTCTGTTCATCGCCTTTCTGGGCACGTTCCTGGGTTTTCTGGCCAGCTTCCCGGTGGTGTACTGGTTCCATACCCATCCGATCGACTTTACGGGCAACAAGGAGATGGCCGAGACCTATGCCCGGTTTGGCTTTGAGCCCATTTTTCCGGCAGCATTCGAGCCTTTTGTTTTCCTGAGTCAGGCCATGGTGGTGTTCGTCATCACCACGATACTGGCGCTGTATCCATTCTGGAAAATCGGGCGGCTGAAGCCGGTCGAGGCCATGCGGCATTGAGGCGTTTGCGAAAGAGCTATGGAGCGACCGAGAGAGGGAGTGACAGCGCGACGGCGCGATGGAGTGAGTGCATGACGGACCGATGGGCGCGCGTATTTGAGGATGCGAAGAACTGAAGAGCCGAGGATTCGGGCACATTGCTGATAGTCAAAACAAAAAACTCAACCCTGCACGCTCAACCCTCAACAATAAAAAAACCGGACTCATGCTTTTCCGAATAGCCTGGCGCAATATCTGGCGCAACCCGACGCGGAGCTGGGTGGTCATTATGGCCATCGCCTTGGGGGTGTGGGCCGTCATTTTCCTGATGGGCTTTTCCATCGGCATGGGCAACAGCTATGTCGATGGTGCCATTCGCCTCGAGGTGTCGCACATTCAGGTGCACCATCCGGAATACCTGCAAGACCGCGACGTGAAGTTTTACCTCGAAAATGCCGACAGTCTGGCTGCCTTGGTGGGCGAAGAGGATGGGGTAGTGGTGGTCAGTCCGCGCACGATCGTCAACGGCATGGTCTCTTCTGCGCGTGGCAGCCGGGCCCTGCGCGTGCGTGGCGTAGATCCCGAGGTGGAAGCCGCCATTTCCCGACTGGACCAGAAGCTGGTGGAAGGGGCGTATTTGCCGAAAGGCAAGCGCAATGGCATTTGCATGAGCCGGAAACTGGCCGAGCGCTTGGGCGTGCGCCTGCGTTCGCGGGTGGTGCTCACTTTCCAGGACCTGCAGGGCAACATCACCTCGGCGGCTTTTCGCGTAACCGGCCTGTTCGACACCAACAACAATACCTTCGACGAAGGCACCGCCCTCGTGCGCCGGGAAGATCTGAACCGCGTCCTTGGCCAGGAAGGCATCGCGCACGAGCTGGCCGTCCTGCTCGAAAATGCCTCGCTTGCCGACGCGGTGGCTGCCCGCCTGCGCAGCCGCTTGCCCGGCCTCGACGTGCAGACCTACATGCAGCTCTCGCCCGAAATCCGCCTGTTCGAGTCGCAAATCGCCACTTCGGTGTACATCATCATGGTCATCGTGATGCTGGGCCTGATCTTCGGCATCATCAATACCATGCTCATGGCGGTGCTGGAGCGCGTGCGCGAGCTGGGCATGCTCATGGCCATCGGCATGAACAAGCTGCGGGTATTTTTCATGATCATGCTCGAGACGCTCATGCTCGGCCTCGTGGGGGCACCGCTCGGTATCCTGATCGGGGCCATCATGATCCACTTTTACAAAGACCAGGGCCTCGACCTCAGTCGGTATGCCGCTGAAGGCTTCAGCGAGTTTGGCATGTCGGCCGTCATTTATCCCGACGTCTATCCGGGCATGTACGTGGAGCTGGCCATTGCCGTGTTCGTCACTGCGCTGCTGGCCAGTATTTACCCGGCGCTCAAAGCCATCCGACTCCGACCCGTGGAGGCTTTGCGCAAAATTTGACCTGAGGACCATGCTCGACGCAACGCGGTTTGGGACTTTCTGACGATTGTCGATGGACAACGGACAATGGACGATGGACGATAGACATCCATTATTGAGCAATCGAGGAACGAGCACGCTGAAAAAGGGCGAAAGATCATTCACAGTTATACAGAGAATCCACTGGTTGTACACTGATTTTCACAGAGTTACAAAAAATGCGTGCAAGCTGCGTCTTCTGCGTTTGAAAGCTGCGGTCTGTTGAAATTTATTTGCAAAAAATTGATTTGCAATTGTTTGATAAAAAAGCCAAACATCAGACCGTAAAGTTCAAGTTTTTGCGCGCCACTTTTTTCAGGGGTGTCAGGAATCGAAGAATTGATGAGCGCGCCGGCTGGAAAAAAGTGGATGGACAACAGAGATAATCACCCCCCATGCATAACGAAAACTGAATCAACATAAAAAGCAAAACACTGCGCACTGCGCACTGCGCACTGAACACTGCGCACTGAATACTGAACCAGACAAACAACCTTGCCATGATCATTCTCAAAGCAACCGGACTGACGAAAGTGTACAATCCCGATACGGTGCCCGTCCATGCCCTGCGCGGCGTGGATCTGGAAGTGCACGAAGGCGAGTTTACGGCGATCGTCGGGCCGTCGGGCTCGGGCAAGACGACCCTGCTCAACATCATCGGCGGATTGGATCGCCCCGACGAGGGCAAGGTGTGGATCAACGGCACCGACATTTCCACCCTTTCGGAAAACAGGCTCATCGATTTCCGGCGCGACAACATCGGCTTCGTGTTCCAGTCCTACAACCTGATTCCGGTGCTGACGGCCCGCGAGAATGCCGAGTTCGTCATGCTGTTGCAGGGGCGCCCCAAAGCCGAGCGAATGGCCCGCACCGGGCAATTGCTGCAGGAAGTCGGCCTTGGCGACAAGATGGACTATCGGCCGACCCAGCTCTCGGGCGGACAGCAGCAACGCGTGGCCGTGGCGCGTGCCCTCGCCCCCAAGCCGCGCTTCATCCTTGCCGACGAGCCTACGGCCAACCTTGACTCGGTGTCCACGCGCAACCTGCTCGACATCATGGCACGCCTCAACGAAGAGGAAAACGTCACTTTCCTGTTCTCGACCCACGACCAGCGCGTCATCGAGCGGGCGCGCCGCGTCATCACTCTCGAAGACGGCAAAATCGTATCGGATGAGACGTTTGATCGGTAGTCTGGCTCTGGTGCTCTTCCCTCTGGCGCTCCTGCAGGCGCAGGAGACGCCTGTCCGCAAGCCTTTTGCGCGCTGGCAGGCTTCGGGCTACGTCAAAAGCCTGCAGTCGGCCTTTTTCATCAGTCCCTTGCCGCCGCTGTTCCCTTTCGAAACCAGTCTGTACGACAACCTCATCCACCAGCGCCTCAACCTGGCCTGGTACGGCTCGGACCACTTCACCCTGCACGTGGAATGGCGCAATCGCCTTTTCTGGGGCGACCAGGTGCGTCTCTTTGGCGATCAGTTTATCGAGCTGCAGACCAACGACGACTTCTTCGATCTGAGCCGGGGCAAGGCTTCCGCCAAAGGGGTGGCCATCCATTCGACCCTCGACCGCCTGTACGGCACCTGGACGAGTGGCCACTGGGAGATCAGCCTGGGGCGCCAGCGCATCAACTGGGGTATCAGCACCGTGTGGAACCCCAACGACCTGTTCAACGCTTTCTCATTCATCGACTTCGACTACGAAGAGCGCCCCGGCAGCGACGCCCTGCGCGTGCAGTACTGGCTGGGCTTTGCCTCGCGTGCCGAGCTGGCCATCAAGTTGGCCGACCGCCTCGACGAAGCAGTCATTGCTGCGCTCTATGGTTTCAATGCGCACGAATACGACTTCCAGATCATTGCCGGCAAGATGCGCGCCGACTGGGTGCTGGGCGGCGGCTGGGCCGGCAGCATCAAGGACGCCGGCTTCAAGGGTGAGCTGACGGCCTTTTACAACCCCGAGGCCGACTCGGCCCGATTCAACCTGGCGGCCACCGTGGGGCTGGACTACATGTGGGACAATTCCTTTTACCTCAACACCGGCTTGCTCTACACCAGCACGGGCACCACGGAAGGCCTCACCGACCTGTTCACCTACCAGCCTTCGGCAAAGAACCTCTGGCCGTTTCGATATGCCGTGTTCGCGATGGGGGCTTATCCGTTCACGCCGCTGCTCAACGTCAGCCTGGCCCTCATCTACAGTCCGGGCAAGAGCCATTCCACCTTCATCAACCCTTCCCTCACCCTTTCCATTGCCGACAACTGGGATCTCTACCTCACCGGGCAGTTACAGGCCGCACGCCAGAACAAAGCCTACCAGCTTCCGCTAAAGGCCCTGTTCATGCGGGTGAAAGTGGCGTTCTGAAAAAGGGAGAAGGCCCAGGGCCTTACGCAAGGCCGCAGCGACACGCAATGCTTTTCTCATAGAGAGATTGGCGAAATCCTGCAACCAGTTCAGGAGGGGACACTCCTCTCTCCTCTCTCCTCACTCTTCTCTCCTCGCCCAATTCCAGCCCGGCTCCCAGATTCCCTACGACGTGACCTATCTTTGGCTCGAGCCAAAAAATGAAATCCCCCATGAAGCAATTGATCTGGATGGCGCTACTGAGCGCCTTTGTCATTTCTGCCCAGGCGCAGACACAGCGCTGGCAGCAGCGCGTGGAGTACACGATGGACGTAGACTTCGACCTGAGCAAGCACCAGTTTACGGGCACCCAACGGCTGGTGTACCACAACAACAGTCCGGACTATCTCGACAGGGCCTACTGGCACCTGTATTTCAATGCCTTTCAGCCGGGCAGCATGATGGATGTGCGCAGCCGCACCCTTCCTGATCCCGACCGCAGGGTAGGCGATCGCATCAGCAAGCTGAAACCCGAAGAGGAAGGGCACCTGCACGTCCGGTCGCTCACCATGAACGGCCGGCCCGTGCAGTACGAAGAAGCCGGCACCATCCTCGAAGCGCAACTGCCCGAGCCCATTGCGCCGGGCCAGTCGGTGGTGTTCGAGATGGAGTTCTGGGGCCAGGTGCCCTTGCAGATCCGGCGCTCGGGACGCGACAACGCCGAAGGCATCGCCTATTCCATGTCGCAGTGGTATCCCAAGCTGTGCGAATACGACTATCAGGGCTGGCATCCCGAACCCTACATCGGGCGCGAGTTTTACGGCGTGTGGGGCGACTTCGACGTGACCATCCACATCGACAAAGATTACATCATCGGTGCTACGGGTGTATTGCAAAATCCGGAACAGATCGGCTATGGCTATTTGCCGGAAGGCCAACAGCCCCAACGCCCGGCCGGTGACAAGCTCACCTGGCATTTCAAGGCCGAAAACGTGCACGATTTCGTGTGGGCGGCCGATCCGGACTACAAGCACGTCACGCGTACGCGCAAGGACGGCACCGTGCTGCACTTCTTCTATCAGGAAAACGAGCGCACGCGGGAAAACTGGGCCAGGCTGCCCGAAATCATGGACCGGGCGTTCGACTTTATCAACGCACACTATGGCCAGTATCCCTATCCGCAGTATTCCTTCATCCAGGGCGGCGACGGCGGCATGGAGTACCCCATGGCCACGCTCATCACCGGCGAGCGCAACCTGGGCAGCTTGGTGGGCGTGAGCGTGCACGAGCTGATGCATTCGTGGTATCAGGGCGTGCTGGCCACCAACGAAAGCCTCTATGCCTGGATGGATGAGGGCTTTACCAGCTATGCCTCGGCCGAGGTGATGAACTGGCTGCGCCGCGAAGGCATCCTGCCGGGCGAGCCCTCCGACAACCCGCATCTGGGCGACTATCAAACCTACACGCGCTTTGCCCTCTCGGGACAGGAGGAGCCGCTCTGCACCCATGCCGACCACTTCCAGACCAACCGCGCCTACGGCATCGGCTCGTATGTGAAAGGCGCCATCTTTCTGCATCAGTTGCAGTACATCGTGGGCAAGGAGGCCTTCGACCGCATCATGCTCGACTACTTCGACACCTGGAAGTTCCGCCATCCGAACGACGAGGACTTCCTCCGCATCGCGGAGAAAAACAGCAAAATGGTACTCGACTGGTACCTTCAGTACTGGATCCACAGCACCCATACGATCGACTACGGCATCAAGGAGGTGGCGCCTTCCGGCAAAAAGCAGGTGACCGTCACGCTCGAACGCGTGGGCAAGATGCCCATGCCCGTCGATGTGGTGATCACTTACAGGAAAGGCCGCAAGGAGTTGGTGACCATTCCGCTGCGCATCATGCGGGGCGCCAAACCACAGGAATTTGCCGACATGGACTTCCGCGTGGCCGACGACTGGCCCTGGGTCAATCCGACCTATGAGCTGGTGCTCGAAGGCGTCAAGCTCAAGCATGTCGAGCGCATCGAGATCGACCCGTCGCGTCGCCTGGCCGACGTGAATCTGCTGAACAACGTCTGGGAAAAGCCGGATCGGAAGAAATGATCCGCGACTGCAGATGGAGGGGGCAACCCCTCCTTTTTGCTTTTCGCAAAAATGCAACGAAGCGGCTTATGATCAGGAAAAACAAGGATGCGGGTGCAGCTTTCCGGGCAGGCGATGGCACGCTGTTGCGCGAGGTGTTGCATCCCGAACGCGAGGGCCTGGATCTGACCTTCAGCGTGGCCCATGCGCGCTTGCTGCCCGGCGAGCGATCGCTGCCCCACGTATTGCGCCGGCGCGACGAGGTTTATCTCGTCATTCGCGGGCATGGACTCATGCACATCGGCGACGAAGCCGAACCCATCGGCCCGGGCGATCTGGTACTCATTCCCAAGGGAGCCCGCCAGTGGGTCGAACAGCGGGGCGACGAGCCCCTCGAGTTCTGGGCGGTGGTGGGGCCGCCCTGGAAGGCCGAGGACGAAGTTATCTTCGATGGGGAAGGGCGATGATGTCCAAACCGGGGCCAGGGCCAGAGTCGCGTCATTTGGCTATTTTCGCGCCGCTTTCCCATTTGCCGAAAGGCGAAAAAAACAGAGTGCCGACATGAGCCAATCGAAGAAGCGATATATGGTGACCTCCGCGCTCCCCTATGCCAATGGCGCCCTCCACTTGGGCCACCTGGCCGGAGCGTACCTGCCTGCCGACATCTACGTGCGCTACCTGCGCATGAAGGGCGAGGAGGTGCTGTTCGTCTGCGGGTCCGACGAGCATGGCGCGGCCATCACCATGCGCGCCAAGAAAGAAGGGGTGTCGCCGCGCGAGATCATCGACAAATACCACGAGCTGAACAAGCGCACTTTCGAGCGGCTCGGCATTTCTTTTGACATCTATCACCGCACATCCGCTCCGCTGCATCGCGAAACGGCGCAGCAGTTTTTCCTGAAGCTCTACGAGCGAGGCGACCAGTTCGAGGAGCGCGTCACCGAACAATACTACGACGAGGAATACCGGCAGTTTCTGGCCGACCGCTACATCGTGGGCACCTGCCCCAGATGTGGCTACGAGGAGGCTTACGGCGACCAGTGCGAAAAGTGCGGTTCGGCACTCTCACCACTCGAGCTCATCGAGCCGCGTTCGGTGCTGAGCGGCAAGCCGCCCGTGTTGCGGCAAACGAAGCACTGGTACTTCCGACTGAATCGCCACGAGGGCTGGCTGCGCGAATGGATCGGCAAGGGCGTGCTCGACGGCAAGCCGCACCACGATCCGGCCAAATGGCGCAAGCACGTCATCGGCCAGTGCATGTCGTGGCTCGACCAGGGGCTGCAGCCGCGCGCCATCACGCGCGATCTGGACTGGGGCGTGCCCGTGCCGCTGCCCGATGCCGAGGGCAAAGTGCTCTACGTCTGGTTCGACGCCCCCATCGGCTATATCTCGGCTACGCGCCAGTGGGCAATGGATCAGGGCGACGACTGGGAGCGCTGGTGGAAAGGCGAGGACGTGCAGCTCATTCACTTTATCGGCAAGGACAACATCGTGTTCCACTGTATCGTCTTTCCGGCCATGCTCAAGGCCCATGGCGAATACGCCCTGCCGGTCAATGTGCCGGCCAACCAGTTCCTCAACTTCGAGGGCAACAAGTTTTCCAAGTCGCGGGGCTGGGGCATCGAGCAGCACGAGTACCTCGAGGAGTTCAAGGATTTTCCCAACAAGGAAGACGCCCTGCGCTGGGCGCTGGCCCGCAATCTGCCCGAGAACCGCGACAGCGATTTCAAGTGGGACGACTTCGTCGAATTTCACGACAAGGAGCTGGCCGACAACCTGGGCAACTTCATCAATCGCGTCGTGGTGCTTACCAACAAGTACTTCGGTGGGGTGGTGCCTTCCTTGGGCAACGATTTGAAGGAAACCCTCGCTCCGGTAGTCGCCCTTGCGGAAAAATGGGCTGCCGAAATAGAGGATTTCAACCTGAAAAATGCCGCGCTGCTCTTCATGGAGGTGTCCACCTGGGGCAACCAGTTCTTGCAGGAACAGGCGCCATGGGCATTGTACAAGGCCAATCCCGAAGACCCGCGCATTGCTCAGGTGATGGGGGCAGCCTTGCAGATTGCGGCCTTGCTCGGCTATCTGGCCGAACCCTTCATTCCTTTCAGTGCGGCGCGTTTGCGCAAGTTGCTCGGCATGGGCGCATGGGCACGCGGCGACTGGAGCAAAGCGATGGCCTCCCTCAAGGAGGGCAAACCGCTTTTGCCGGAAGGCCATCGAATTGGCAAGCCGGAGATCCTCTTTGCCAAAATTGTGGACCGGCGCGACGACAGCCGACTGAAGATCATCGAAAGGCAGAAGGCGAAGTTGCAGGCCGTGCTGGAGGTGGAAACGAAAAACCAGGCACCGGCCTTTCCGCCCATCGCCGACCAGATCAACTACGACGACTTTGCCAGGCTGGACATCCGCGTGGGTACCATCCTTGCCGCCGAACGCGTGCCCAAAACCGACAAGCTCATGAAGCTGCAGGTGGACCTGGGCCTGGAGCAGCGAACCATCGTTTCGGGTATTGCCCACCAGTACGAACCGGAGCAGGTGGTCGGGCAGAAGGTGCTGGTATTGGCCAACCTCGCACCGCGCAAGCTGCGCGGCATCCTTTCGCAGGGCATGATCCTGATGGCAGAAGACAAAAACGGGCGGCTCGTTTTCGTGCAGCCTGCTGATCAAGGCGTGGACAATGGCGCAAAAGTGAGTTGAGAGCCGGCACCACCTGATATTTTCTGTCGATCTTGCAGGCAAGTGCATCGAGCTAAGAGAGATGTACTTTGGATGGGGTCCCTAATGATGAGAATGATGAGGTGGAATCGCCTTCATTGGTTCCGGGAAAATGGCCCACCAGTGATAATCTTGCTGCACAATAGCGGAGTGCGGCCAGGGAAGCAGCATTTTGCGAAAAGGCCTTCACAGCGGCAGATTCTTGGAAAAACTGTATTCGTTCCTTCCTGTTGGCAGGGGAGATGAAGGGAGAAATGTTGGGAATGAACTCTGGGAAAATCAAGACTTTGCTTGAAGAGCCGTCTTTCCTGTCAGGATTAATGGCAGCGATCTTGTGTTTTTTGCCCGTTACCGTCCAGTCTCAGTCTGCCCAATACGATGTCGATTCGTGCGAGATCCGGCAAATCATCGAAATCGGGCTTCAGGCAAATGAAGGCGACTCCTCCCTTGCCTGGGCTTTCCAACTCATCAAAGGCCATTGCGACCACGATGCTGCCTGCCAGTCTGTGCACCTGTTTTGGCTTTCGGACTATCTGGAAGAGCAATTCGCCCTGTTCAAGGCCATTCAGGTCAATGACCGGATCGTAGAGCTGGCCATCAAAGACGGAGACCTGGTTGTTGCAGGCAATGGCCGTTTGAACAACTTCAGATTCTATGAAGCCCTCGGTTACCGGAAGCTTGCCCGATACAACCTGGACGAGGCGATTGCTCACTTCTCCGAAGCCGGTGATAGCACCCGTTTGTTGATGGCCGAGCTGTTTTCGTGGCCGGATCAAATCAAGCATGAACCTGACTGGAACGAATTGATCGGGGACCGCCTCAAACGCGTCGACAGGTTGATGAATGAGGAGGATAAAGAGCGGTATTACGTGAACTTGTTGGGCCTCCTTGCGAGCATGGATAGTGTGGCCCTGTTGGAAGTCTATCTCCCCCGGTTGATTGAGGCCAAATCGCTGGAAGGGCATTTCCAGCTTCAGGATTCCAGTACATTGGACAGGTGGTTCCTGTTACAGGGGTATCTCCAGGAGAAGAAGCGGAATTACCGGCCGGCCATTGACTGGTATGAGCGGGCGTGGGAGGCCGCGAGAGCCTTTCCCGACCCGTGGACACAGGCCTCGGTGCGGCTTTCCCTGGCCGAAGTGCTCTGGCGCACAGGGGAGGAGGTCCAGGCCCGGAACAGGTGGGAGGAAGGCATGGCGATTGCTCGCCAATTGGGATTGCCCAACTTGCTGGCCACAGGCTACAAGGCTCAGTACAGGTGGGCCCTTGAAAAGGGGAATTATCCTCTGGCGCTCGAAGCACAGAGGAAAATGTACGAGGCGCAGATCGAGTGGTCGGATCGCTTTTCCGACTTTTCCATCGAAAACTACCTGCTGGAAAGGGAACGCGACCGGCTGGCCATCGAGAATAAAAATCAGCAGTTGGCCCTGCAGATAGAAGGCGAGCGCCGGCAGTGGATGTTCTTCCTGCTTTTCCTGACGTCGCTTCTTGGCCTGGTCTTGCTGGGGGCATTCTGGATGTTGCGAAAGAAAAACAAAGACCTCGAAACACAGAACCGATTGATCGAGGACCAGGCCAGGAAGCTGAAAAATATTTCGGAGAAGAGAGACGAATTTTTTTACAACATCAGCCATGAATTGCGTACGCCACTTACCGTAATTCTGGGTGCCCTGGAAGTGCTGTCGAAAAGGAAGGATTTGTCGAAAGACGAGCAACAACTGATCGTCACGGCGCTTGGTGCAGGCAAGCAGGTCGCGGATATGGCCGAGGGCATTCTGGAAGTGCGGAAGTTGGGAATGGACAAGGTAGCGCTCGAAGAGTCCTGGGTACACTTCAGGCCCTGGGTGCAACAGCTGATGGCGCAGTTTGACTCCATTTTCAGCTCGAAGGGGATCGAAGCCATCATGCAGGCTGAGGTGCCCAGAGATTTGCTCGTACGCCTCGACAAGGAAAAGTTTCACGTCATCTTCCGCAATCTCCTGGGCAATGCCGCCAAGTACACACCACATGGCGGAAGGGTCCAAGTCAAACTCTTTTGTGCCGAAGATGCCATCCATCTCCAGGTGACCAATGAAGGGAAAGGGATTCCGCAAGACCAGCTCCAGGCCATCTTTGACCGCTTTTACCGCATCCCTGATGCCGCCGTGCGCAGCGTCCGAGGGGTCGGAATCGGGTTGGCCATCTGCAAGGCCTATGTGGAACTCATGGGTGGCGACATCGAAGTCAAGAGTGAGCCGGGCAAAACTACTACCTTCATTGTACGCTTGCCCGTAGCGGCTGCAGAGCACATTTCAGAGGAAGGTTCCTCGGAGGGATTCTTCGAACAAAAAGTGAATCCCGGAAAGGAGCAGATGCCCCGCCCATCCAACAGGATGGCGGGGAAGCAGGCCATCCTGGTAGTGGAGGACAGCAAAGAACTGCAGGATTATCTGAACATACTTCTGGGTGATACCTATGCCTTGCATGCCGTAAGCAATGGAAAAGAAGCAATACAATGGCTGGAGCATGGGAACCGCTGTGACCTGGTCCTTTCTGACGTGCTGATGCCGGAAATGGATGGATACCAGTTGCTGAAGTGGTTGAAGCGTCAAGATCATTTCAGGCATATCCCTGTGATCATGCTTACCGCAAAAAAAGAAAGCGAAGATCGCCTGCGGGCGCTACGCATCGGGGTGGACAGCTATATCACCAAACCCTTCATGGCAGAGGAACTGAAGGTGACCATTCACAATCTGCTGCAACGAATGCATCAGGCATCCGGTTCTGGTGAGGAAAACGGCCAATCAGTTGAGCGACTCGCCATGAGCCAGGAGGACATGGAATGGCTCGAAGATTTTGAGCAGTTTGTGAAGGATAATCTGAAAAACGACCTTCTCTGCGTTTCCTATTTGTGTGAGCAGTTCAATATGAGTGAGGCTACTCTTTTCCGAAAGGTGAAACGCCTGACGGGCCTTTCACCCAAACAATACATCACGGCCGTGCGACTGGCGCGTGCAAGGGAATTGCTGATTGGCAGGGTATTCAATACGGTCAGTAAGGTTGCGGCAGAGGCGGGCTTCGCCGACGTACGCACCTTTTCGCGCAACTTCACAAAGGCTTATGGCAGGCTGCCCAGCTCGTATCTGAGATGATGCTTGTGAGGCCGCCTATGGTGATTGGCTTCCTTGCCAGTGAAGAGCCTACTGAAAAAAATCCGTAACAACCCCGACTTTGGTCATGGCAGGCTCCCGAAAATCGGAGCCTGCCCCGGTTACCGGGAACAAGCTTTCCGACAAGTCGGAACAGGTTTTGTGTGAAATTTTGGGTTTTTTCAGGAGACTCAAAATGTCCATCGTCAATAATTCCCGAACCGAATTGCGTTGAGTATAAATGTTTTTCGTTTTGAAAATCGAATTATTACCCATTGTGCTGTGTGTCGCGATGTCACGGAATTTTTTCAGTAGCCTCTTGTCCTTTTCCCGCCCACACTTCAATCTTTGACACAACGGCAAGATGCCGCCATGTCTTTGCCAGCCTTGCGCATATCCCATTTGCCGGATTTGAGGTTGAAATACACGGCCCAGGCTTCAGCGGCATTGGCCTGGTCGGCCGTCCAGAACCACGCTTCCGTGCCCAGACCCGAAAACTTTCCGGTACGCGGCTCTTTCCGTCCACCGGCCAGCAGGCCAAAGCCCGTACGGCCGCCCGGTTGCAATGCGCGGGTCAGTTTTTCTTCGGATCGGAGGTTGGCCAGCAGGGATTTCCACTCGGCGACGGAAGGCAGGTGCCAGCCTTGCGGACAGGCTCTGCGGGCGCCCGCCCATTGGTACAGCCGCCCGTAGCGGGTGCAGTTTTCCTCCTTGTGTTCGTAGCAGAAGCTCAGCGGCGTGCGCGCCTTGAGGTTGTTGCCCAGCCAGGCGGCCTCGCCATACGTGCGCACGGGATAGACGATGCCGTCGCGCGCATCTTTGAAGGTGGTGGCATCGAATGCAAAGTTGCGAAAGATGTCCTGCCCTTTTGGATGATACGTCCTGATGTATTTCAGGACGTCCTGTTGCAGGTTTATTACGGGCTTTTCGGGCACGATGCCCGTCGGTCTGTTTGCTCGTTCCCGTTGGGCGCGTTCAATTTTTTTTATCAGTGACTCCAGGTCACCAGATGGCAGGCCTTCCTGCTTGGCCAGCCGCGCGGCTTCCTCTACGGCTCTTTTTGCTTTCGCAAAATCCGGATCAGTGCGGCCCAGTTCGCGGTGGGCTTCCGCCAGAAGCTCGCCGATGCGGGTGGCCACCTTGTTGGAAAATTGCTTTTCGCTGTCGGCGGGTATGGGCGCCGGACTGTGCCGGGTCAGTTGCCAGATACCCATGCCTGCCACGAGTACCACCATCAGGATGGCTGCCATGCGGGTGAGGGTTCCTGTCCGGCTCTTTTCTCTTGTGGTTGAAAGAATTGGTGCGTGTTCCGGGGAAGGGGCAGCGGGCGAAGGACGCGGGACAGAGGCCGTGGGCCGTCCGCCGGCGGTGGTGCCGCCCCCGGTCAGCGTGTCTGGGTGTGGTGCCACACGGCCAGGGGCAGGCGCAGCCTCTTCCATGGGAGGATGGGCTGAGGGTGGCGCTACAGGAGCAGCTACGGCAAAGACCATCCCTTTGGCACGCTTGTAGCTTGCCGGCGCCGGCTCTTCGATGTGGGCACGCACCTCGACAGTTTCTTCCAGCACGATCTCGCGACGGCGCTCCTTTCCGGCTATGATTTCCACCACAGAGACCTTCAGCACCAGGGGAAACACGCCTTCGCGCAACGCCTTGACGTAGAAGATCCACTGCGTGTAGCCCTCTTCGTCGATGAACTGCTCGGTGCTCGATATGCTGCGTATGCGGAAAGGGTGTGCTTCGTCGTCGGGCGAGGGGTCAATGAGCTCGACGGCCATCACGTTGGAGATGCGCAGCTCGCGCACGGCCACGTCGTCGGGCTCGGCGATGCCTTCAAGGACTGCTGCCCTGTCGAAGGCAATGCGCACCTCGCAGCGCGTGTCGCGGCCGGTCTCCATCTGGGAGGGGATGTTGTACATCAGGTGCCCGGTGCCGGTACGCAATGGCTGGTCGGCCGATGCGCTCAGCGGCTGCTGTTTCCTTTCTTCCCGGAGGTGAAAAACGAACTGTCCGCCACGATGTCCGGCGACGCGCAGCGGCTCGCCGCGCGGGGCCTGTTGGCTGGCGGCCAGTACGTCTTCGGTGACGCGTTGGCACAACTCGGCAATGGGCAACGGTTTGCGGGCGTGCTTCAGGTGGTAGATGAGGCTTTCGGCGAAGGGGCTGTGCCGCCCCGGCTCGCCGTCGGCTACGGGTTCTTGGCGGCCCGAGGTGAGGCCCCAGCGCGAGGGGTCGCGTTCGAGGCGCTCCAGCGGTGCGGTACCGCTGCTCCGATATTGCATGAAAAGTGCGCCCGAAAAGCACGAATCGGCGATGAGCACGATGTGGCGCGCCTGCATGGCATTGAGGATGGTGGTGAGGCGGGCGTTGGGAAAATACTCGTTGAAGGCGCCGGGCCGGGCATCTACGGGAATCCAGTAGCCTTCCTTGAGCACGTCGTCGTATTCTCCGTGTCCGGAGAAGAAGACGAGCAGGTTGTCGGCCGGGGTGAGGGTGCGCACCAGGTCGCGAAAGGCATTGAGGATATTGGCTTCCGTGGCCTCCGCATCGTACAGCTCAATGACGTTTTGCGGCTCGAACCGGAAACGACTGGTCAGTACAGCTACGAGGGCACGCGCGTCGCGCACGGCATTGGCCAGAGGCCGACAGTACTGATACCGGTCAATGCCAATGGCGAGCAGGTAGTTTTTGCCGAAAGGCAAGGCTGCAGCGTCAGGGACGCCGAAGCCTGAGATGTCGCGCGTCGTTTCCGGCATGGCAGGAGCTATTTGGCTGCAGGGGATGGTTATCGGAGCCAAATATACTCAGTGCAAGCCAGTTCGGGATTTGCAATGCAGAGGGAGCAGTAGTAGTGACGCACGGCAGTGCGTCTGGCACGGCAGTGCGTCTGCCTGTCCGGGAATTTTTGATGATGGATATTGAGGAGAGAGGAGTGCGTTGTACCGATTCCACCGATTCCACCGATTCCACCGTTTTGACTCCACGCAGAGCGCATTGGCAGCCTTACCGCTCGGCCTGCAGCGCTTGGCTGTCCTGTTCGGGCAGGAAGACGTCGAGCGGCCGTATGGGCGTGCCGTCCGACCAGGTGCCCAGGCTGCGCTGCGCCTCCGTACCGCCAAAAGCTGTTTCGCACCACGTGCCGGTACGGGCACAGGCCAGCAGGGCATCGGCCAGCTTCCAGTAGCCGTAGTAGTCCACGGCGTTGACGCGGCCATGGCGCAGCGCGCGCCGTGCCGTAGGATTGCGCATGCCGCTGTCGAAAGCCAGGTCGGGCGCATAGCTCTGGTTGTGACCGGCACCGACGGGCGGCTGTCCGTACGGGTCTTTGTACTGGCGCAGCAGGTTGCGCCAAGGCGTGTGTACGGCTTCGTTGAAGACCTTCCAGGCAAATTCTTCGCCAACCACCTGGTCGTTTTCGCCGGTGAGGATCAGCAGCTTCGTTTCGGACGGGAAGTCGGCATACGAGTCGAGGCGGGCGCCATCGAAGGGGCCCGAACCGGGAGCGCACAGGAAGACGGCTTCAGGGGTGGGGAGGTCATATTCGGCGGCTCGGATACTCAGGTTGGCGGCAATGACGCCGCCATAGCTGTGGCCGATGTAGCTGAGGTGCGCCAGGTCGGGCTGCGGCAGTGCATGCTTTCGCAAAAAGGCCAACGCGTCGAGAATGCCCTGAGCCGTGTTGTCGGGGAATTTGTCGGGCGATGGGCTCCACAGGTTGCGCTGATAGCGGGGAAAGATGACAATCTGTCCCTTGCGCACCAGATGGCGGATCCAGGCACCGTAGATCATGGGGTTGTAGCCGCCATATCCGTGCAGAAAGACGACGACGGGCAGCGTGTCGGTGGCGGCACCCTGGGGAGCGAACAGCCAGAACCCCTCGGGTTTCTTTGCCTGGTCGAAATACAGCACGCTGTCGTACCGGTATTCGGCGCCACCAGGTCCGGATGCGGGTTGTGGCGGTTGGGTGGGGCGATCAATCGAGTGCGCGTCGGCGGGTTGGCTGAAATTGAGGTGGGTCCACACCAGCACAAAGGTGAGGGTGGCCAGCAGGTAGGAGAATTTCAGCTTGATGGGGGTGGGCATGACTCGTTGTGTTTTGACAGACGGTTACACCAACAGCATCGATGCGAGCGCGGTTCGCTGCGTCCACCAAATTAACCCATTTTCTTCCTCGCTATAGCGCTTACGAATGCAGGGAGGGGGGTTACCTTTGCGCCCATGAGGGACAACAAGAAAGTGGCAGGAGTAATCGGGGCCGGCAGTTTTGGTACGGCCCTGACGACGGTGTTGATGCAGAATGCCGAGGTGTGGCTCTATAGCCGCAATCCCGGGCAGGTGGAGGAGATCAACCGCACGCGTACCCACTTCGGCGTTTCGTTGCCCGAGCACGTGCATGTGACCTGCGATCTGGCACGCGTGGCCGCGGAATGCCGGGTGATTTTTCCGGTGGTGCCCTCTGCCAATTTTCGCGAGATGATGCGCGACCTGGGTGGCCTTCTGCATCCCGGTCACATCCTCATTCACGGCACCAAAGGCTTCGACATTGCGGGCCCGCCCGAAGAGGAATGGGACACCCGCCCCTTGCGTCCCGAGCACGTGCGGACCATGAGCCAGGTGATTCGGGAAGAAAGCCCGGTGGTGCGGGTGGGCTGCCTGTCGGGGCCCAACCTTGCTGCGGAGATCCTTGAGGGGCAGCCTACGGCTACGGTCATCGCCAGCCGTTTCCTCGAAGTCACCGAGGCGGGTAAGCGCCTGCTGTCGAGCAAGGTGTTTCAGGTATTCGGCACCTTCGAAATTCTGGGTGCCGAGCTGGCCGGCGCCCTCAAAAACACCATCGCCATCGGTGCCGGTGTGCTCGCCGGCATGGGGCTGGGCAAGAACATCCAGGCGGCCCTCATTACGCGCGGACTCAACGAAATGATCTATATCGGCAGGGCATTTGGCGCAAGCCCCAAAGCCTTCGTCGGTACGGCCGGCATCGGCGATCTGGTGTGTACGGCCACCAGCGAGAAGAGCCGAAACTTCACTTTTGGCAAGCGACTGGGCATGGGCGAGTCGCCCGAACACATCATGAACACCATGCCCGAGCTGGCCGAAGGGGTGCGCACGCTCAAGGTGGTTTGGCATCTGGCCCGCCATTTCCAGCTCAACGTGCCCATCAACCAGATGCTCTATCGCGTGGTCTTCGAAAATTACCCGATCGACAAGGCCATCGAGTTCCTGATGCGCTATCCCTACTACGTGGACGTGGATTTTCTGGACTGATTGTCGAAATTGCCGCTGCCGTGCTCATGAAGCCTTGCCCGGCGATCTGTGCCTCTTTCCAGAATCAATCCATCGCCATGAACGAGCAGCGCGATTTCGACTACGACATCCTCATCATGGGCAGCGGTTTTGGCGGTTCGGTCAGTGCCTTGCGCCTGTCCGAAAAGGGTTACCGCGTGCTCGTGGTCGAACAGGGCAAGTGGTACCGGCCCGAAGATTTTGCGAAAAGCAACTGGAACCTGCGCAAATGGCTGTGGGCGCCGTGGCTGGGGTTGCAGGGCATCATGAAGATCAGCTTGCTGCGGCATGTAGGCATCTTGTCTGGCGTCGGTGTGGGTGGCGGATCGCTGGTGTACGCCTGCACCTTGCCCGTGCCCACGGAAGCGTTTTTCGAAACGGGCAACTGGGCCGGGCTGGCTCGATGGAAGGATGAGCTCGAGCCTTTCTATGCGCTGGCGCGCAAAATGCTGGGCGTGGCCCCCGTGCCCCGCCCGTTCGATGCCGACAGGGCGCTCGAACAGCTGGCTCGTGAGCTGGGCAAGGAAGGGGACTACCGACCGACAGAGGTGGGCATTTACTTCGGCGAGGCTGGGCGGACCGCGACAGATCCCTACTTCGGGGGCGAGGGGCCGGCTCGCACCGGTTGTACCTTTTGTGGGGCCTGCATGACGGGCTGCCGCGTCGGCGCCAAGAACAGCCTCGACAAGAACTACCTCTATCTGGCCATGAAGCGGGGGGCCGGAATCCTGGCCGAGCACAAGGTGGTGGATGTGCGACCCGCCGGCGCCGAAGACGGCAGCGACGGGTATGTGGTGAGCGCGAAGCCCAGCCTGAAGTGGTGGGGTGGTCGAAAGCGTACCTGGCGCGTGCGCGGCGTGGTCTTCGCTGGTGGCGTGATGGGCACCGTGCCGCTGCTTGTGAAGCTGCGCGAAAAATCCCTGCCGCGCCTCTCACCTCAGGTGGGCAACCACATCCGCACCAACAACGAAACCCTCATCAGCGTCACCACGCTGACCCGACAATTCGATTTCTCGAAGGGTGTGGCCATCGGCTCCATTCTGCATACCGATGCCCACAGCCACCTCGAGGTAGTGCGCTACGGGGCCGGTTCGGGCTTCTGGCGGCTGTCGCACGTGCCGCATGCGGCAGGGCCCACGCTGTGGGTACGCCTGTGGCGCATGCTGCGCGAGCTGGTACGCGATCCGGTCGGGTGGCTCCGCCTCTACACGGTGGACGACTGGGCCCGCCGTACCGTGGTGCTGCTCTTCATGCAGACACTCGACAGCACCTTGCGCTTTCGCAAAACGCTGTTTGGCGGCGTCAATACCGACCTGCGCACGGGCAATCCACCCAGCGCCGACATCCCCGAATCGACGGACCTGACGCGGCGGTTCGCCCGCATCGTGAAAGGCAAGCCGACGGCTTTCTTCCAGCAGCCCTTCATGGGCAAGGCGGCCACCGCGCACATCCTGGGCGGGGCCGTCATGGGCCGCAATGCCGATGAGGGCGTGATCGACACGGCACATCGCGTGTTCGGCTACCGAAACATGTGGGTGGTGGATGGCTCGGCCGTGTCGGCAAACCCGGGCGTGAACCCATCGCTTACCATCACGGCCATGGCCGAACGCGCAATGTCGCTGGTGCCGCCAGTCGGGAAGCTGTCGAAGCGGTGAAATCATTAGCCCACCCAGCACTTTGTGCGCGGTCGCCTCT
>WFYJ01000024.1 GCA_015490175.1 Saprospiraceae bacterium | reverse complement strand
GAGGAATCGAGGATTTGACAAAAAACTGATAGTCAACAAGAAAAACTTTAAACTTTAAACTTTAAACTTTAAACTCTAAACCCTCAACCCTCAACCCTCAACCCTCAACCCTGACAGGCATGCCTTTCGGCAAATCACACCTGACGTGTCGCGCGTTCAGGCGCGAGTTTCGTCAGGAAGGCCATCGTGTCCACGTGGTCGGGGTAGTCGGTGAGGCCCGGTCTCTGGCTTTCGCCAAACGGCACCACCTCGAGGCCCGGCACCGGTTGCCGGCTCACCACTACCTGCAACTGATCTTTCTGTCGCTCCAGCGCCTCGCCCACCGAGGGCAGACTGTCGTAGTACTCGTAATGGAGCATGGCGATGCGCGAGTCGAGGGCCGCATCTTCGGTCATGATGATGCAACCGTTGTAGCGGAAGGGGATCCTGTTGAGCGTCAGCAACGCGAAGTTGTAGTCGAAGTTGTGCTTGTACTTTTCGTGCAGGATCAGCTCGCGGTATTCGTGCAGGGCTTCGAGCAGGGTGTCGAGCGCGTAGCCGCGCGGCAAATAGACTTTGGAGACGTTGCGGCAGCCCAGCCCGAAATAGCTGAAGATGTCTTTTCCGAGGGCGACCAGTTCTTCGCGCGTCTCACGCCCCGTGAGGATGGCTACCGAGTTGCGGTTGCGGCGGATGATGTGCGGGTACTTTCCGAAGTAGGCCTCGAAATAACGCGCCGAGTTGTTGCTGCCCGTGGCGATGACGGCATCGAAGCCCGAGAGGCGCTCGACCTCTTCGAAGAATGCCTCGGTGCGCGCATCGAAAGTACGCAACAGTTTCAGCAGGTATGGTAGCAGATAGGGATCTTTTTCCGACAGCTTGATCCGGGCCCGGTGCCCGGCAATGAAGGTGCACAGCAGATCCTGGAAGCCTACCAGCGGGATGTTGCCGGCCATGACCAGGCCCACCGTCAACCCCGTGGGAAGGTCCGATACGGGATAGCGGGCAGCCCAGGCTTCCAGCGCATCGCGTTGCAACATCTGCTCGGCGATGGCGTGCAGCGCCTGCCGCTGGTTTTCTTTCGTAAACCAGGGGTTGTGGAAGGAAGTGCGGTGGATCACCGCCTCGAGGTATTCGTCTTCGTATTCCAGCAGGTGGCGGCCAAGGTGGGCCATCACGGCGATGCGTTCGTGCAGTTGCATGATCGGGATTTTGAAATGGGCACGCAAAGGTACGCAATCGCCGGGCTGTGTCGCTGGTGCCGGCAGCACCTGAGTGACCTGCCGGCACCAGCCACCCGATATCAGCGCTCCACGGCCCGGCTGCTGATCAGCTGACCGAAGAAGATGGCGTTGGCGAGCAGCTTGTTGGTGCCATACCAGAAAGCCCGGAAGCAGGGGTTGTCGGCAAAGGCAATGACCTTGCCGCGCCCCTGGCCGCACACGATGGCTGCGGCCGTGCCACCGAGGTGTTTGAGGTTGTAGTCCGAGATATAGCCGGCCAACAGCGGCGATTCGGTATAGACCAGCGGCGTGGCCCACGGGTTGTCGGCTACGTGCAACATGTAGTTGTGGTTGCGGAAAACGGGCATGCGCGTGTGGTCGTAACCAAACAGCAGCGGATGTGTCAGGTCGGCTTCCACCTCGAAGATGGCACCGCCGATCACCTGTCCGCCGTTGTCGGCAGCCAGCTTGCCATAGGGACGACGCTTTTTCAGGTATTCGGGTTTGTCGAGATCGACGAAATTGAGGTCGGCCAGCTCGTGCCGGTCGAGCCAGCGCAGCGCGCCTTTCCATGCGATGACGATGCCGCCCTCGTCGAGCCATTCCTTCAGCTTCCGGGCTGCGCGCTCGTCGAGCGTGAACCACGATCCGTGCGGCATGACCAGCACGTCGTAGCGCGACAGGTCGTAGCGGCCAAAGGCCGTCGCGTCGAGAATCGAGACGGGCATGTGGTAGCGCGTGTCGAGCAGGTGCCATACCTCGCCCACCTCGTAGCTGACGGCCCCATCGCCGCCGAGGATGGCCACGCGCGGCTTTTCGAGGGCGGCAAAATTGCGGCTGCCCAGGTCAATGCCCACCTCCGTATGGCTCGTCCCCACGCCCTCGAAGGGGATGCGCGTTTGTTGGGCCACCTGGCGCACGATTTCCTGCACCTTTCCGGCATCGACGTCCTGGTTGGCTACGGGCACGAGCAGCGTGCCGGCGGCCCAGCGCTTGCCATCCATGGTGAACGGCTCCGTGGCTACCTTGACGCGCAGCCCCTCGTCGAGCAGTGCCCACAGTGCGGCCGGGCTGTAATAGTCGGTCCAGGGCATGAGGTAGGCGTAGGGCGATGCCGGCACGTCGGGTACGGGAGGCGCGAGCTGGTCGGCGGTGATGCGTTCGCCCTGCAAGGAAGCGTCCCAGCGGCCTTCCATGTCCGTCCAGTCGAGGCCGAAAGCGTAAGGGAAAGTCCATGCCGAGATGTCGTAAAAGATGCTGTCGGCAAACTCGGTCGAGGTGTCGAACAGGGCCTGAATGAGGCGATACTGTTTTTGCGCAAGCGGAATGACGAGCGAATGCTCGGGCAGGAACGAGCGGTTGCCATTGGCCACGGGCCGCTTCAGGCGGTACGCTTCGATCTGGTGGCGGTCCAACACCTCGCAGAAGGCTTTCAGGCGCGAGCGGTCGGTGCTGCCCACGACGAAGGCCTTGCGCGGGTCGGCAGCACCTTCTCTGGCTGCTTCCGCAAAAAAGTCGCGCTGGTAGTCGAGCAGCTCCTTGCGCAGTTCGTGGGCGGCTTTGAGTGTGGACAGGGCCGTGCGCACCTGGTTGCGGATGGTGAACGGAAACGACAGCAGGCCGTTGTCGGTTTCGCGCAGGTGGCCCCGCGAGCTGGCCTGCTCGAACAGGATGCCGATGCCGCCGTTGATGTCGGGATAGGTCGAGCCCTTGCCGTAGTAGAAGTCGTCGTAGTTTTCTTCAGAGTAATAGAGCGAGCCGATCTCGTTGAGCGCTTCGGCGTGATAGCGCGCAATGGCGGCCGTCAGCTCCTGGTTGCGGCGTGGCGTCAGGGGGTTGGTGCGCTGCGGCACGCCCGGCTGGAAGAAGAAGGTGGCGTCCGAACCCATCTCGTGGTGGTCGGTCAGCACGTTGGGCTTCCAGCGGTGGAAAGTGCGGATGCGCGCCCGGCTCTCGGGCAGTTGCACGGGCAGCCAGTCGCGGTTCAGATCGAACCAGTAGTGATTGGTGCGGCCACGCGGCCACACCTCGTTGAACTCGCGGCTCTGCGGGTCGCTCACCAGCGTCTGGCTCTTGTGCATGTTGGCCCAGGTGCTGAAGCGCTGCAGCCCGTCGGGGTTGAAGCACGGATCGAACAGGATAATGGTCTCGTCGAGCAACTTTTCCACTGCGCGGCTTTTGGAGGCCGCCAGGTAATACGCCACCAGCAGTGAGGCGTTGGCGCCGCTGGGTTCGTTGCCGTGAATGCTGAAGCCCTGATACACCACCACCGGCATCTTGTCGGTCACCAACCGGGATGCCATCTCCGGGTCGGTGAGCGCAAGGTGTTCGCGCCGCAGGGCCTCGAGCTGGCGGTGGTTGCCGGGCGAGGTGATGGTCAGCAGCAGCAGGGGCCTGTGTTCATAGGTGCGCCCCGTCACTTCGATGCTGATACGATCGGAGGCAGCCGCCAGCGTTTGCATGTAGTGCACGAGCTGATCGTGTGTCACGTGCCACTCGCCCGGCATGTAGCCCAGTACTTCTTCCGGCGTGGGTATGGTCTTGTCATAGGCTTCGTCGGGAAGGTAGTAGGTGAGTGTAGGTTTCTGGCTCCAGCCGGCTTTCGCCAAAATGCCCACAAAAACAAGGAGCAACAGTCGCTTCATGGTGATTCTGATTTGGTTCTCCAATGCTTCGAGAGCGGGAAATTACGCAAAGCCATTTTGGCGCGAAGCGACCGACCCGCCACCCGGCCAGAATTCAGGAAGAATTCAAAAAAGCCAAGGAAAAGTATCGGTGGAATCAGCGAATTCTGTGAAATCAGCGAAATCTGTGGACTCGGCACTCCTCACTCCATCACTCTGTCACACCGTCACAAAAATGAGGAGCCGGGACGTGCCCGACTCTTCATCGCTGCTTCATGTGGGCGGGTTGCCCATTACCAGTGCGTAATGGCCACGATGCGGCCGTAATCCTTCAGGTCGTCGGGATTGACGAAAACTACCTCGGAATCCTTTTTCTGCAGCGTTGCCTCGATGATGTCGTCCACGAGGTCTTTGTGCTGCTCGTAGCCCTCGGGAGCTTCTTCGCCCAGCTTGAGTTCGTAGGGGTTTTCATTGTTTACCGCAGCGGGCTGGATGAAGCCGCGCTCGACACCGAGGATGAAGATGCGCTGTTCGACGGCGGCTTTCCACACGTCCTCGATGCCGGTAGCCACGCGTTTTTGCTTGAAAGCCTCTTCCAGTTGCGTTTTCACAAATTCCACCCGCCGTTTTTCGACCCACTTTTGCACTTCGGGCCAGACGAGTTTGCCGACCTCACCAGTGGTGAGGAACTCGTAGTTGCCGGCAATCTCGGCGGCTACCTGCTTGCCCAGTTTGGTTGCGTTGCGGAAGTAGCCGAGGTTCTTTTCGGTGCCCATGACGAAAAGCGGGATGTTGGGCGTCTCTTCGAGGATCTCCTCTACCTTGTCGGCAATGCGTTTGAAGTAGAGCTTTCGGGTCTCCATTTCCTTCTTCTCCTGATCGTATCCGCCAATGCGCGAACGATACAGGCTGCCGTATTCCTTCCGGCGCTCGGTAAAGGCATTGTCGTAGGAAGGCATGAAGAAGTCGCTGTCCTCGAAGAGCTTGTCTTCGAAGCCGAAATACAGACGCGTGTCCTTGAGGCTGAGCTTGAGCACCCAATAGGCCGTCAGGCGGTTGAGGGTGAAGATCAGGTCGCGCACCTCGTAGGTCGTGTCCACCACGACTTTTTCCGGGCTCGTGAACGGCAATTGGAAGGTGGTGATGTCGTCTTCATCGATGAAGGCGACGAAGGTGCCGCCACCGGCATGGAAGTCGATCTCTTCCTCGAAGCGCTTGAACTGCTGGCGCATCCTGAGCGCCAGGTCGCGGTCCAGATTGCGCTTCTCGACTTCTTCGCGGGCGGTTTTCAGCGCATCCTTGATCCGGATGAAGTTCTTCTTCTGGTTGGCAAATCCTTCTTCCAGCGGTACGATGAGCGATACCGCACACTGCTTTTCTACGCCGACAAATTTTCTGAGTTCGTTACGCAAGGGCTTGATCATGGCAATTTCATTTTGATTTGGAATTTTTTGCTCAGCTGCCTGCGAAGACCGTGCCCCGGGCATACAACACTGCCTTCCCCTGCAATTCTGTCCGCTCGCCATGCAAAATGCATGTCAGCTTGCCACCCCTGCTGGAAATTTGTCGGGCCTCGAGGGTGGTTTTGCCCAGCCGTTCGGCCCAGAAGGGCGCGAGCGTGGTGTGTGCCGATCCCGTCACCGGATCTTCGTCAATGCCATAGGCAGGATAAAAACAGCGCGATACAAAGTCGCAGTCCGTGCCCGGCGCAGTGACGATGAAGCCGCGCACGTGCGAAACGGCTTTCAGGCGGGCGAAGTCGGGTTGCAAACGGCGCACCACTTCCTCGCTGTCCACGCGGATGAGGCAGTCGTCGCGGCCCAGCCAGGTCTCGAGCGGCTGCAGGTCGAGGGCTTCCATCGCTTCCACCGGCAGGGGCACGGGGCGGAGGTGGTCGGTGGGAAAGTCGAGGCTGAAAGTGCACGGGCCCACCCGACGCACGGTAAGGGTGCCACTGCGCGTGAAAAAGCGGACTTCCGGCCGGTCATGGTCCAGGCATTCGTACAAAACGAACGCACTGGCCAGGGTAGCATGACCACACAGATCCACTTCGCGCACGGGAGTGAACCAGCGCAGGCGGTAGCCCTCGCCCTCGGGAGCGAAGAAGGCCGTCTCGGAAAGGTTGTGCTCGGCCGCCATGTGCTGCAGCAGCGCATCCTCGGGCCAGGTGTCCAGCGGAACCACGGCCGCAGGATTGCCGCCAAAAAGGCGATCGGTAAAGGCATCGACGATAAAGAGATCGAAAGGCATGAGGTGGCCATTAGCGGGCAATGACGATGTATTTGTTCTTCTTGCCCAGCTCGACGAGCAGGTAGCGCTGGTGCAAAAGCTGATCGGCGCTGACGACTTCGTCTATGCTCGTGACCTTCACCTTGTTGATACTTACCGCGTTGTTCTGAATCATGCGGCGCGCTTCACCCTTCGATCTGGCGAAATCGGTCAGGTCGGTCAGCAGCTCGATGACGGGCACGCCGCCATCCTTGAAGAGATCTACCGGCACTTCGGCGGCAGGGATCTCCCGAGCCACCGCTTTGAGGTCGTCGGGCGTGAGGCTGCGCAGGAAATCGGCGTTGGCCTTGCGGTTGAACAGCAGCTCCGACACGCGCAGCACCGACTCGTAGGCTTCGCGCGAGTGGATGCGCACCGTCAGCTCTTCGGCCAGCATGCGTTTGAGCGTCTGCGGGTCGTCGGCCAGGTCGCGCTCCATTTCTTCCACTTCCTGACGCGACTTGAGGGTAAAGTACCGGATGTATTTCGGCAGGTCGGCATCGGCAGCGCGCAACCAGAACTGATAAAACTGGTAGGGCGAAGTGAGCTCGGGATCGAGCCAGATGTTGCCCTGTTCCGACTTGCCGAACTTCGAGCCGTCGGCCTTGGTCAGCAGCGGCGTAGTGACGGCATAGGCCTTCTGGCCCAGATTGCGGCGAATGAATTCGGTGCCCGAGGTGATGTTGCCCCACTGGTCCGAGCCGCCCATCTGTACCGTGCAGCCTTCTTCGATGAACAGCCGCTGGAAGTCGTATGCCTGCAAGAGCTGGTAGCTGAACTCGGTGAAGCTCATGCCCGTATCGAGGCGCTTGGCCACGCTTTCCTTGCTCAGCATATAGTTGATGGTAAGTGTTTTGCCCACCTCGCGCAAGAAGCGCAACACGTTCATATCCTTGTAGAAATCGAGGTTGTTGCGCATGATGGCCCGGTTGGGGCCTTCTTCAAAGTTGAGCAGCCTGTAGAACTGCTGCTTCTGCCGCTCGAGGTTGGCATCGAGCTCTTCTTCCGACTTCAGCTCGCGCTCCTTGTCTTTGCCCGAAGGGTCGCCGATGCGGCCCGTAGCGCCACCCATCAGCACGATGGGCTTGTGTCCGGCACGCTGAAACAGCGTCAGGATCATCACCTGTACGTAGTTGCCAATGGTGAGGCTCGGAGCCGTGGGGTCGAAACCGATGTAGCCGGTGCGCTGTCCGATGCGCAGGTGCTCCTCGACGCCGGGCGTCAGGTCGTGGAGCATGTTGCGCCACCTGAGTTCTTCAATAAAATCCATGAGAGCACTTTTTTCAAGGCCGCAAAGGTAGGCCTTTCTCCGACTGCAGAAAAAACTCAGAATGCGGAACGGAACGATCACGCGCCCGGTCCACTGCCGAGGCCTCTGAGGGCGCAGGATTGAGTGGTTTTTATCTTGATTATCAGTTTTTTGTCAAATCCTCGGTTCTTCGGTTCCTCGATTCCTCAGCCATTGAAACCGCAGCCTTCGGCCGCAGAAAACGCAGTTTGCGCGCAGTTTTTACCTGTCGTTGAGGGTTGAGGGTGTAGGGTTGAGGGTTTAGAGTTTAAAGTTTAAAGTTTTTCTTGTTGACTATCAGTTATTTGTCAAATCTTCGGTTCTTCGGTTCCTCGGTTCCTCACTCAATGAAACCGCAGCCTTCGGCCGCAGAAAACGCAGTCTGAAATCAGTTAATCGGGGACACTACCGTTCCTCGAATGCTCACTCTTCACTCCTCACTCACTCACTCCCTCACTCCCTATCTTTGCCCGCCATGAAACGCACCCTCGAGCAATACGATGCGGTACTGGCGCGCTGTCGCGCCCTGTTTGCCGCCAAGGCACGCGACTATGGCACGGCCTGGCGCATCCTGCGTCCTTCGTCGCTGACTGATCAGATGTTCATCAAGGCCATGCGCATTCGCTCCATTCAGGAGATGGGCAAGCAAAAGGTGGACGAGCCCGTGGAAGACGCCTTCATGGCGCTGGTCAATTACGGGCTGATGGCGTTGATCCAGCTGCGTCTGCCGGCCGATGCGCCACTCGAGTTGGACGAAGCCGAAGCCCTGCGCCTGTACGACGAAGAAGCCGCACGCACGCGCGAACTGATGATCGCCAAGAATCACGACTATGGCGAGGCCTGGCGTCAGATGCGCGTGTCGGCCATTACCGATATGATTTTGATGAAATTGCTGCGCCTGCGCCAGATTGAATCGCAATCGGGCAAGACCATTGCATCGGAAGGGCCTGAAGGCAACTACCGCGATATCGTCAACTATGCCATCTTCGCCCTGATATTGCTCGAGGAGCAGGCGGACAATTGAGGAAAATTCTGCTTCTTTGCTTGCGCAAAAACGCAATCTGATCACTTTCCCGAAAACGACGCGAAACCATGACGATCGGCACGCTTACCCTGTACATCGGACTTGTGGCGCTCATCCTCACGGGGCTGACCGTATGGCTGGCCAAACACAAGTCGGTGTGGATGACCTTTCTGCAGCATTTCTGCGGGTCCCTCTTTGTCTTTTCCGGTTTCGTCAAGGTGATCGATCCGCTGGGTACGGCCTACAAGATGGAGCAGTACTTTGCGGAGTTTCAGAGCACGTTTGCCGACACCTGGTTTTCGTTTCTCGCGCCCATGTTTCCGTGGCTGGCCGGTCATAGCGAGCTGTTCAGCATCGTCATGATCGTGTTCGAGATTGCGCTGGGCGTCATGTTGCTCATCGGTGCCTGGCCGCGCCTGACGAGCTGGGCTTTTTTCCTGCTGGTGCTGTTTTTCACCTTCCTGACCGGATTTACGTATCTGACCGGCTACGTGCCCGACGGCGTCAACTTTTTCGAGTTTTCGAAATGGGGTCCTTATGTGGAGACCAACATGAAGGTGACCGACTGCGGCTGCTTTGGCGACTTCCTCAAGCTCGAGCCCAGGGTCTCCTTCATAAAGGATCTGGTATTGCTCGTGCCGGCCGTGTTGTTTTTGCTGTTCACCGACCGCATGCACCAGTTCTTCACGGCCCGTCAGCGCGCCTGGATCGTGGGTGGCGTCAGCCTGGCCATGCTGGTGTACGGGTGGAGCAATTACGTCTGGGATCTGCCCGACGTCGATTTCCGTCCGTTCAAGGTGGGTGTGAACGTTGCCGAACGGAAGGCCCTCGAAGAGGAAGCCGCCGCCAATATCGAGATCATCGCCTATCGGGCCCGCAACAAGCAGACGGGCGAGGTGGTCGAGATTCCTTTCGAACAGTATCTGGCCGAGTACAAGAACTATCCGAAAGAAGAGTGGGATCTGGAGCAGATCACGTCCGAGCCGGCTGTGGAACATACCAAGATCAGCGATTTCGAACTGAGCAACCTGGCCGGCGAAGACATGACCGAGCACATCCTTACCAACCCGAACTACCATTTCATGGTGGTGGCCTACAAGCTGTGGTACGAGACCCGGTACGAGCCGGTCACCGTGCAGGATTCCATCTTCACTGCCGACACGCTGGTGACCTTCGCTGCTGACGGAACGGCCGATACGACTCTCGTGCGTCGGTTCGCGCGCATCGAAACGCGCACCGAACAGCAGCCCGTGTACGTGTTCGATCCCGACTATCTCGAGCGTTATACCAGATACCTCAATCCGCTTTTGGCGAAAGCCAAAGAGGAAGGGTATGAGGTGTACGTCGTGACCGGCTATGCCGATCCGGCCGTCATCGAGGCCTTTGCCGCTCAGACCGGGTCGCGCTGGCCCTTTTACGTGGCCGACGATATCTTGCTCAAGACCATCATTCGTTCCAATCCGGGCCTGGTGCTGTGGCGCAATGGCACCATCATTGGCAAGTGGCACTGGCGACAATTGCCCGACTGGGAAACGCTCAAAGACCGCTACCTGCGCCCCGCGCAATGAGCCCTGATTGGAAAGTGATGAAAAAAGGTCTTTCTTTGCACCAGACCCCGATCCGATGACAATGAAGATTGTCCGGATTTGAAAACCAGATTTGACTACACCGTATCTGCTACATGCTGAGTCGTAGAAACATCCGTGTGAAAGTGATGCAGGCCCTGTATGCCATGACCAGGGACCCGCTCATGTCGCTCAACGACACCGAAAAGCTCTATCTGGATCTGCTCGAGCAGTCGTGGGATCTTTATCTCTACTCGCTCCTTTCCTGGGAAAAGGTGGCGCTCTGGGCACTCAAAGACCGGGAACGCAGGCAGGCCAAACTGCTGCCCTCGGAGGAGGACAAACAGTTCAAGCCGCTGCTCGCGCAAAATCCACTCATCGACTTCGCAGTGCAACACGACGACTTTCAGCGCCTGGTGCGCCAGCGCAGGCTGGTGCAGAAGGTGGACGAGGACATCGTCAAGAAACTGTACAAGGATTTCAGCCAGACGGACGGCTACCTCGACTATGCCCTCGGCAAGCGCGGCAACGACATCGAAGTGCACCGCGAAATGTTGCTCGGCCTGTACAAATGGCTGATCAAGCAAGAGCTGTTCGACAGCCTGCTCGAAGACCTCTTCCCGGTCTGGATCGACGACAAATCGCTCGTGGTGGGGGCCATGAAGAAAACCATTCGCGCCCTGCCCAATGATCCCGACTTCCATCGCTCACACCGGCCACCCCACGATGCCACCCACGAGTTCGGTCTGGCGCTCTTGCGTCAGGTCGTGGAACGCGAGCGCGAGCTGTTGGAAACGATCAAACCCACTCTCAAAAACTGGGACATCGACCGCCTGGCCGTACTCGACATGATCTTGCTCAAGATGGCCCTCGCCGAGTTGCTGGGTTGTCCCACCATTCCGACCAAAGTCACACTCAACGAGTACGTAGAGATTGCCAAGCTCTACAGTACCGACAAAAGCAAAGACTTCGTCAATGGCATCCTGGATCGGTTGATGAAGCAACTTACCGAGGAAGGAAAAATTCACAAGACGGGCAGGGGGCTGATGGATTGAGGAGACTTTACGCGTTCTCATTCCGAGGAGTATGGCTCTGGTAAAGGCCCTTGCCGGCTGGCAGCGGAGGACAGGACGTTAGCAAAACTTTAACCGATTATTGTTTCAACAATAGTTGTTTGTACAATAGTTTTGTGCCGTGCGAATCGAAGAAGCGATCAAGCAGAAGTTCTTCAAAAACGAGTACCAGAAAGCGCATGTCAACGTGCTGTACACGGCTGCCTGGCTGATGGCCTCGATGAATGCCGCGCTCAAGCCATTTGGCCTGTCGATGCAGCAGTTCAACGTTCTGCGCATTCTGCGGGGCAAGTCGCCCGAGCCGGCGACCATTCGCGAGCTGACGGAAAAGATGATCGACAAGATGTCTAACGCCAGCCGGCTGGTAGAGAAGCTGCGCAGCAAGGGGCTGGTCGATCGGCGTCCGTGCCCACAAGACCGCAGAAGAGTAGAGGTACGCATTACGCCTCAGGGAGAAGCGCTGTTGGCCAGAGCCAGCGAGGTGGTGGAGCAGAGCATCATGCGGCAGATGTCGCAATGCCTGACGGAAGAGGAAGCCGTTTTGCTCAACGAACTGCTCGATCAGCTTCGATGCACGGAATGAAATTCAATCACCCAAATTTTTGAAGACTATGGAAGGAGTAAAACTGTTCGCTCTCCCGCCCATCGTCGCACTCGCTGCTTTTGCGTTTGCGCTGCCTGTGGAGCGCACGGTGTACCAGGCCGATACGCAAGCTACGATCTTGAAGTGGAAAGGCTATAAAGTGACCGGCGAGCATGAAGGCACCGTCAAGCTCAAGGAAGGATTCCTGGTGTACGAAGACGGCAAACTGGCGGGTGGCGAGTTCGTCATTGACATGACCACCATCGAAGACACCGATCTGCAAGGCCAGTGGAAGGCGAAGCTCGAAAACCACCTCAAGTCGGACGATTTCTTCGGAGTGGACAGGTATCCCACCTCGAAATTTGTCATTACCCGCGTGGTGCCCCAGGGCCCGGGCAAGTACAAGATCATCGGCAACCTGACCATCAAGGGGATCACGAAAGAGATTCGGTTCGTTGCCGACGTGCAGGAAAATGGCGATTCGGTAGTGGCCGACGCCAGAATTACGGTCGACCGCGCCGAGTTCAATGTGCGCTATGGTTCGGGCAGCTTCTTCGACAACCTCGGCGACAAGACTATCTACGACGAGTTCGACCTGTGGGTGCACCTCGTGACCCGCAAGGCGGCTTGACATGTGGCTCGAAACCTGTTGCGAAAAATGGGCGGCTTCCTTTCTGGAAACCGCCCATTTTCGTGTCGAGCCGCAGGCCTCAGCACGTCAGGTCGCGTTCTTCCTTGCGCTTGCGCAGCCAGGGGCGGATGATGAGGCGCAGTGACTGGTCGTAGGTGATGTAGTTCCACACCCAGTTGAGGAAGACAAAGACCTTGTTTTTGCTGCCTACCAGGGCGAAGAGGTGCACGAACAGCCAGAGTGCCCAGGCGATCCAGCCCTGTGTCTTCCAGAAAGGCAGGTCGGCCACGGCCTTGTTGCGGCCGATGGTGGCGAGTGCGCCCTTGTCCTTGTAGCGGAAGGGTTTGAGGTCTTTGCCTTTTGCCTTGCGCAGGAAATTGCGTCCCAGATTGTGGCCCTGCTGGATGGCGGCCTGCGCCACCTGTGGATGCCCTTCGGGCCAGTCCGGATCGCCTTCCATCAGGGCGATGTCGCCAATGGCAAAAATGTGGTCATAACCTTTTACGCGGTGCAGGGCATCGACCTGCAGGCGGTTACCGCGGGTGAGCACCGAAGAGTCCAGGCCCTTGACGCGGTTGCCCGTAATTCCTGCTGCCCAGATGACTTTCTTGCTGTAGATTTTTCGACCACTTTTCAGCGTTACCCATTCGCCGTCGTAGTCCACAACGCGGTCGCCCAGCACCACGTGCACGCCCAGCGATTGGAGAAATTCGAGCGATTTGGCGGCGGCTTCCTCACTCATGCCGGGCAGCAGGCGCTTGCCCGATTGTACCAGGTAGATGTCCATCTCCGATGCATCGAGCTCGGGGTAGTCCTTGGGCAGGATCCAGTGGCGCATCTCGGCCAGGGCGCCGGCCAGCTCCACACCCGTGGGGCCGCCTCCCACGATGACGATATCCACGAATCCCTGCCGTCGGTCGTATTCCGGGGTGGTCAGGGCGGCCTCGAGGTCGTCGAGGATGGCATTGCGCAGGTAGAGCGCTTCCGAAATGGATTTCATCGGAATGGCATGGCAGGCGAAGTGCTCGTTGCCGAAAAAGTTGGTCCGCGCGCCGATGGCCAGCACCAGGTAGTCGAACCAGACGATGCCACGCGGCGTCTCGAGGTATTTTTCGTCGGGATGCACGGCCAGCACCTCCGTCATGCGGAAGTAGAAGTTGGGCCGATTCTGGAACAACTTGCGCAGGGGAAAGGCAATGGAGCTGGGTTCGAGCCCGGCCGTGGCAACCTGGTACAGCAATGGCTGAAACTGGTGGTAGTTGTTTTTGTCGAGCAAGACCACCTGGTAGGGCCCCTTGACCAGTTGCCTGGCCAGCTCGAGGCCGGCAAATCCGCCACCCACGATCACTACGCGCTCCTGTCCGGTCTCGGGCAAGTTGATTTTCATGGGGCTATCCTGTCTGGCTGCTCTGGTTCGGGCTGCAAACTTAGGGCAAAGCGACTTCTTTACGGCAAGACCACAGGCTGCCTTTCGGCAAAAAAAAAACAGCGAGGTCGCAACCTCGCTGTCCTAAACAATTCAACAAATCGAAAAACTAAGTCCAAATCAACCTTATTCGACCGGCTCGATGTCCTTTTTGGCCAGGTAGAAGTCGATGATCTCGTAAGAAGTGTTGTTCAGGCGCTCCTCCATCTCCTCGATGGTCTTGGGCGGAGGCACGATGGCTTTCTCGCCGGGTTTCCAGTTGACGGGCAGGGCGCAGGCGCACTGGTCCACCGTTTGCAGACCGACGAGAATGCGCTTGATCTCGTCCATGTTGCGACCCAGGTTGAGCGGGTAGTACAGGATGGTACGGATGATACCCTGCGGGTCGATGAAGAACACGGCGCGTACCGTGGCCGTCGTGCTCTCGCCCGGGTGCAACATGCCGTACTTCTTGGCCACGTTCATGTCCAGGTCGGCAATGATCGGGAAGTTGAGGAACACGCCGGTCTTCTCGCGGACGTTGTTCACCCAGGCCAGGTGCGAGTGGATCGAGTCAATGCTCAGACCGATGAGTTTGGTGTTGTGCTTTTCGAACCAATCGCTGTTCTGGGCGAAAGCGGACAGTTCGGTCGTACATACCGGAGTGAAATCGGCCGGGTGTGAGAAGAGAATCACCCAGCTTCCCTTGTTGAACTCGGAGAACTTGATCGGACCATGTGTGGTCACGGCTTCGAAATCGGGAGCCGGATCGCCGATGCGCGGCATCGGATTGAGTTGGGGTGCTTGTGCCTGGTTTTCCATGGTTTTGAATTTTTTTTTCGTTACAAATTTCGACCAAAAAGGAATATGAAAGAAATCGATTCTTCCAATCGTCTGATAGCTTTTGTCTATCACCGGGTGCGGGCCGCGGGGCTTTTGCCGGGCGAACGGTATCGCGTCCATTTACGAGGGTTCATTGCCGCACCTTTCCGCCCGGGCTCGGCCCCCTGCTCCTGACGGACAACACCGCCAGCAGTCGGAGGGTTTTGTCGTCTGCGTCACACAATGACCATATCTGGCAGTTTGCGGGCATGTGTCAGAACTTCCCAATCAGTCCCATGCCCAGCCAGTCGCCGCGACGGATGGCCTGGCCGCTCTGGCTGAAGTACTGGTTTACGCGGGCCTCGTCGCCGGCTGCTCCCGCATTGCCGTTGCGCAAGGTGTAGTGCACTTGTACGATGAGCTTGCCGGGGTTGAGGTGGAGGTTCAGGCCCACGTCCAGTGCGGTTTCCCTTCCGGAAAATGCAGCCGTGGCTTTGGTGTGCTCCTGGCCGAGTGCATCCATGGGGCCGTCGAAGCCGTAAGCCATGAGGGCGGGTTCGAGGAGGTATTTGCCGAAAGGCAGATTGACCGAAGCGGCCATGTTCCAGGTACGGGTGTGAACCCGGAAGGTGCCGTCGCCGTCGGCGGCACGGCGCTGCATCAGGGTGTAGTCGCCCTTGAGGTTGAACGGGCCGTAGTTGGCCAGCAGATCGAAGGCCAGGCCCGTGCTGCGGTCGAAGCGGTCGGTGGCGCCCTGCCAACTGCCGCCGACGCCCAGCGAGACGCCCTTGCGCTTGCCAAAGGTGTTGAATCCGGCCCCCAGCCGGTAGCGGCCAAACTCGGGATCGCCGAGGTGAAGTACCCCGCGGCCAACCCACACGGGCGCGGCCTTGCGGCCGGCCGTAGGCCCACCAAAGGTGGGCGCAAACAGCCCCAGGTCGTAGCTGAAAGCCACGCGCTGCGTTTCGTTGCGCCACATGCCGCCCAGGTTGATGCCTGCGGCGCGACCGGGCCCCGTGCCCGTCAGGTGGCGCCGGGCGTAGTTCTGCGACATGGCCTTTTCGAGGCTCGATACGGCCAGGGCACTGGTGAAGCTCTCGCGGTGAAGCTGGGGCGGCAGATACCCCGCCGTGAGGTGCAGGGCGTCGCTGGCGGGCAGTACCTGCCACTGCACCCAGGCGTTCCAGAGCGAGACGTTGGGGAAGGAGCCGTTGTTGCCGCCGCCGGTGGCGCCGTCGTAGTCGTCGTTGCCGACGTGATCAATGGCCAGCGTCAGGTTGTATTTCAGGCGCTCGTACGGGCGGCCCTTGAAGGCCAGGCGCGTGCGGCGCAGCATGAAATTGAGACGGTCGGATGTGGGCTGCCAGGTCTGGGTGGCTTCGTCGTACACCTCGCCGTTCATGGTGTACAATCCCCAGATCTGGAAGCCGGCCGTCACGCGCATCTTGTAGTCGCTTCTCGGTTGCAGCCAGTGTGGTCCCTGCGCTTCCTGGGCCCGAACCATGGTGACGAGCGTCAGCAAAAACGCAGCAAGTAAGTGTGGTTTCATATGCTGTTGCTTTGGGTTTTCTCAACGTTCATACTCAACGCAGTCGGTTTGGGCGTTTTTGACGATGGTCAATGGACGATAGACGATGGACGATGGATGAACTGCGGTTTCAATGATGAGCAACCGAAGAATCGGGAATATGACCGGGCACTTGATGGTCCATATGAAAAAACGCAACGCCAACCTCGTTCGGTGACACTGCCAAAAAATAAAGGAGGAATAACGGGTGGGTTATTCCTCCTGTGGCCGATTGCGCCGATGCTCAGTGCGGCAACCAGTCCTTGACCAAGCCATAGGTGAAGGTGCCCAGAATGGCACCGGCGATCACCACGAGGAAAATCCAGTAACCGTGGCCGAGCAGCACGTACATGGGCCCCGGGCAGGCGCCGATCAATGCCCAGCCCAGGCCAAAGATGCTGCCCGCCAGCAGGTGGCGTTTGATGCTGAGCTTCATGGGCGTGTAGGTCACGGGCGTGCCCTCGATGGTGCGGATGTCGAAGCGCTTCATGGCGCCGATGATGAGCGCACCCAGCACCACGGCCGTACCGATGATGCCGTACATGTGAAAACTCTCGAACCGGAACATCTCGTGGATGCGGAACCAGGAAATGGCTTCACTCTTGGTCATCACGATACCGAAAAAGATACCTGTCAGGAAAAACCAGATATTTCTCATCTTGACAATGCGTTTTCAATGGGAAAGAGAAAGGGGGATCAACCAAACAGGAATGGCATGATCACCCAGGTCATCAGCAGGCCGCCGATGAAAAAGCCGATCACCGTGATCAGCGAGGGCAGTTGCAAGTGCGACAGCCCCGAAATGGCGTGGCCCGAGGTACAGCCGTCGCCGTAGCGGGCGCCAAAGCCCACCAGAAAGCCTCCGAGAACGGCCAGCAACACGCCTTTCATGCTGCTGAAATTGAACACCGATTCCGGCACAAAGCCCTGACCCTGCGGGTAGGCGATCCCCCATTCCTGCAGGTGGGCAATGGTCTTTTCAGAGATAGCCACCGGCCCGGGGCTGGCCAGGTATTGGGAGGCGATGAAGCCGCCCACGATGGCGCCCAGGGCAAACAGCATGCGCCACATCTCGTCCTTGATGTCCACGTTGAAGAATTCCGACACCTTGTCGGCGCCAAGCAAAGTGCAGGTGTTGCGGAAAGTGGTGGACATGCCGAACGAGCGGCCCAGCCACGTCATCAGGAAAGTGATCAGCGCAATGGCAGCGCCCGACACGGCCCAGTGCCACGGTTGCCGTACGGCGTCGATGAGTGTCAGGTGCCATGGTTGATTCACGAGCTCAAGCATAGATCGGTACTTTTTTGTGAGAGGTTTTCGTGTGGTTTTGCCAGAAATTCAAACTGATGGAGACGTTGCATGGCAACACCTCCATCAATTCCACGTCTGTCTGTCGTTATTCGGCGTATTGTTCGATGATGCTTTTGAGCTGCTGGGCCGAAGCCATGCCGGCATGGCGCCATTTGGCCTCGCCGTTCTTGTACAGAATGAAGGTGGGTACGGCCTGGATGCCCAGCGTTTGCGCAATGGCCGGATTCTGATCCACATCGATCTTGATGATTTTGGCCTTGTCGCCTACTTCTCTGGCCACCTGCTTCAGAATGGGCGCCATGGCCTTGCAGGGGCCGCACCATTCTGCGCTGAAATCCACCAGCACGGGCGTATCGCCTTTGATCAGTTCGCCGAAAGATTTTTTCTTGCTCATTTTTTCAGTGCTTTTAAGGTTTCGGAAATGATGAGGTAAATCAAAAAGGCCCACGGGGCCCCGTGCAGAGCCAGGTCGAACCAGTCGAGTGCCGCCATGCCCCTTGCGCCTCCGGCTACCCATCGGATCTTGCCCACGATGTGCGGCTCGGGGAAAAAAGGAGCCAGCCCCAGCGTCAGCGAGCCGATGATGGCCAGGCGCCATTTATCAGAATTCATCATTGTTTATTTTGTTGCGCAAAGGTAGGGTGCCACCCCGTGGGCAGCGGGTGACGCAGGTCACAATGAAGCGGGCACTACCCTGATTGCCGGCAAGCGAAAGTGCAGCCGGCCCGCGTTTGGGCGAGGGTGCGCTGCGAGGGTGATCGCAGTCACGAGCCGGCCAGGCGCGCATTCCTTATCTTCGTCGCCCGGCAAAAACCGCATTTCATGCCACCTGTACACACCACATTCGACAAAAGTGCCTTGCCCCGTTCGCTGGCCTTCATCGCCGAGCGGCTCGAAAGCCGGCCGCCTGCCCATGCGGGCCAGATGCGGCGGCTGGTGCACGAGGCCGGCGTGCGCGCCGAAGAGCTCGAACCCTGGGCCGACTTCGACCATCCCGTGCAGGACAGCTACGGCCGCAGGCTGGTCTATCAGGGCGAGCACTTCGAGATCATGGTCATGTCGTGGCGGCCGGGCGACTTTTCCACCATCCACGACCACGGCTATACGCAGTGGGGCGCCGTGCAGGTCTTCGGCCCGGCCGAGCACGCCACCTTCCGCGAAGAGGACGGCGTATTGCAGACCCTGGCCCGCTGGCAGATGCAGCCCGGCGACGTGGTGGGCGTAAGTCATCAGCTCGTCCACCAGATGGGCAATCCCACCGACGCCACCTTCTTCCTCTCGCTGCACGTGTATGGCACCACCGAGCCGGTGGACAGCGTCACGGGCATGGCGCGCCTGTTCGACCTGGAACGCGAACAGATCCATCGCGTCAATGGCGGCGTGTTCTTTGCGCTTTCGCAAAAGGAGTACGTACGCACCGAGCCCGGACCGCGCGGCGACTTTCCCACGCGCCTGCGCCACATGGTCGAGCTGACGCGCCGCCTGCAGCAAATGCGCGCCGCCGGGCTCGATTTGCCGAAAGGCAGATGGGAAGAAGTCGTGCAGGCCACCTTCAGCGCCGACCAATTGCCGGCGCTGCGCGAAAAGCTCGCCCGGATCGTGGATGACGAAGGCCATGTCACCGACTCGGTGCAGTGGCGCATCCTCAAGCACGAGCTGCGCGAGGCGGCCCGCCTGCAGCGCATCCTCACGGGCCAGGGCGTGGCCGGCGCCGACGCCTTCGAAGACTACGCCCGCATGTACGACGACCTCATCTGCCGCCCCTGTCTCGACAGCTTCATGCGGCGCTATCTGTTCTTCTTCGCCGAAAAGCACCGGCCCGAGCTGCCTCGCGATACGCTCATCTCGCTGGGCTGCGGCACCGGCCTGGTCGAGCGCTTCCTCATCGACGAGCTGGGCGTGGCCTACGACAACCTCTACGGCATAGACATCTCGGAAGCCATGGTCCGCGAAGCGCGCAAGCGCATCCGCGCCGATGTGGGCGACATCCTCACGCTCGACCCCACGGTGCGGCGGTGGGACGTGGCCTTTTCGGGGCTCAACGTGCTGCAGTACCTGCCCCAGGCCCGCCTGCGGGAAGCCATAGGCAAGATTGCGGCCATACTGAAGCCGGGCGGCTGGTTTGTCGGCGACTTCATCACGCCCGACCACATCCGCTGGTATCCCAACCTCATGACCTCGCCCGATGGGCGCACGGTCTCGCTGCGCTCGCCAAAAATCATCGAGGAGAACGGCATCAACTATCAGGAGAGCGAGATTCTCAATATCCATTTTGGCGAAAGCCGGATGTACCTCAACTATGCCGGCAGGCATCGCCGCTATCTGCCGCCGGTATTCCGCTTGCGCAAATGCTTCGAGGAAGCCTTTGGATCGGAAGTGTACCTTTACGACGCCCTCAGCCTGGCGCCCATACCCGAGTGGGCCGACACCTGTGCTTCGACCCGCTACGTGGTGATGGCCAGAAAAGGCTGAGCCGACAAAACTGGAAAAACCATGAAATCGAACAATTTCGACCTCGTTGTCATTGGCGGCGGCCCGGCCGGCATGGAAGGTGCGCTGCTGGGCGCCCGCAAAGGCTGGTCGGTGGCCTTGGTATCCAACATGGCCGTGGGCGGCCGCGCCACCATGAGCAGCCTGTTGCCCTCGAAAGTGTGGCTGGCCTGGGCCGAGCGGTATGCCGGTTTGAAACACATGGCCCATTTCGGCCTGCACGTCCAGGCCCCGCCTTTCGACATGGAGTTGCTGCGCGCCGAAGTGGCCCGCCAGCGCCAGACGACCACAGACCACTATCGCCGCAGGCTCGAAGCGGAGGGTGTGCAGATCTTCGAAGGCAAGGGCTACCTCACGGGCGCCCATGAGGTGGACGTCATCCGCGAGGGGCAGGAGACGATCAGCCTGCAGGCCCGACGCATCCTCGTGGCTACCGGCTCGGGGCCCTCGTTCTTTCCCGACCTCAAACCCAACAAGGATCGCATCATCGCGCCAAAACTGTCGCCCGCATTGCCCGAGTTGCCCAAAAGCCTCATCATGGCCGGCGGCGGCGTGACGGGCAGCGAGTACGCCTGGGCCTTCGCCGCCCTCGGCACCAGGGTGACCATGCTGCACGGCACCATGCACCTGTTGCCCCGTGTCGATGCCGAAGTGGCCGACGCCTTCGAGGCCTGGCTCACCGGACACTTCGGCATCGAGGTGCACAAAAACAGCGGCGTGGTGTCGATGAAGCAACAGGGCGATGGAGTGATGGCCCGCACCTTCGACGACAAGGAATACACGGCCGACTACGGCTTCATCGCCATCGGCCGCAAGGCCGATCTGGGCTTCTACGAGCCGGGCAACCTGCCGCTCCAGATCTCTTCCGACGGCTACCTGAGCGTCAATGAGTTCTGTCAGACCAGTCAGCCCCATATCTACGCCGCCGGCGACGTCACGGGCGTGCCCATGATGGCCAACCGCGCCCAGATGCAGGCACGCGTCGCGCTCGCCCACATGTCCGAGGGCGAGGCCAGCATCCTGCGCCAGAAACCGGTGGTCGAAGCTGTCTATACGGGCCTGCCCGTGGCCCAGGTGGGCGACATGCGCCCCGAACCCGAAGCCGACTTTGTCGTCAAGCGCTACGACGGCTTGCTGAAAGCGCGCGTGCTGGGCGAGACCGAGGGGCTGCTCAAAGTAAAAATCGACGCCACAACCGGCCTGATACGCGGCGCGGCTGCCTTTGGCCCCCATGCCGTAGATCTGATGGCGCTCTTCCAGTTGGCCATCCATCGCGACGTGCCCTGGCGACGCCTCGTCGAGCTGCCCATGCCGCATCCGTCCATGCCCGAAATCATCAGCAACCTGTTCGAGTGAGGGCAGAGTCCCCTGAAAAAACCCAAAATCTCACGCAACAGCTTGTCCCGACGCCAGGCGGGAACGCAACAGCTTGTCCCCGGCGAGCCGGGGCAGGCTCCGACCAAAGTCGGGGACGCAACAATTCGCAATGTGTTTTTTATTTTAAATCAAAATGTTATCTATAATGTATACG
>WFYJ01000023.1 GCA_015490175.1 Saprospiraceae bacterium | reverse complement strand
TATCAAATGCTCGGTTCTTCAAATCCTCGGTTCCTCATTCATCATGATGAGGCCATCTCAACATCGCTGGCAGAGCCAGCGTCACAACAAGCCGGCGCAGCCGGGCACCTGTTCCCGTATCCGGGACAGGATCCGACCTGTCGGAATCAACATCCGCGCAGCGGTCTCAAACCTCACTCAAATCATCGGTTCTTCGGTTCTTCGGTTCCTCAGCCAAAAACCGCAGCCTTCAGCCGCAGAAAACGCAGTTTGCGCGCAGTTTTTGCCCGAGGTTGAGGGTTGAGCGTGTAGCGTTGAGCGTTTACAACTATGTGAAAATCAGCGTCTTCTCAGTGGTTCTCTGTGTGACTGAATGATTTTTCGACTTTTTCAGCAGGCTCATCTTTCCGTCACTCCGCTCTCCTCAATATCCATCGTCAAAAATTTCCGGACAGGCAGACGCACTGCCGTGTCAGACGCACTGCCGTGCGTCACTACTCAATCACTCTTCACTCCTCTCACCATCTCTCCCTCACGGTATTCCACCGTCCAGCCGGCGCTCTCGGCCATGAACTCGATGATTTCGAGCATTTCGTTGCCCTGGCGGGCAGCCATCTCAAACAGCTCGCTCCGGCGCGCCTTCTCGCGGATGAACGCTTTGGCCCGTTGGTTGAGCAGGGTATAGTCTTCGGGAGTGAAATAGTTGAAGGTGCCTTCCTGAATGTCGTAGTAATCAATCGAGTGGTCGATGCTGAGGATTTCGGGATCGGGCAGGTTGGAGATGAGGATGCGGCGTTGGTCCACATCCATGTCGATCTGCATCTTTTCGAGGTCGTAGCCTACCTGCACGGTGGCGTTGATGCGCAGCAGCGCCTTTTTCCGGAAAGGGCTGAAGTCGTAGCCCCAGAAGTCTTTGTAGCTGTAAATCTCGGAAAAGTGGCCTTCTACGGTTACCAGCTTGGCCACCTTGCGTACCTTTTCGAGCAGCACCTGCGACTGTTCTTCGACTTTGCGCTCGTATTGTGCGTGCCACCAGTTGGCCACGTAAAGGCCGCCGGCAAACACGGCCGCCAGCAGGGCCACGATCAGCAGGGTGCGTATCGTCCTTCCGGGCATGGTTGTCGTTTTTCGCGAAAGCGAAGATAGTGGTGGTGGAATCGGTGGAATCGGTCGAATCGGTGAAATCGGTCGAATCGGTGAAATCGGCTCAACTCACGCTCACTCACTCACTCACTCACTCACTCCTCACTCCGTCCCTCCGTCACTCCCTCACTCCCTCACTCCATCGCCGCTTTCAGCGGGTGGCGCAGGTTTTTGTAGTCCTTGAGCACGACCTTGATGTAACCCACGGTGAGGGGCGTTTCGATGAGGACGGGCAGTCGGTTGTCGTCGGCGGTGGCCCACACGCGCAGGCGCGTGTCTTCCTTGAAGACGTAGCCGGCGATCACTTCCGGACTGAAGCGATAGACGCGGAAGCGCCCCAGGCCCTTGATCTTCTTTTCTTCGGTGCCTTCGAAGGCCACCTTCAGTGGCCATTCCTGCTTGTCCATGAACACCGGCACGGGGAAGATGGTGCCGGGCCTCATCTGTTCGAAAGGCTGGTTGCGCGCATAATAGATGCTCGACACCATGTCGTGCATGCAGGAGGAGAGGGAAAAGGTGTCGTGTTCTTTGATGAGGTGCTTGCGCCGCCCGCGATGGCTGGTAGCCCGGCGCCGGGCCTGGTCGAACTCAGTGCGGTCGTAGAGCGTGTAGCTGCCTTCCGTCAGGTCGCGCACCGACAGGAAGGGCAGCAGGGTTTCCTTGTCCACCCAGGTGTCGTAGTAGTCGCGCACCTTGTAGAACCAGTCGTAGGAAGGATAGGTCTCGCCCACCACCTTGAGGTGGTAGCTGTCGCCTTCGTCAATGACGCGGAAGGTGACCTCGCCGGCGGCCATCCACACGAAGTTCCAGTTGTAGTAGATTTTGTAGGTGAGCTCTTCGCCGTGCCGGAAGGCAAAGTTTTGCGTGGCACATACCTCATCGGCCCGTTCGGCTTTCGCCAAATGGGGCGCGGCGGGCGTCGTCTGTGCGCGGAAGAATTTGCCGAAAGGCGCTCCTGCCATCAGCAGCAATGGCGCGAGCAGCGAGGCGAAAAGCAAGCGACGGTCAGTCATAACCCAGGGATTTCAGAATGTTGGCGCTCAGAATGATTGCCAGTCCTGCCAACGCCGGCAGCGCGAGGTTTAGTACGAATACCGAGTAGGAAGCGGCCAGAATGCCCAGATGATTGTCGGTGTGGTAGCCCCACACGAACAGGGCGATCGAGCCGCGCGCCACCAGCGGGGGCAGCGGCACGCCCATTTGCAACAAAAAAACCGTCGCTACGGATGCAAGGGCCGCAAGGTAGCCCACTTCGATGCCGTAGAACCACACCATGAGCACGTACTGGGTGCTGAACACCACATAGCGCACGGTGGCTATGCCGAGGGCGCGCGCCAGGGTGGCCGTGTCGTAGCGTTCCAGCACGTTGAGCTGTCGCAACCAGCCGCGCAGGCGCTCCGGCCACGGCAGTCGGCGTGCCAGCGGCCGGGCCAGGTCGATGTGGAAGTACACGAGCAGGAGCAAGGCGAGGAAGAGGAGGCCCAGTGTGGCTATGGCTTCGGCCAGGTAGCGTGGCGTGTCCAGAAAATACAGCGCGAACCACAGGCCGCCCCCGAGGCCGGCGGTGAGCAACACCACGTTTTGCGCAAAGCTGCCGACAAGCGTGGCGATGACGGCACGCAGGTTGTACTCGGGAGCCACCATCAGAATGCGTCCGGCGTACTCGCCGACGCGGTTGGGCGTAAAGATGGACACCGATACGCCGGCCAGCACCGCCTTGAGGGCCTGCAGGCGGCGGATGGGCATGAAGGGGCGCACCAGTTGGTGCCATTTGGCGGCCTCGAGCAGCCAGTTGACGGGCATGAGCAGGATACAGCCAAGCAAACAGGGCAATTGCTGCCACGACAGGTGCGCCACGAAAACCGCCCACAAACGGTCCAGGTCCTTGCCCTTGAATGCCTGTACCCACACGGCCCACAATACGGCTGCCGCCAAAAGCAGCTTCAGCGTCCATTCGATGGCGGGCGTGGCAAGCAGGCGTCGCATGGGCCAAAAGTACACACACCGGCCCCATGTGCTGCCTTGGGCAAAAACAGTCGGGCTGCATTTTTCGTCACGGCCGCCTGCTCAGCGCCGAGCGCAGCGAAGGCGCAACCATCCAACCCCCTCTTACCATCCCGGCACGATGTTGACGCCCCACACGCCGCGCGTCTGTTCGAGGAGCGGGTAGGCGTAGTAGGGCTCGAGCACCAGCGCCCCGAACAGGTTGACGCGCAGGCTGGCGCCCGTGCTGAAGACCGGATCGGGCCGCAGCGGATCGCCGGCGGGGCGGCTGAAGTCGTCGTATGCGAAAAAAGCCACGCCGCCGTCGGCAAACAGGGTCAGCTCGGTGAAGAAGACTTTTGAGGGGATCAGGCACAGGCGGCGCGGCCCGGTGAAGGGCAGGCGCACTTCGACGTTGCCCACCACGAACTTGCTGCCCAGCAGCTCGTCGGCCGAGCGCCCGTTGAGGGGCAGCAGCTCGTTGGCCTTGTTGTAGCTGTAGCCTCGCACGTACCACGGATAGCCGATGTAGTAGGGGTAAAACAGGTACTGGTCGCGGCCCGAGCGGCCGTAGTGCATCAGGCGGCCGGCCAGCGCGATGGGGCGCAGCCAGAAGTACTGGCGCAGGTCCACCACCAGGCTGGTGAAGTTGAAATCGCCGAAGTAGCGTTCCAGCCCGATGCGGAAGCGGTGGCCGCTCAGCGGTGAGGTGATGCCGAAGGAGGCGTTGTCGCCCACCAGCGCCGTGCTGACCGTGGCCAGGCGGCCCTTGAACAGGTTGTAGCCGGCGGTGGCCGGGTCGAGCTTGTTGCGCTGCTGATAGATGAGCCGACCAAAGGCGTCGTAGTAGTTGTCGAACCGATCGACGCGGTTGTAGTAGGCCGCTCCCGTGATCGAGCCTTCGAGGCGCAGAAAACGCGAAAACGGGTACTGCGCAAAGAAGCTGAGCTTGTCTTCGAAGGTGCGGATGACGTCGAACTGCCAGTGCTCGGCCAGCACGTTCAGGCCGCCGCCGAAACTGAGCGTGTCAATCCCGTCGAAGCCGAGCCGCCCCGTCGGATAAGCGATGTGCGACAGGCCCACGCCCCAGTTGAGGCGGTGTTCCAGGTGCAGCCAGGTGGCCATGCCGCTGAAGTCGTAGATCTCGCCGTTGAGCGAGAGGGTGCTCATCAACTGGTTGTTGCCGAGGATGTCGGTGAACAGCATGTCCACGCCGCCGGCGCCGCCCGTAGTGACGCCCAGGCCCGTCGTCTGGCCTACGCCCATGCCCACGCTGGCGCCCATGTACGAGAGCTTGAAACGAGGCTGGTAGGGGATGGGCTTCCAGCGCGGCGGGTGTGCCTGCGCGTAGTAGTCGAGCAGGTCGAGCTGGTAGTCCACCAGGTTGGGCGCCAGCTGGTTGAAGCGCGGCAGGAAGGCGGCGCGCATGTCCACGTCGTCGGGCGCTACGGGCCGGTTGAGCCAGTCCTCGGGGCGGCTGCGCCAGATGGTGTACTTGCCGTCTTCGTAGAGGGTGAACAGCACGCGCAGCCGGCGCGATTCCATGGCGGTGGAAAGTGCCGGACTGAACTCGGTGATGCCCGTGATGCCGAGGGTGAAGTCGGTCAGTTGCAGGATGCGGCCCGTGGCCGGATCGAAGCGATAGAGGTTGCGGTAGCCGTCGCGGTTGCTCAGAAAGAGGATTTGCCCTTCGTTGTCGAACACGGGGTTGAGGTTGTTGGCCCCGAAGAAGAAGTCGAATGCCTGGCGCTCGCCCGTGGCTACGTCCAGCAACTCGAGGTTGAAGGTCCACTTGCCGTGGGTGCGCCCGCGCTCCATGCTGAGACGGTCGGTGGCATAGACCAGGTGGCGGCCGTCGGCCGACCAGGCCGGATGCACTTCCGAGTAGCGGTCGTGCGTCAGACGCGTGACGCGGTGGTCGGCCAGCCTGACGGCAAACAGATCGGTCCAGCCGTTGGCCATGCCGCTGACCACGATGGTCTTGCCGTCGGGCGACCAGGCCGGGTTGGTGAAGTAGGGCACGCCCTCGAGGAACAACTCGTCCACGGTGCGGCCCGTGGCTACGTCTTTGATGACCAGCACGCTGTTGCCCTTCTTCACGCCCACGAAGGCGAACTGCTTGCTGTCGGGCGACCAGGTGCCGGCCGACTCGATGTAGTTGAGGTCGTCGAGGTGGCCGTCGCGTCGGCTGGAGGTCACTTTCCGGAGGATCTTGCCCGTGCGCGCATCGGCCAGATACAGATCAATGGAGAAGAGATCTTTTTCCGAAAGGAAGATGACGTAGCGGCCGTTGGGGCTCATCACGGGCGAGATGTTCATCTCACCGGCATTCTTTTCCGAGAAGAGGCGCCGGCCGATGTGGTTTTCTTTTTTGGATTTGAGGAAGCCGCCGAAATAGTCTTCCATGCTCTTTTTCCACAGCTCCGAGAGCTGCTCCTTGTCCATGCCCAGCACGAACAGACAGGCCGTATCCAGGCCGTGTTTGGCCGTCTCTTCGAAGAAGGGCCGGATGACGGTGTCGCCGTGGATGCCCGTGAGAAACGCCCAGAAAGCCTGGCCGTAGCGGTAGGGGAAATAAGTGGCGTAGTCGTCCAGATCCTTGAGGGAGGGAAACTTGCCGTGCATCACGGCATCGCGCATCCACAGGGTGGTGTGGCTGTCGAAGCGGCCGATGCTCATGTATTCGGCCAGCCCTTCCACCATCCACAGGGGCAGGTTGCCCAGGTTGCGCATCGAGGTCGAGTCACCGCGCAGCACAATGTGGTACTGGTAGGCATGCACCAGCTCGTGGCCCAACACTTGGTGCGTCTGCTGGTTGGCCAGCAGCAAGGGGTAGATCACGCGGTTGCGCAGCGCTTCGGTCACGCCCCCCGTGCCGATGCCGATGCTGCTGGTCACGGCATAAGTCTGCTGGAAGTCGGGGTGGTCGTGATAGACGAGCATGGGGTTGGGCTCGGTGAAGGTGTCGCGCAGCACGTTCTGGTGGTAGTCGTACCAGTGCTCGCTCCATGCCGCTATGTCGTCGATGCGCTGCTCGTTGTCGAGGTAGTGGTAAATGTGAAAGTGTTCGGTCTCGATGGTGCGCCACTGGTGGCGTTCGTACACCGGCTTGTTCTGGCCGAAGTACTGTGCCTGCACCGGTGTCGCGAAGGTCAGCAGGATCCACAATCCCGCCAATACGGATCGGCTCTTCATTGCATGTGTGTTTTGCCTGAAAACTCGTGCATGAAAATACGCCCCTTTTAACAACTTGCCTGAAGTGCCGGTTTTGCCTTTCGGCAAATGCCGCCCGAGTACCGCAAGGACAACAGCAGCTCGTGCGCGGCACCGCTTGCATCGGCCTGCCTCATCCGGAAGCGCGTTCCCATGGGTAAATCCCTATTTTCGCCCCAAACACGAGCCATCATGCTGAAGAATATCGACCTGTCGAAAGTACTGTTTTTCGACATCGAATGCGTGAGTGCCGAACCTGCCTACGAAGCCCTCAGCGAAGAGTTTCAGGATCTGTGGCGACGCAAGGCCCGCAACCTGTCGCGCGAGGCCGAACCGCTCGACGACGAACGCGTAGCCGAGCTGTACCGCGAGCGGGCCGCCATCTATGCCGAGTTCGGCAAGATCGTCTGCATCTCCGTGGGGCTGGTCGTGCGCGACCGCGCGTCGGGGCGCCTGCACCTGCGCATCAAGTCCTTTGCCGACACCGACGAGCGCAAGGTGCTGCAGGATTTTTCCGACCTGGTCAATCAGTATTTCAGCGACATCACCAAGCACTACTTCTGCGGCCACAACATCAAGGAGTTCGACGTGCCCTACATCTGCCGGCGCATGGTGGTGCACCAGATGGAGCTGCCCAAACCCTTCCGGTTGCGCGGCCTCAAGCCCTGGGAAACGGGCCACCTGCTCGATACCATGGAGCTGTGGAAGTTCGGCGACCGCAAGGCCTTCACCTCGCTGCGCCTGCTGACGGCCCTGTTCGGCATTCCCAGCCCCAAGGACGACATTGACGGATCCGAGGTGGGGCGCGTCTTCCACGAAGAACAGGACGTGGACCGCATCGCCCGCTATTGCGAAAAAGACGTGCTGGCCACCGTGCAGCTATTCCTGCGCTACCGCTACGAGCCGTTGCTCGAACCCGAGCAGGTCACCTTCGTCGATCGCGATTGAGAGATGGAGAGATGGAGTGAATGAGCGAAGGAGAGAATGAGTGAATGAGTGAACGAGTGAAGAGCCTGCTGAAAAAGTCGAAAAATCATTCAGTTACACAGAGCGCCACTGAGCATGCACTGATTTTCACAGAGTTGTAAAAACTGCGTCAAGCTGCGTTTTCTGCGGCCGAAGGCTGCGGTTTCAATGAGTGAGGAACCGAGGAACCGAAGAATCGAGGATTTGACAAAAAACTGATAGTCAACAAGAAAAATTTTAAACTCTGAACTCTAACCCCCTCAACCCTCAACCCTCAACGCAAAACCCATGATTCGCCTGCTGTTTGCATGTGCCCTTTCGATGCTGATGCTGGTGGCCTTGCTGTGGTGGCTGCCCCCTCTTGCCGACGCCACCGGCACCACCCATGCCGACTTCCAGACCATGGTGCACAGCCGCGCCGACTTGCCCCGGCAGGATTGGTGGTGGCTCGGCGGCCTGGCGTGGGGCACCCTGATCATCGGCACGCTGGCGGCCACCTTGCTGCTCGCCACGCAGTTTCGTGGGCGCAGCACGCCCTTCACGCGCATCACGGGCCTGGCCATGCTGCTGTACTGGTCGTGCTTCGTGCTCATGATGGTCGCCTGGCGCATGGGGTGGACACCGCACGTGCTGGGCTTCCCTTTGCCCACGGCCCTGATGCTTTACGGCCTGTGGGGCATCCCGCTGCTCATCACCTGGGCACACTACCGCTACTACGACCGCTGGGTCTTTACACCGGACCAACGCGCGCGCTTTCGCGAAATGACACGCGATCGGCATAGTGATGGAGAGAGGGAGTGACGGAGAGACGAAGCGTTTCACCGATTGCACCGATTAAACCACTTCCTTTGTCGGCAGCGTGCAGCCATTATCTTTGCTGCCCGCAATTTTTTCCGATCGTTGCGTTTGAATAGCCCGGTTAAAATCTGATCCAACGACTCATGGCCATTTTCATTTTCCTTGTACTGTCGTATGTGTTGCTGAGCGTAGCGCTGTATTTCGTTTTTGCGAAAGCAGGAGAAAAAGGTTGGAAAGGGCTGGTGCCCGGCCTCAACTTCGTAGTGTGGGCGCGCCTCATCGGTCGCAAGCCCGAGTATGCGCTGCTGTTGCTGGTGCCCATCGTCAACATCTTCATCTATGCCGGCATGGCCATCGACATGGTGCGCTCTTTCGGCAAATTCAGCTTCTGGCAGGCGGCCCTGGCCGTCATCTATGCGCCGGGATATTTCCTCTATCTGGGGCTCAAGCCCGAAGAAAAATACCTCGGGCCGGCACTCGAGGCCGAACGCGAATTCATGCGGCGCCTCAACGAAGCCCGCGAAAAGGGCGACAAGCGCGCGCTGCGCAAGCTCATGCGCAACAATCCCTACCAGAAAAGTGCGGTGCGCGAGTGGGCCGAAGCCATCATCTTCGCCGTCTTCGCCGCGGCTTTCATCCGCATGTTCCTCATCGAGGCCTACACCATCCCCACTTCCTCGATGGAACAGACGCTGCTGGTAGGCGATTTCCTGTTCGTCAGCAAGGTGAACTACGGCATCCGCACGCCGCAGACGGTGCTCATGGTGCCCCTGCTGCACAACCGCATCCCCGGCCTGAACCGAGAATCCTACCTCTCCAAACCCAATATCCCCTTTACGCGACTGCCGGCGCTGGAGACCATTGACCACAACGAGATCGTGGTGTTCAACTACCCTGAAGGCGACAGCGTGTACGTCTTTCCCCAGCGCACCTGGTCCATCCACGACTTCCGGCGTGGCGCCATCCCCGAGCCCTATGCGCAGGCCATCCGCAGCGGACGGGTCGAGCTGGTGGTGCGCCCCATCGACAAGAAAGACCACTACATCAAGCGCTGCATCGGCCTGCCCGGCGACACGCTCGAGATCCGCGACCGCCAAGTGTACATCAACGGCAAGCCCGCGCAGAACCCCAGCAAGATGCAGTTCCTCTACCGTATCTCGCCGCCCAACAGCATCAACCCCAGAAAACTGGAAGAGTGGGGCGTCAATACGGTAGAGAGCAACCCCGCCGCCGGCCTGTACTTCCTGACCAACGAGCAGGTAGAGAAAGTCAAGGCCCTCGCTCCCGATATCCAGGTGGAAGTGTTCTCGCCCGACAACCCCAATCCTTACCACCTCTTCCCCCACGATCCAAAACACTTCCCCGGCTGGACGGTGGACAACTACGGCCCTGTCTGGATTCCGAAGAAAGGCGCAACCGTCGAGCTGAAACCGGAAAACATCGCCATGTTCCGCCGCGTCATTACGGCTTACGAACACCACACCCTCGAAGAGCGCGACGGCAAGTTCTTCATCGACGGCAGGGAAACCGATACCTACACCTTCGAGCAGGACTACTACTGGATGATGGGCGACAACCGCCACAACTCCGAAGACAGCCGCGTGTGGGGCTTCGTGCCTTTCGACCACGTCGTGGGCAAGCCCCTGTTCATCTGGTTCTCGCTCAAGAACGGCAACCTGCGCGACGGCATCCGCTGGAACCGCCTCTTCATGTCGGCCAATCAGATGTGACCAGACGCCCCTCGCGCTTGCGCGAAAAAGCGAACGCCGGAAGTGCCGCGCAGGGCCTTCCGGCGTTTTGGTGCAAGTCCGAACGGCTTGCTCAGAGCGTCAGGTCGAGGATGCGCTCCACGCGGTTCCAGTGTTCGGTAGCGGGGTTTTTGACCTTGGGGTCCACCTCTTTCATCGTTTTGCCGAGGATGAGAATCAGCGCGCCCACCAGCTCGGGCAACATTTCTTCCACGTCGGCGCTCAGGTCGCGTTCGAGCGGTGGATAGGTGGCCAGATGTTCGAGCACGGGCTTGAGCTCGATGTCGGCCGTCATTTCGAGCGCGCGAAACTGGCGCAGACTTTCGAGGAAACCCTTGGTCAGGGGCAGATCGGGCTCCATCACGATGTCGCGGGCATTGTAGCTGGCATTGCGCACGCCGACGATGAGCAAGTCGTTCAGCTTCTTGCCCACCAGGTCCGACAGCCGCTTGAGGTCTTTCTTGTCCACGTCCAGACTTGCGGTCTGTCGAAACAGCTTCTCGAAAACGGGAATTCCTGCAATCATGGCTTTTCTGTTCGGTTTTGAAAAAGAAGAAAAAACGCGGATCAAACGCCCGGCTTGGCCAAAAGTTGAATCTGCGGGAAAGAGATTGTTGAAAAAATGTCGGGCGTTGAGCGGTTTGTGCGGGCTGTCAGGTGTTTGTACTCAATGCAATCCGGTTTGGGACTTTTTTGACGAAAGTCAATAGACGATGGACGATTTTCTGAAATGGAGAGAAAAGAGATGGAGTGAGGGAGTGACCGACTGCGCAAACTGCGTCAGCGCTGTGGCCGAAGGCTGCGGTTTTTGGCTGAACAACCGAGGAATCGAGGAATGAGGCCACTGAAAAAAGCCGAAAAATTATTCGGGTACACAGAGCTCCACCGAGAATACACTGAGTTTCACAGAGTTACAAAAACTGCGCTCAAACTGCGTCCATCTGCGGCTGAAAGCTGCCGTTCGTTCAAATTGATGCGCAAAAATATTTGATTTACAATGATTTAAGCAAAATATCAGCTGTAAGATCATAAACTTCAGGCTTCTCCATGGCACCTTTTTTCAGTGTGCTCATTGGCTCCTCGATTGCTCAATCAAAAATGTCCATCGTCCATTGACTATCGTCAATAATTCCCAAACCGAATTGCGTTGAGTATAAAACAAAACACACATCAAGCGCCCCCCGGCGGTGCTTGTCTCAACAGTCTCGCAGCCCGTCAGGCGACAGCCACCATGCCAAATACTTCTGCATACGACTTCATCCACCAGTGCTATAAATCACATCGCCATGAAAACCGTGCTTGCATTCCTTTTCGGCCTGAGCATGTGCGTCCCCTCCATCCAGGCCCAGTGCTACTGCGATTGCACCATTGATCTGGACCCGCCGGCTTACCTGCTCGAACGCGAAATCCAGCGCCACGTGCTCTTCGAGCTGTTCGAGCCGGCGCCGCAAGCAGGCCATCCGCTGTGGCAATACCGCACCCTGCTGGCGCGGGGCAGCGAAGTGCAACTGGTCATCGGCCTGTGGCAACTGGAAGACAGCGTCGGCATCACACTGGCATCCTACGACCGCATGCAGCAAACGGCGGCGGCACCCCTTCTGCATGCCGCCGACATCCAGCTATTGGATCTTTCGCTCGAGTCCTTTTACGAGTTGTGCCATACCATCCTGAAATTGAAGGCGCGCGTGCCTTCGCTCGAGGGTGGTGCGCTGCGCAAAACGCTGATCTATCCGTTCAGCGAAGCGATCACGCTCGAGGCCGGGAGTGGCTCTGTGCGTTTGTGGCTGGAAAAAAGGACGCCGGTGACGATCTTCTATTCCGAGACAGAGCGATGGCTGGAAAAGGTGCCGCGCTGGCTCGAAAGATCGCCCCTGAAGTGAGGCCATCGTCCCCGATTGACTGATGGCAAACTGCGTCTTCTGCGGCCGAAGGCTGCGGTTCAATGGATGAGGAATCGAGGAACCGAGGAAACGAGGAACCGAAGAATCGATAATTTTACAAAACCTTGATAATCAATGAGAAAAACTCTAAACCCTCAACCCTCAACCAGGTCAAAAACTGCGTGTAAACTGCGTCTTCTGCGGCCGAAGGCTGCGGTTTTTGGCTGAGGAACCGAATCAGGCACACCACCGAAGTAAGATATCCGCAAACTCGTCGGAAATGGGGACTTTTGCGGCAGCCAAAACCGGAACCACATGTCCCTGCCAAACGAAGACCAGATCGTGGAAATCGGCGCGCAGCCCCTCGAGCTGGACCAGCTCGCCTTGCTGGCCCATGCGCCGCGGCCGCTGGCGCTGGCGCAAACGGCGCGCAACCGCATCCGCCGCTGCCACGAGTTTTTGCAGACACAACTGGCCCGCACCGACCGGGCTTTTTACGGTATCAACACCGGCTTCGGCGCGCTGTGCAAGGTGCGCATCTCCGACACCGAACTCGAGACGCTGCAGTACAACCTGGTGGTGTCGCACGCCTGCGGCACCGGTGAAGAGGTGCCCGCCCACATCGTGCGCCTCATGCTGGTGCTCAAGGCCTGCAACCTGGCACAAGGCTACTCGGGCGTGCGCGAAGCAGTGGTGGATCGCCTGATCGACATGTACTGCGAAGACGTGTTGCCGGTAGTGTACGAGCAAGGCTCGCTGGGCGCCTCGGGCGATCTGGCACCGCTGGCCCACCTGTCGCTGCCGCTGCTGGGGCTGGGCGAGGTGTACTGGAAAGGGCGCCGCATGCCCGCCGCCGAGGCACTGGCGGCTCTGGGCTGGCAGCCGCTGACGCTGGCACCCAAGGAGGGACTGGCCTTGCTCAACGGCACCCAGTTCTCGCAGGCTTATGCCGTGTGGTGCGTGACGGAGGCACGCCGCCTGGCCGAGGCGGCCCTGATGACGGCGGCGCTCGCCTGCGACGCCTTCGACGGCCTGGCCACGCCCTTCGACGCGCGCCTGCACGACATCCGGCCCCATGCCGGACAGGTGCGCGCCGCGGCACGCCTGCGCTACTGGCTCGAGGACAGCCCCCTGCAACGACAGCCCAAAGTCCACGTGCAAGATCCCTACGCCTTCCGCTGCATGCCACAGGTGGCCGGCGCCAGCCTCGACGCCATCGAATACGTGGCCGGCGTGGTGCGCACCGAGGTGAACGCCGTGACCGACAACCCCAGCCTCTTCCCCGACAGCGAGGCCATCCTCTCGGGCGGCAACTTCCACGCCCAACCGCTGGCGCTCGCGCTCGACTTTCTGGCCATCGCCCTGGCCGAGCTGGGCAGCATCAGCGAGCGGCGCACCTTTCAGCTCCTGAGCGGGCAGCGCGGCCTGCCTCCCTTCCTCACACCCGAGCCCGGCCTCAACTCCGGCCTGATGATCCCGCAATACACCGCCGCATCGATCGCCAGCCAGAACAAACAACTCTGCACCCCCGCTTCGGTCGATTCGATCGTGTCGAGCAACGGACAGGAAGATCACGTGAGCATGGCCGCCAACGCCGCCACCAAGGCGCTGCGCGTGCTCGACAACACCTGGCAACTCATCGGCATCGAGTGGCTGACGGCCTGCCAGGCACTGCACCTGCGGCGCCCGGCACGCACCAGCCCCCGACTCGAAGCCGTGGTGGCTCGCTTTCGCGAAAAAGTGCCCCCGCTCGAAAACGACCGCCTGCTCCAGCCCGACCTGATCGCCGCACGCGATTTTTTACGGGAAGAGGCTTGAGCTTGCCTGTACGGCCCACACAGAAGAGGAATCGAAAAAACGAAGAACCGAGGATTTGACCATGCGGACAGGCAACAGATATACTCAAATCAAAGTGGTTCGGGAAATCCTGTGGCAATGGTTGAGAGTGTAGCGTGGAGGGTTGAAACCGCGTAGCGGATGTTGAGATGCCGGCTAGGCCGGTCTGTTGAGATGCCGCTGCGCGGCCTGTTGAGATGACCTCCAGAGGGGCTTCGGGTATGGGAGCGCAACATACAACGTTGAGGTTTTCACATTCAACATTTTGATTTCATGTTTTTATGATTGACAATCAATAATTTGAATCAAATCCTCGATTCCTCGATTGCTCAATCAAAAATGTCCATCGTCCATTGACTATCGTCAATAATTCCCAAACCGAATTGCGTTGAGTATAAAAACCCTCAACGCTCAATCGCCCAATTTGAAGCAAGTAAAAAAAGCAAAACCATGCTCGAACGCTACGCCCACTTGTTGGTACACTACTGCCTCGAACTCCGCAAAGACGAGCTCCTCTACATCTCCTCCACCACGCTGGCCGAGCCGCTGGTGCGCGAGGTGTTCCGCGAGGCCCTCCGTGTGGGGGCACACGTGCTTACCGACCTGAGCTTTCGCGAACAAGGCCGCATTCTGCTGACCGAGGGCAGCGACGCCCAGTTGCAGCGCCTGCCCGTGCTGTTCGACTATGCCATGCAACATGCCGACGCCTTCCTCAACATCCGGGCGCCCTTCAACCTGCGCGAAGACCAGAACGTGCCCGCCGATCGCCGTCGCCTGCGCCAGGAAGCGCTGAAGCCGGCCTACAAGACCTATTTCGAGCGCACGGGCACCGGCGCCATGAAGCGCAGCCTGTGCCAGTACCCCACCCAGGCCAATGCCCAGGAAGCAGGTATGTCGCTGGAAGAGTACGAGCAGTTCGTCTTTGGCGCCTGCCGCCTCAACGAAGACGACCCCGTAGCGGCCTGGCTCGAGGTGCGGCGCCGCCAGCAACACATCGTCGATTATCTCGACGCCCGCACCAACATCCACTTCGAAGGCCCCGGCACCGACATCACTTTCTCGACCCGCGGCCGCAAATGGATCAACTCCGACGGCCGCGCCAACATGCCCTCCGGCGAAGTGTTCACCTCGCCCGTCGAGGACTCGGTCAACGGCCATATCCACTTCCAGTATCCGGCCATCTACATGGGCCACGAGGTGGAAGGCGTGACGCTGTGGGTAAAAGACGGCTACATTGAGCGCTGGGAAGCCACGCGCGGCAAGGAGTTCTTGGATCAGATCTTCGAAATACCGGGCACGCGCCGCTTCGGCGAGGCCGCCATCGGCACCAACTACCGCATCGACCGCTTCACCAAAAACATCCTGTTCGACGAGAAAATCGGAGGTACGGTACACATGGCCATAGGTCAATCGTATCTCCAGGCCGGTGGAAAAAACGAGTCGTCGGTACACTGGGACATGATTGCCGACATGCGGCAAGGCGGCATCGTCCGCGCCGACGGCGAAGTGATTTACGAAAATGGTTACTTTTCCGGGCCGCTGGCCGGCATCGAACAGTAACTCGCCCGCCTCGGTGGTGTCCTTGAATAGATGATCGCGCATCCCGAAAATGGACCGGCTGCAGAAAGGTGAAGCACGCAAGGTTGAGCGTTGAGGGTGCAGGGTTGAGTTTTTTTACATTGACTATCAAATGCTTGCTCAAATCCTCGATTCCTCGGTTCCTCATCTATTGCAACCGCAGCCTTCGGCCGCAGAAAACGCAGTTTGAAATCAGTTAATCAGGGACACTTCCCCCGCCTCAATAATACAGCCTGTATCATGCCCGGATCTTTTTTGCTTGCGCAAATACTGATGTTCAGCCTCGCGCTGGCGGTAGCCGGTGCCGTGGTCTGGGGCATCGACCGGGCGGCACAGCGGGCCGGCATCGGGCTTGCCGAGCGCAGGCCGTTGCGCACCTGGGTGGGATTGGCATTGGCGCTGTGGTTGTCCATCCTGACGGAGCTGGCCCGCATGGGCGCCTTGCTCAAGGCCGAAGGGCTGCCCGTGCTGGCGCTGGTGTTCATGCCGGTGTTGCTCATGGGCTTCGCGCTGATGCGCAGCCGGGCCTTCCGCCTCATTTTGCGCTTTGCCGCTCCCGAATGGCTGGTGTGGGTCCACAGCTTCCGCGCGCTGCTGGCCCTGCTTTTCTACCTGCTGTGGACGGGCGGGCTGCTGCCCGCACACCTGAGCGTGCAGGGCCTCAACCAGGATTTCATCGTAGGCCTGACGGCGCCTATGGCCGGCACGTTGTTCTTTGGCAGGCGGTATCATCTGTGGCAGGCCCGCCTGTGGCACGTCTTCGGTCTGTTGCTGGCAGCGGCCACACTATTGCTCATCGTGTGGAGCACGCCTTCGGCGCGCGCCGCTTTTCCCGAGACCACGACTCTGTTCACCGAATTTCCCTTCGTGTGGGTACCGGGCTTCCTGCTGCCGCTGGCCATCGTGCTGCACGCCTTCGCCCTGTGGCAGCTCCGCATGTTCAAGTGAAAAAGCGGTGAGCCTGCTGCTGCTGTGGAAATTTCTGACGATGATCAATGGACGATGGACGATTTTTTGAGAGGGAGAGAAGAGAGATGGAGTGAGGGAGCGACCAACTGCGCAACTGCGTCGGCGCTCCGGCTTCTGCGGCTGGAAGATCATTCAGTTACACAGAGAGTCACTGAGCACGCACTGATTTTCACAGAGTTGTAAACTCTAAACCCTCAACAACACACCCTCAACCATTGCGACAGGATTTCCCAAACCACTTTGATTTGAGTATAAATCAAATTGTAGCACACGTCACGTTGTCATGTTGTTACGCTGTCATGGACCTTTTTCAGCAGGCTCAGGATTAAGCATTGTTGAGATGGCCATCCGCAGTGGACCGGTTTTGACAGACACAACACACAAGGACAGAAAACTCGACCAAGCCACTGACCATCAGTGAAAAATACTCAACATTACACACTCAACGTTCGACCCGAAATCAAAACCATGAACCCATGACGCGACAGGAAGCACACGCATTGCTGCACGAATACACCAGAGGCGAGGCGCTCTTGCGCCATGCCCAGACGGTAGCCTGGGTAATGGAAGCTCTGGCCGAGCGCCTGGGCGAGGACCCCGACAAGTTCTACATCACCGGCCTGCTCCACGACGCCGACTACGAGGCTTGGCCCGAACGACATCCGCAGGTCATCGTGGAACGGCTGCGACAGATGGGCGAAGACGAGATCGCTCACGCCATCGCCGGACACTACACGAAGTGGAACGTGCCGCGCCATAGCCTGCTCGACAAAGCCATCGTGGCAGCAGACGAGCTGACGGGCTTCATCTATGCGGCAGCGCTCATCCGGCCCACACGCCTCGAAGGCATGACGGCCAAATCGGTGTTGAAAAAGCTGAAGACGAAGAGCTTCGCCGCCAGCGTGGACCGCGACGAGGTGCGCAAGGGCGCCGAGCTGCTGGGCTGGGAGCTGCGCGAGCTGATCGAGTTCATCATCGGGGTGTTGCAGCCGCGTGCGGCCGAACTCGACCTGCTGCCCCCCGAAGCGTGAGCCACCAGGCAGTGGCCCCGAGCAACGGATTTTCAGACTGCGTCTTCTGCGGCCGAAAGCTTCGGTTTTTATGGGTGAGGATTTGAGGAACCGAAGAATGAGGCCCCTGAAAAAACCCAAAATCTCACGCAACGACTTGTTCCGACTCGTCGGAAGCTTGCCCCCGGCGAGCCGGAGCTTGTTCCGACTTGTCGGAAGCAGGCTCCGACCAAAGTCGGGAGCCCGTCCCGACTCAATTCGGGAACGCAACGATACGTAATATGTTTTTTATTTTAAATCAATATGTTATCTATAATGAACGCCCGTCACGCGTCACGTTGTCACCTTATTACGGACTTTTTTCAGTGCGCTCAAGAATCGAGCATTTGATACAGCCAATTGACTAATCAGTCACAAAAAGACTACAGCCGGGCATTTGGTATCGAGTCTCGGCTCTTCAGTGCCACACGCTCGGCCAGCACTGCCAGCTTTCCCAAACCACTTTGAAGCAGGTGTAAAAAAAACCCGCCCTGCATGCAGCACGGCGGGGTCGTGTTTGCCGAAAGGCAGATGACCTCCGGCTGTATTTACTTCACAAACAGCATTTCGCGGTAGGTCGGCAGCGGCCAGTAGTCGTCGGGCAGTATGCGCTCGAGGCGGTCGGCGGCATCGCGCACGGCGTTCATGGCGGGAATCACCTGCTCGCGGGCGTGCTGAGCCAGCGCCAGCGGGTCGTCGCCCACCTCGGCCAGGTTTTGCTTCTCGAGCGCATCAAGACGAGCCACCAGGTCATCGACCAGCCCGCTCACCTGGGCGAGCAGTTGCTCGGTGCCTTTGGTCGAGATGCCGAGTTGCTTGCCGCGATCTACGGCTGCGGCCAGCTCGTTGATGTAGCGCACGGCTGCCGGCAGGATCATGGTGTGGCCGATCTGCTGCACGCTGTTGGCCTCGATATTGATCGTCTTGAAATACTGCTCGAGGAAGATCTCGTAGCGGGCCTCGAACTCGCGCTCGTTGAGCACCTTGAGGCGTTCGAACAGCTCCTTGTTCTTTTCCGAGGGCATCATGCGCAGTGCATCGAGCGTGCTGGGCAGGTTGAGCAGGCCGCGGCGGGCCGCTTCCTCCTTCCACTCGTCGCTGTAGCCGTCGCCGTTGAACACCACCTTGTAGCTCTCCTCGAGGATGGGGCGCAAGACATTGATCATGGCCTCGCGCAGGCGCTTGCCGCTCTTGAGCTCGGCCTCGAGCAGGTCGTTCATCTCGTTGAGCGCGTCGGCGAGGATGGTGTTGAGCACCGTGAGCGGGAACGACACCGACTGGGAGGCGCCCACGGCACGGAACTCGAACTTGTTGCCCGTGAAAGCAAAGGGTGAAGTGCGGTTGCGGTCGCCGGCATGCTTCGAGATGGGCGGCAGTTGGCGCGTGCCCAGTCCCAGCAGTCCGGTGGGCTTGCTCGACTCGGGCTGCCCTTTCATGAGCTGCCGGAATACGTCGTCGAGCTGGTCGCCGAGGAAGATAGACATGATGGCCGGCGGCGCTTCGTTGGCACCGAGGCGATGGTCGTTGCCGGCGCCCTGGATCGAGATGCGCACCAGATCCTGGTGCTTGTGTACGGCGCGGATGACGGCCGCACAGAAGTAGAGGAACAGGCGGTTTTTGTGGGGCGTGTCGCCCGGATCGAAGAGGTTGATACCCGTGTCGGTGGCCAGCGACCAGTTGGTGTGCTTGCCGCTGCCGTTGACGCCGTCGAAGGGCTTCTCGTGCAGCAGGCAGACCATGCCGTACTTGCGGGCCGTGCGCTGCAGCACCGACATGGTGAGCTGCTGGTGGTCGGCCGCCACGTTGGCCGTCTCATAGAGCGGCGCGATTTCGTACTGGCCCGGTGCCACCTCGTTGTGGCGCGTCTTCACGGGTACGCCCAGACGGTACAGCTCGCGCTCGGTCTCGAGCATGAATGCCAGCACGCGATCGGGAATCGAACCGAAGTAGTGGTCTTCCATTTCCTGGCCCTTGGGCGGCTTGGCGCCAAACAGGGTGCGATTGGAAGCGATCAGGTCGGGACGGCGGTAATAAAACTCCTGGTCGATGAGGAAATACTCCTGTTCGAAGCCGGCAGTGACGAAGACGCGCTTGACGCCCTTCTCGCCACAGAGGCGCACGGCGCGCAGGGCTGCCTGTTCCACGGCATCGATCGAGCGCAGCAGCGGTGTCTTGAGGTCGAGTGCCTCACCCGTCCACGAGGCAAAAGCCGTGGGGATGCACAGCACCTTGCCGTTGGGGTTCTCCACGATGAAAGCCGGCGAGGTGGGATCCCAGGCCGTGTAGCCGCGCGCCTCGAAGGTGGCGCGCAGCCCCCCGCTGGGGAAGCTCGACGCATCGGGCTCGCCCTGAACCAGATCCTTGCCCGAAAACTCGGCCACGGCACCGCCGCCCTGGTTGGGCGTGATGAAACTGTCGTGCTTCTCGGCCGTCGAGCCGGTCAGCGGCTGGAACCAGTGCGTGAAGTGCGTGGCGCCCTTGTCGGTAGCCCAGTCTTTCATGACCAGCGCGATGGCATCGGCCACGTGCTGCGACAGAGGTTCGCCTTTCTCGAGCGTCTTCTGGAACTCTTTCCAGGCCGACTTGGGCAGTCGCGTGCGCAAGGTCTCGATGTGGAGGGTGTTCTCGCCGAAAATTTTCAGTACGTTGATGGGGCCTGCCTGGCCATTGCGGCTCGCGCCCAGCTCCTCGGCGGTGAAGCGGGCGGCCTCGAGCGTGTCGTACCTGCGATAGTTCTTGCTCATGATGAAAAGATTGAGTTTTGCGAGGTTTACGGGGATTTTCGTGCTGCAAAGGTAGGCACGCCTCGATTAAAAATCCCACTCATCATCTTTAACAAAACAGCATAAAATACAACATTTACCCGCAACAAAAAACCACAAATTCTGATTTTCACGCCAAATTGTGAAATAAAATTCCTACAACATTTAATTTTTTAAAACAAAAAACTAAACTACGTTTCTGACAGAAAAAGCTTTCAAAGGCATTTTACGCCACTCAAAACCCGATTTTCATCACTTTTTGACACAAATACTGACACCACACCCGTCAAAACGACAAAATCAACGACAAATGAACATTTTGTGCATTGGCATTATCGGCAGTGGCACGATGGGCCGCGGCATCGCGCAGGTAGCTGCCACAGCCGGCCATGAAGTCGTGGTGTACGACAATCGGCTCGAGGCACTGGAAGACGCGCGCAACTTCGTACAACGCATGCTGAACCGGCAGGTCGAAAAGGGACGCCTGACCGATGCCGAAGCCAGGGCCATCTTCGGACGCATCCGTTGGGCCGACGCCTTGGCCGGTGTATCGGGCTGCCAGCTCGTCATCGAGGCCATCGTGGAGCATCTGGACGTCAAGCAAGCCGTTTTTCGCGAGCTGGAAACGCTCACTGCGCCCGAGACCATCCTCGCCACCAACACCTCTTCGCTCTCGGTCACCTCGATTGCTGCAGCCTGCAAGCATCCCGAACGCGTCATCGGCATCCACTTCTTCAACCCGGCCCCGCTGATGCGCCTGGTGGAAGTGGCGCCGGCCCTACAGACGGCCGAAACGGTGCGCGACCAGTGCGTGCAGTTGGTCGGTAGCTGGGGCAAACTGGTGGTGGTGTGTAAAGACACGCCCGGCTTCATCGTCAACCGCGTGGCCCGGCCTTTCTACAGCGAAGCACTGCGCATCTGCGAGGAAGGCATCGCCGACATGGCCACCATCGACTGGGCCATGACGGAGCTGGGCGGCTTCCGCATGGGGCCCTTCACCCTGATGGACTTCATCGGCAACGACGTCAACTACGCCGTGACCGAGTCCACCTGGAAAGCCTTCTTTCACGAGCCCCGCTACAAGCCCTCCTTCACGCAGAAACGCCTCGTCGAAGCCGGCTGGCTGGGGCGCAAAGCAGGGCGCGGCTACTACGACTATGGCGAGGGGGCCACGCCGCCCGAGCCCACGCGCGACGAAAAGCTGGGCCGCGCCATCCTGCACCGCATCCGGACCATGCTCATCAACGAGGCCGCCGACGCGCTGTTCTGGGGGGTGGCCACCGCCGCCGATATCGACCTGGCCATGACCACCGGCGTCAACTACCCCAGGGGGCTGCTCGCCTGGGCCGACGAGCTGGGCATCCAGACCTGTGTCAAGGCCATGGACGAGCTGTACGACGAGTACCGCGAAGACCGCTACCGCTGCAGCCCCCTGCTGCGCCGCATGGCGCGCGAAGGCCGCAAGTTTTTCCCGAAAGGGGAAAGCTGAAGGCCGGCACCACTGCACCATGCGCAAAACCTTTCTCGACACCCGGTTGCCTGTTTCCGCAGTACAGAACAAGCGCCGCTCTGCAAAAAAGCGAACCCTCAACTCTCAACTTCTACCTATGAATCTGCTACATCCGCATACCGGACTCTACACCGACCTCTACGAACTGACGATGGCCCAAGGCCACTTTTTTGCCGGAAGGCACGAGACGCGAGCCGTGTTCGACTACTTCTTCCGCAAGAACCCCTTCGAGGGCGGCTTCGTGATTTTCGCCGGCCTGGCCGACCTGCTCGAGGCCTTGCAAGACTTCACCTACTCGGCCGAAGACATCGAATATCTGGCCGCGCAGGGCTTCAAGCCCGAGTTTCTGGACTGGCTGCGGCACTTCCGCTTCCGCGGCGACGTGTGGGCGGCGCGCGAGGGCGAAGTGGTCTTTCCCTATGCGCCCATCGTGCGGGTCGAGGGCACCATCGTCGAGACGCAGCTCGTAGAGACCCTGCTGCTCAACCTCCTCAACTTCGAGTCGCTCATCGCTACCAAGGCGGCGCGCATGCGGCTGGTGGCGGGCGACCGCATCATCGCCGAGTTCGGGCTGCGGCGCGCGCAGGGCTACGGAGGCATGCAGGCCACCCGCGCCGCCATCGTCGGTGGCGCCGACAACACCTCCAACGTATTGGCCGGCCTGCACTACGGCGTGCCGGTCACGGGCACCATGGCGCATGCCTGGGTGCAGAGCTACGGCGACGAGCTGACCGCCTTCCGCAAATTTGCCGAGCAATACCCCGAGCGCTGCATCCTGCTGGTCGATACGTATGACACCCTGCGCAGCGGCATTCCCAACGCCATCACCGTGGCGCGCGAGCTGGAAGCGCGCGGCTATCGCCTCTTCGGCATCCGCCTCGACAGCGGCGATCTGGCCTGGCTCAGCAAGCGCGCCCGACAGATGCTCGACGAGGCCGGGCTGACGTACGTCAAGATACTGGCCTCGAACCAGATTGACGAATACGTCATCCGTTCATTGCGCGAACAGCAGGCACCCATAGACGGCTTCGGCGTGGGCACCCGCCTGGTGACGGGCCACTCGTCGCCCGCTCTCGACGGCGTGTACAAACTGGGCGAATACGACGGCAAGCCGCGCATCAAGGTTTCCGACAACCGGAAAAAAATCACCTTCCCGGGTCGCAAGATGGTCGTGCGCTACCGCAACGGCGAGGGCAAGTTCTTCGGCGATGGCATCTGGATCGAGGGGCAGCAGCCCACCCAGCGCATCATCCACCCGCACGAACCCGAAAAACAAAGCTTGGTGGCCGACAAACCATGGGAACCCCTGCTCCATCGCGTGATGGCGGCCGGCGAACCCACCGAGGCGCTGCCCTCGCCCCGGGAGGCGGCCGCCTATGCCCGCACACGCCTGGCCGACCTGCCCGACGAGCACAAGCGCTTCGAATTTCCGCACATCTACAAGGTCGGCCTCAGCGAAGAGCTGTTCGCCCTCCAGCAACACCTCCTCGACGATATAAAACAACGATAGCGCCGCACGGCGCGCGGCAGCCGGCAATAAAACGGTCATTCGGCCCGTGGCCCCCGATAGCCGATCACCCACCGCACGATGCGCTTGCCCCAGCGCGCCGGCAACAGCCGCGCCAGCAGCGCAAAGGCCTTCGTGTCGGCGCCGACGTACCAGTGGAGGCGCCGGCCGTGGACGGCCCGCCACACGTAGTGGGCGATCTGTTCGGGTGTGAGGCGCACGTCTTTTGGCGAAAGCCTGCTGAACCGCCCCATGTGGTCGAACACCATGCGCGTGCGCACGTAGATGGGCAACAGGTCCGACACCCGAATGCCGTACGGCTCCAGCTCGATGGCCAGCCCCTCCGTCAGGCTCTTCACCGCCGCCTTGGTAGCGGCATAGACGGGCAACTCGGGATTGCCGAAGATGGCCGAAGCCGACGACATGCTCACGATGGCGCTGCCGGGCGTGCGCCGCAGCAGCGGCAACGCATGCCAGGTGGTGTGCAGCACGCCCTGAAGGTTGACGTCCACCACGCGGCGGTGCTGTTCGAGCGGCAACCGGCCGAAAGGACCCACCAGGATGATGCCCGCATTGTTGAACAGGGCATCGAGCCGACCTCCGTGTCGGGCGTCCACCTCCCGAAAAGCGGCCTCCAAATCGTCGGGTCGGGTTACGTCGCCCTCACAG
>WFYJ01000022.1 GCA_015490175.1 Saprospiraceae bacterium | reverse complement strand
GTAATGATAATGTTATATATGATAATTAAAATACTAAATCTATAGGCAAATTTAAAGGAATCGAGGAACCGAGGAACCGAAGAACCGAGGAATCGAGGATTTGAACCAAACAACCGATACTCAAGGCAAAAAACACTCAACGCTACACGCTCAACCCTCAACCTGGTCAAAAGCTGCGCGCAAACTGCGTCTTCTGCGGCTGAAAGCTGCGGTTTTTGGCTGAGGAACCGAAGAACCGAGGATTTGAGCGCGGTTGAGACCGCTACGCGGATGTTGATTCCGACAGGTCGGATCCTGTCCCGGATACGGGAACAGGTGCCCGGCTATGCCGGCTTGTTGAGATGCCGCTTCCCCGAAAAAATCGGGGCAGGTCGCGGCTGGTTGAGATAGCTTATCGAAGAACCGAGGAGTCAATGATTTGGCAAAATGATGATAATCAACAAGAAAAACATTAAACTTTAAACCTTGAACTCTAAACCTTCAACTCGAAAACAGATACACCGATGATCGCTCCTCTTGCCGAACGCATGCGCCCGCGCACCCTCGACGACTACGTGGGGCAGGAACATCTGGTGGGGCCCGGGGCCGTGTTGCGCAAGGCCATCGAGTCGGGGCGGGTGCCATCGTTCATCCTCTGGGGACCGCCCGGCACGGGCAAGACGACCCTGGCGCAGATCATCGCCCATACGCTCGAGCGCCCGTTTTTTGCCCTGAGCGCCATCAACTCGGGCGTCAAGGACGTGCGCGACACCATCGAGAAAGCCCGCAAGCAGCAGTTCTTCGATCGCCCCTCGCCCATTCTGTTCATTGACGAGATCCATCGCTTCAGCAAGTCGCAGCAGGACTCGCTGCTGGGCGCCGTCGAGCGCGGTATCGTGACGCTCATCGGCGCCACGACCGAAAATCCCTCCTTCGAAGTCATTCCGGCTCTGCTGTCGCGCTGCCAGGTGTACGTGCTCGAACACCTGAACCGCGACCAGCTCGTCCTGCTCGTCGATCGCGCCCTTGCACGCGACGAGGTTTTGCGCAAGCTGCCCGTCGAGGTGAGGGAATACGATGCGCTGTTGCGTTTCAGCGGCGGCGATGCGCGCAAGCTCTACAACGTGCTCGAGCTGGTGTGCCAGCAGGCAGCAGAAGGCGGAGCACCTCTGGTCATCACCAACGAGCTGGTCACCCGCGTGGTGCAGGAGCAAACGGCCTTTTACGACAAGGGGGGCGAGCAGCACTACGACATCGCGTCGGCATTCATCAAGTCCATTCGCGGCAGCGACCCCAACGCCGCCGTGTACTGGCTGGCCCGCATGATCGAGGGAGGCGAAGACGTGAAATTCATCGCGCGCCGCCTGGTGATCAGTGCGGCCGAAGACATCGGCCTGGCCAATCCCAACGCCCTGCTCATGGCCACCACGGCCGCTCAGGCGGTGCAGTTCGTCGGGCTGCCCGAGGCCCGCATCATTCTGAGCGAGGCGGCCATCTATCTGGCCTCGTCGCCCAAGTCCAATTCGGCCTACGTCGCGATCAACGAAGCCCAAAAAGCCGTGCGCGACCACGGACCGGCGCCCGTGCCTCTGCATCTGCGCAACGCATCCACCCGGCTGATGAAACAGCTCGACTACGGCAAGGACTACCGCTACAGCCACGACTACGAGGGCCACTTTGCCGAGCAGGAGTATTTGCCGAAAGGCCTCGAAGGCAGCACCTTCTACCGACCCGCCGACAATGCCCACGAGCGCCGCCTGGCCGAGTACCTGCGCCGCCTGTGGAAGGACAAGTACGGGACGCGTGACGCGTGACGCGTGACGCGTGACGACGTGACGACGTGACGCGTGACGACGTGACGCGTGACGACGTGACAGGTTGATTTGAAACAAAAAACACATTGCGAATCATTGCGTCCCCGACTTGTGTCGGGGCAGGCTCCCGATGTTCGGGACAAGCTTTTGCGTCCCCGACTTTGGTTGGAGCCTGCTTCCGACAAGTCGGAACAAGCTTTCCGACAAGTCGGAACAAGCTTTCCGACAAGTCGGAACAGGTTTCCGAAGACTCGGAACAAGTTTTGCGCGAGATTTTGGTTTTTTTCAGGGGCCTCAAACTTTAAACCCTCAACCCTACACCCTCAACCCTCAACTTTTTCCGGGGCATCCCGATTTGCATAGCGAAAGGTATATTTGGCACCTGCCACAACCCACACAGACCGAAGCCGATGAGAAAAAAATCCGTTGCTGCCGTACTCGCGCTCCTTTTCGGATGGTTGGGCGTGCACAGGTTTTACCTGGGGCGTCGGGGTACGGGCTTGCTGATGGCCATTCTGTTTGCCATTGGGGTCATTCATATGTCGGAGGAGCCTCTGGATTTTCCCGTGTTCCTCATGGCGGTGGCTTTCTGGGCCCTGATTGATTTTGTGCTGTTGCTGGCCATGCCGCGCGAGGAGTTCGATGCGCGCTACAACAAGCAGTATGCGCGCCCCGAAGACCGGCATTTCCATCGCCATCGGCGGCGTCTGGCCCGCCGCCATGGCATTCCCGACGAGCCGGATGCAGATGCCGAATTCGAGAAGTGGAAAAAACTGGGCATCGAAGCGTTCAAGGAGTACGAGCTGGATCAGGCCCTCGAGGCATTCAAGAATGCCCTGCGCCTTCGGCCCGACGATCCGGCCATCCACTTCAACCTGGCGTGTACCTATTCGCTGCTCGAAAAGCCTTGGCCGGCCATGTTTCATTTGGCGAAAGCCGTCGAAAACGGCTTCGTCGATCTGGACCGCATCGAGACGCACGAGGCGCTGGCCTACCTGCGCACCTTGCCCGAGTTTGAGGAGTTTCAGCAACGAGGCTATCGGTATGCCGAGCCATCTTCTCCCGACCAACCGGCCCTCCAGTCGCCTGTCCACGAGCCCGACCTGCTGGAGCAACTCCGCCTCCTGCAGCGCCTGCGCCGCCGGGGCCTGCTCACCGAAGCAGAATACGAGTCCGAACGGAAACGCATCGAGCAGTTGCGCCACTGACGCATCGGAGAGCGCTTCAGATTGGTGGAATCGGTGGAATCGGTCCAACAACGCACTCCTCTCTCCATCTCTCCATCTCTCCATCTCTCCGTCTCTCCGTCACCAACCGACCGGCGTCGGGCATGGCTATGGATCCACGTTCACGGCCCAACGGGTGCTGGTGAGGCGCTGGCGGTGGCGCAGGTCTTTGAGCACTGTTCGCAGCAGCTTTTTGGCCTGGTAGATTTCCTTGAGGGGGGGCGGCATCTTGATGAGCACGTCGAGCAGATACCACGTTCGGATGCGGCCGATGAGGGGGATGGCGGGTCCGAGCACGGCTTCGCCCAGATGCTTGCGCAGCTCGTGAGCCAATAGTTTGGCCGCCTCGTTCACTACGGCCGGCTTTTTGTGCTTGACGGTGATCTTGACGAGGCGTTGGGCGGGCGGGTATCCGAACTGCTGCCTTTCGGCAAACTCGCGGGCGAAGAAACCCTCGTAGTCGTTGGCCAGCACGTGCTGCAGGACGGGGTGCGTGGTGTCTTCAGCCTGAATGATCACCTTGCCGCGCTTTTGTCTGCGGCCCGCGCGGCCCGCCACCTGAATCATGAGCTGGAAAGCGCGCTCGGCCGAGCGGAAGTCGGGGAAGCGCCACAACTGGTCGGCGCTGAGGATGCCCACCAGCCCCACGTGGTCGAAGTCGAGTCCTTTGGTCACCATTTGCGTGCCGACGAGCACGTCGATCTGGCCGGCAGCGAAGCGGTCGAGCACCTTGTTCAGGTTCTTCTTCGAGCGGGCCGTATCGAGGTCGAGGCGGGCCACACGGGCATCGGGCAACAGGATGCGCAGATCGTCTTCGACTTTTTCGGTGCCAAATCCTTTGAGTACCAGTTCGTTGCCGCCACATGCGGGGCAGGTGGCGGCTACCGGTTCGTGATAGCCGCAGTAGTGGCACTGGAGGTTGTTGAAGTGCTTGTGATAGGTGAGCGTCACGTCGCAGTGCCGGCATTCGGCCGTCCAGGCGCAGCTCTGGCAGCGCAGGGCCGTGGCGAAGCCGCGCCGGTTCTGGAAGAGGATGACCTGTTCTTCCCGCCCGATTACTTCCTCGATGGCCTGCAGCAGCTCGGGAGTGAAGTGCGACTTGAGCTGTTTGTCCTTGCGCGCCTTGCGCACGTCGGCCACCACCATCTCGGGCATCTGAATGCCGCCATAGCGCTCCTTGAGCGGCACCAGCGCGTACTTGCCGCGGCGGGCATTGGCAAAAGACTCCACCGAGGGCGTGGCCGAGCCAAGCAGCACGGGAATGCCGAGGTGGCGGGCATACCACATGGCGGCATCGCGGGCGTGATAGCGGGGCGCAGGGTCGGCCTGCTTGAAGGAGGGATCGTGCTCTTCGTCCACGATGATGAGCTGCAGGTTGGTGAAGGGCAGCAGCAGGGCCGAGCGGGCGCCCGTGACGATGCCTTTGCCTTTGCGCACCTCGCGCCACAGCTCCACCCGCTCGTTTTGCGACAGCTTGTGGTGATAGACGAGTACCTCGTCGGGCCGGAAATGGCGGCGCAGCCGCTGGAAGAGCTGGGTGGTGAGCGCCACCTCGGGCAGCAGGTAAAGCACCTGCCCGCCGCGGGCCAGCACCTCGCGCATCAGTTCGATGTACAGGCGCGTCTTGCCGCTGCTGGTCACGCCGTGCAACAGTACCGGGCGCCTTTCGGCAAAATGTGCCCGGATGGCGTCGAAGGCCGCTTGCTGGGCCGGCGTCAGGGGGCTGCGTTCCGAGGGCGCTTCCGCCTCGTCGTCGTCATCGTCGTACAGGCGGCTGACCTGGCGCTCGTAGCTTTCGAAGATGCCTTTCTTTTCCATGGCCCGCAGCACGCCGTAGTCCACGCCGGCCACTTCGACGAGCTCCTTTTTGCTGACGTGGGGCTTTTTTTGCGCAAGCTGAATGAAAGCCAGCAGGGCGTGCTCCTGTCGCTCGGAGCGCCCGCACAACTCGAAGGCTTCCTGAATCAGCTCGGGCTGGGCGCGGAAGGGGTCGGCCAGCCGCACGCAACCCACGGTGCGCGGGCGGTAGTCGTCGCGCATTTCTTCCTTGAGGTACACCATGCGCTTGTCGAGCAACTGCCGCACCAGCGGCATGATGGATTTCTGCCCGAGGATTTTGCGCACCTCGCCAATGGGCAGCTCCTGCCGGATGCGCAGCGCCTGGGCGATGAGGTGCTCTTTTTCGGACAGGCCGTCGAAAAAGTCGTCGAACACGGGGCTGATGACCAGCACGCGTTCGCTGGCCAGCTTGAGCAGGGAAGGCATGGCCACGTCCATCACCTCGCCCAGCGTGCACACGTAGTAGTCGGCGATCCACTGCCAGAGTGCGAGCTGGGACTCACTGACCACCGGCTCCTCGTCGATGACGGCCAGGATGGGCTTGGTATCCCACTCGGGCGCTTCCCGATGCACGCGCCATACCAGCCCGGCATAGTACTTCCCTTTGCCGAAAGGCACCTCCACGCGCACTCCGCGGCGCACCTGTGGCACCAAGGCTTCGGGCACCTGGTAGGTGTAGGTCTGCTCGAGCGGAATGGGCAATACCACTTCGGCCCAGACGGTGGCGGCCGGGTCGGGGTGGAACAGCTCCTGTGTGCGCGATGTGGGCATGGGTACGTGCCGGTTTATGGTCTGGCGGGCGATGGGTGGGCCATCGCCCGGAATCTTTTTCGGTGCGAACCGAACAATTCTCTGCAAGAGTACATCATTCAGACAACACGGCTGAGCGAAAATATTTCACTTGTTCATTTGCCTTTCGGCAAAATCCTGAAAACCGATGCCAATGACTCTTTTCTCCACATATTTCCATTCCCCTGGTTTTGGATAATCCCGAAAAACCGTTGTGCGCCCTTCAGCGCACCAGAAAGCTTAAACTGGGGTTTAGTTACATCCGGAAAAGCGTGGTCCAAAGGCGACCATGCTTTTCTTTTTTGTAGCAGGTGTACCTTTGCCGCCCGACAGCCCAACCAGACCAAAACCAAAATCTCGCCTCTCATGCGCGTTGCACCCTTTCAGGCTGTGTTGCCCGACCTGCGGCTGGTCACTTCGACCGACCATTTCTTCAGCACCGTCAAAGAGGACTATTCCAAATACGCTTCGGTGGGCTTCTTTCACAAGGCCGCCCGCGAATCGCTGTACGTCTATCGCATCGTGCAGGATGGGCGCGCGCACTGGGGCTACGTGGGCACGGTGCATATCAGCGAGTACCTGGAAGGCCGCATCAAAAAACACGAGCTGACCCTGGCCGACAAGGAGCAACAGCAGTTGCGCTTGCTGCTCGAGCGCGGGGCACAGGTGAAGCCGGTGCTGCTCGCCTGGCAGGGCGAGTCGCGGCTGGCCGGCTTTGCGCGCGAGTGGGGAGCGGCGCACGAGCCCGTGCTCGACCTGGAGCTGGCAGGCGAGGGCAGCCGCCACACCCTCTGGGCCATCGCCGACGGCACGGTACTGAGTCAGTTGCGCCAGTGGTTTGCCGAAGAGGTGGCCGTGACCTACATCGCTGACGGCCATCACCGCACCAGCGTGGTGGCGCTGCTGTACGAACAGTATGCGGGCCAGCCGGCTCAGGCCCGGTTCGAGTGGCTGTTGGCGGCGCTGTTTCCTGCCGACCAATTGACCATCCGGGACTACAACCGCGTGGTGGACACGCGCAACGAAATTTCCTTCACCCGCCTCATGGCAGCGCTCTCGCAATACTGCGACATTCGGCTCATGGAAGCCCCTCACAAGCCCCGACAGCCGCATCAGCTCACGCTTTTCATCAACAACGAATGGTACGAGCTGAGCTGGAAACCGCAATACATCGTGCCCATGGGGCCGGGCTTGCCCGTGCTCGACGTGGACCTCTTCAACCGCTATGTGCTGGGCGAAATTCTGGGCATCGCCGATGTGCGCAGCGACCGGCGCCTGAGTTACGTGGAGGGCACCAAAGGACTGGAAGGCCTGAAAAACAAGGTGCTCAAAAACGAGCATCGCGTCGGTTTTTGCCTGTATCCTTTGCAGATGGAAGATTTCATTCGCGTGTCGGATGCCGGACAGACCCTGCCGCCCAAATCGACCTGGTTCGAACCCCGAATGAAAAACGGCCTGATCGCAATGGAAATCGGCATCGAATGCGTGCGCGAGCGGTAGCGGCCCACGGCAGTGCGCCTGCCGGTTGTGACGCACGGCCGTGCGTCCGCCTGTCCGGGAATTTTTGACGATGGATATTGAGGAGAGAGGAGTGCCGATTGCACCGATTTGATCATCAAAATCCAAAACTCTTCGACGATATGGCCAAGCGAATTGTGGGGGCCCTTTTGTTGGTGCTGCTGGCTGGCTCCCTGGGTTACAAGCTGGAGCAGGAATTCGAGATGATTTCCGACTATCCCCTTGCGGTGGTGATGATTGTGCTGCTGCTCGTACTGCTGGCGTGGGGGATCAGAAAGGTGTTGCGGGATTATTGAGTGGAATGCGGTTGTTTTTCTGCTCAACGACTGTTCCTGTCAATGATGCGCCCGCTGACGTAGTATTCGAAAAAACGCTCCCGGTAGGTACGGCCTATGGGCAGGTAGTCATCATCGAGATAGACAGCAGTGTTTTCCACCTCGGTGATGTAGTCCATATTGATGATGTGCGATTTGTTGATGCGCGCGAACTTCGATTCGGGCAGTTGCCGATGGATGGTGGCCAGGTTCATGGCTGTGACGACCTCGCTGCCGTTGGCGCAGTGCAATACCACGTAGTCTTTCATGCCTTCGATGTAGCGGATGTCGTGAAATGCCAGCTTGACGAGCTTGCGTTCTGAGCGAACGAAGAAATAGGGCAGCAGCGGTTCGGCTTCGGCCTTTCTGGTTTGCATGTTTTCGAACAACTGGCGCGCGCGCAACACGGCGCGTTGGAACCGTTCTTCGCGGATGGGCTTGAGCAGGTAGTCCACCACCTGCAGGTCGAACCCTTCAATGGCGTATTGGGGATAAGCCGTGGTGATGATGGTGAGCGGCGGGTCGCTGAGGTTGTGCAGCAGCTCCAGTCCCGTGATGGAAGGCATCTCTATGTCGAGGAAGAGCAGATCAATGCCCCCTTCCTCCATGCGGCTGATGGCCTGAAGCGGGTTGCCATAGCTGCCTTCCAGCTTCAGCCAGTCGTAGGGCTGCAACAGCAGTTCCACGCCCTCGCGTGCAAGCGGTTCGTCATCCAGTATGATGCAATGCATGGTCATACTCATGTATTTCCAGCTTTTTGGTGGTTGACAGCACAATGGTCACCGTCCAGGTGTCCGGCGTGCGGGACACCCATATGGCGTATCGTTCCGGGTAAAGGAGTTCGAATCGCTTTCTCGCCATAATCATACCCAGTCCGCCCGGTTTGCTCAAAGAGCGCTGTGTGCGCGAATTGGTACACACGAAGGTGATGCGATCCGATTCGATTTGAAATTGCAACTCGATGAAGCCCGTGCCGTCCTGCTTGCCGCCGTGCTTGACGGCATTTTCCACAAAGGGAATGAACAACAGCGGGGCGATTTTGATGCCTTCGGGATCGCCCTTTACGTCTATCCGGACGCGCTCGAATTGTCCGCGCAATTGCTCCAGGTTCAGGTAGTCGCGTATGAAGTCGATTTCTTTTTTCAGTTCGACCCGCGACAGCCGGCTTTCGTAGAGGTGGTAACGCAGCAATTCCGACAGTCGGAGCAGATAGTCAGAGGCTTTGGAAGGATCCGTTTTGCTCAGCACGTACAGGTTGTTGAGGGAGTTGAGCAGGAAGTGGGCATTGAGGTGCGAGCGCAGATTCTTGAGCTTGGCATCCATGCTGAGCTGGCTTTCCTGTTGCACTTGCCGCGACAGGAGGTAGTAGTGCTTGAAGAGTTTGATGGCTACAGCCGTACCCACGAGGGTGAGAGTGGGCAGGTAGGACGTAATAATGAAATCGGACAGATGCTTTGCCCATGGGCAATCGGTACAGCCAAAGTCCCAGAAAATGTAGTACGACCACATCGCACTGAAGATCGCAAGGAGCCCCGCAGCGACCAGGTACAGCAAGTACCTTTCCCTGAGCAACAGCCGGGGAAGCAGCACATAGAGGTTGAAATACACGGCAAACATGTCGCCGGCCAGGCTCATGGCCACCAGATCCAGGCCCCAAGGCTCGGTCAAGCCGAAAAAGGACAGCGTCTCGTCCAGATAGATAAAAACCCAGAAGGCAATGTGATTGAGCAGCCGAACCCACCAGTAGCGGAAAACTGCTGGCAGGGGCGCAGAAGCGACCGTTTCTTCTTTGCCCAATACTTCCAGGTCATATGTTTCGCGTTGCTTCATGCTTTATTTTGATACATCCAAAATATTGAAAGATATGCTATTGCGCAAACGAATGCGCTGGCTCACTGCTTTGAGCAGGCAAAAAAATCGGGTCGTGTGTGCATGCCGGATCATTATCCGCCGTTCGTGACATGAAAAACGGCACAGAACTTGGTGAATGCAGGATGTGTAACATCCAAGCACCGAGCATGAAGAATCTACTGGAGCTGGCGCGCATCATCACCCGACGGAAGGTACGCAAGATTGAAATTTTCGACAGTGCGACCCTCAAGCAGAAGTCGAGCAAGTTCAACGAGTTTTACGAAGCACTCACGAGCGGAAAATTCAAAAACGATCGTGACGCCGCAAAAATGCTCTATGGCGGCACCCCCACCGAAGACAAGTATCGCCAGTTGAAGAGCCGCTTCCGCAAACGCCTGCTCAACACCCTGTTTTTCCTCGACATCAATCAGCCCTCGGCATCCAACTATGAACGTGCCTGTTTTACGGCCAACAAAGAGTGGGCCCAAATCCGCATCCTGCTGCAATACGATGCGCGCTTCAGTGCCGCACAGATGGCCCGCCGCTTGCTCACGGTGGCCTTGAAGTACGAATTTGCCGATGTGGTGGTCAACTGTACCCGCATCCTGCGCGAGCTGGCTGCCCGGGAAGGCAATGCAAGAGATTTTGAGGAATACGACGGGCTGCTGCGAAAATTTGCCGCTATTTTCCAGGCCGAGCTCGAGGCCGAGGCACACTATCAACGGATCCGGCTCGACTACTTCCGTCCCGATTACCACAACCCTGAATATCAGCAGCTCATCCAGCAGAGTTGCAATGCGCTGGTCGCCCTGTCCGAGCAGCACCACTCGCCAATCATTTTTTTCAACATGTTCATGGCCTGGGCCTTGCGCTTCGAGCTGGAACACAGCTTCGTATCCGTCATCGAGGTCTGTGAGCGGGCCGAGGACTACTACAAAAAGAACAGCCGGTTCTTTCAGGCCAGCAAACAGAATGCCTTCCTCTTCCGCAAAATGTCGGCCTTGCTCCATTTGAGGGATTTCTCGAAAGGGAAGACCACGGCCGAAAAAGCTTTCAAGACGCTGGAAGCCGGATCGGATCTCTGGTTCGATTTCCTCGAGCGCTATTTCCTGCTGGCCATGCATTCGGGCCACTACATCCAGGCACTGGCCATCCATCGCGAGGCCGTCGAGCATGCCCTGTTCAAAAAGCTGCCGCTCGAAGTGCGCGAACGCTGGAACATTTTCGAAGCCTGGCTGGGGTACATCGTCGAGGTGTATGGTCAGGAGCAGCCGGTGCTCGTCGCACAGCAACGCAAGCAGTTCCGCGTGCGGCGCTTCCTCGAAGACCCCGTGCTGTACCCCCGCCACCAGCGCATGTTCACCATCCAGAAGGTGATTGTACAAATGCTGTTTTTCCTGGAGCGCAACCAGCACAACCAGGCAGCCACCTGCGTGGACCGACTGCGCAGCTATGCGCGCCGCCAGTTGAAAAAAGACGAATACGTGCGGGTGGTGAGCTTCATTCGGCTGTTGCAGCAACTGGCTCGCGCCGACTTCGAGCCACGCCGCGTCAATGGCACCGAGAAATACCTGGCGCGACTCAAAGAGCATCCCTTCTTTTACCGCGGTCTCGATTACGAACTCGAAGTCATCTCCTACGAGCAATTGTGGGAGATGTTGCTCGAGCGATTGTCGCGGTAGGCAGGACCTTCGCTCCTCTCCAGCCCGCCGGGCAGCACCGCTCAGCCATCTTCAGCAGATTCCCGAGTTGCATTGCGCAGAGGAAACATACCTTTGCGGCCGGTATCTGGCGGCAGTCCTGGGTCCCTTTCGGCTAATGTCGCCTTTCGGCAAAATGCAACCACTTTGAAGAAGATCATCATCGCCATCGACGGACACAGCTCGACGGGCAAGAGCACCCTCGCACGCGCGCTGGGTGAGGCGCTGGGCTACAAGTACATCAGCACGGGCGACATGTACCGCGCCGTGACACTGTATTTCCTCCGCCACGGCGTGCCCCTCGACGATCCCGAGGCCGTCCGACAGGCCCTCTCGCAGATCCGGCTCGAATTCGAAACGGGCCCGAACGGCAACCGCATCCTCATGAACGGTCAGGATGTGCAGGACGAAATCCGCAGCATGGAGGTGGCCGACATGGTCAGTCAGGTGGCTGCCATCCCCGAGGTGCGGCGCGAAATGGTGCGCCAGCAGCGACTCATCGGGCGCGACAAGGGCGTCGTGATGGATGGGCGCGACATCGGCACCGTCGTCTTTCCCGATGCCGAACTCAAGATCTTCCTCACGGCATCGCCCGAGGTGCGCGCCCGCAGGCGATACGAAGAACTGCGCGCACAGGGCATGGACGTGAGCCTCGACGAGGTGCGCCGCAACATCGAAGCGCGCGACCGCATCGACTCCACCCGCGAAGACAGCCCCCTGCGCATGGCCGACGATGCCGTGCTCATAGACAACTCGAAACTCACCCCCCAAGAGCAGTTGAACCGGGCCCTCGCACTGGCACGCGCCCGCATCGAAGATTGTTGAGGTACTACAGGCAAGCTTGCATGTCGTCAGGGCGCCGGGCAGCGCGGCAAGTGAGGAGAGAGGAGTGATGGAGGGACGGAGTGACGGAGTGATGGAGTGACGGGGTGATGGAGTGACGGGGTGACGGAGTGCGTTGTTGGACCAATTTCACCGATTCAACCGATTCAACCAATTGAACCATGTGTGCAACCAGATTGCCCGAAGCACTTTGTTGCGCGTATGGATGAATAATCTTCCGAATTTTGCAGAAACTCAACAGGGCAAGTCTCAACACCGAGCAACAGTGAGACCTGTTCCGAATCCTCCGAATCTCAACATCGAACGCAGTGAAGCCTGTTTCGACCTGTCGGAACAGGCTTCCAACAAAAAAAGCCTGCCATGAACGACGAGCCGCGCCCTGTGCGACCCGATGAAGAGGAAGAAGCCGAATACATCGGCAACATCTGGGGCTGGAAATTTTCGTTCATCAGCCTGGCCATCATTCTGGCCACCATGGGGCTGATGGTGTTGCGCTATTACACCATGGACAATCCCCCCGACTCGATTTTCTTCTTTCCCGAACAATCCCCGGCCGACACTGCCCGAACCGATACGCTCGACCTGCGATGAAAATTCCATTCGTCAAATATCACGGCACCGGCAACGACTTCATACTCATTGACCAGCGGGCCCGGCAGTGGCTTTCGCCAAATGACGAAGCTCTGGTCGCCTCGCTCTGTCAGCGCCGTTTCGGCATCGGCGCCGACGGCCTGATGCTGCTGCAATCTCATCCCGAGCTCGACTTCGAGATGGTGTACTTCAATTCGGACGGCCGCCTCAGCACTATGTGCGGCAATGGTGGGCGCTGCATCGTGGCGTTTGCCGAAAGGCTGGGCCTGGTGAAGGAGTCCTGCCGCTTTCTGGCGCCCGATGGAGTCCACGAAGCCCGCATTCGCCCCGATGGCATCGTAGAGTTGCACATGGCCGACGTGGCCGGGCTCGAAGAGCTGCCCGATGGCGCCTGTGTGCTCGACACGGGATCGCCTCATTACGTGCGTTTCGTGCCGACGAGCGAGGGGCTCGACGTGGTCGGGGAAGGCCGCAAGGTGCGGTATGCTGAGCCCTTTGCGGAGGCAGGCATCAACGTCAATTTCGTGGAAGCGCGGGGGCGGCAGTTGCGCGTGGCCACCTACGAGCGCGGCGTGGAAGACGAGACCTGGTCGTGCGGCACGGGCGTGACAGCTTCGGCGCTGGCCTGGGCGGCGCGCCATCCCGAGGTGCACAGCCCCCTGCTGATCGACACGCGTGGCGGCCGGCTGGAAGTGCGTTTTCGGCGGGCCGGCAAGGGGTTTACCGACGTATGGCTCTGCGGGCCGGCCACGTTCGTGTTTGCCGGCGAGGTGGAGGTGAGCCTTTAGGACCTGCTACTGCAAGGGTTGAGCGTTCAGAGTTTTGCGCGGCTATGAGTCATTTGTTCGAATCCTCGAAACTTCGGTTTTTTCAAATCAGCCAGGAAAATGGTCCATGGTCTGGTGACCACCGTCCGAACAAAAAACCGCAGCTTTCAGCCGCAGATGGACGCGGTTTGCGCGCAGCTTTGCAACTTATTGCAACTCAGTGTATTATCGGTGGATGCTCTGTGTGACTGAATATTTTTTCGACTTCTTTCAGCAGGCTCACTCCTCGGTTGCTTCATTCTTCGGTTCCTTGCCCTGTCATTCTCTGAGCGTGCTGAAAAAAGTCCGTGACGGCCCCGAAAATCGGAGCCTGTTTCCGACAAGTCGGAACAAGCTCCGGCTTGCCGGGAGCAAGCAGTGACATCGTAACGCGTAACGCGTGTTCACTATAGATAACATGTTGATTTAAAATAAAAAATACATCGCGAATCGTTGCGTTCCCGATGTTCGGGACAAGCTGTTGCGGCCCCGATGCTCGGGGCAAGCTTTCCGACAAGTCGGAACAGGTTTTGCGTGAGATTTGGGGTTTTTCTCAGGGGCCTCAAACTTTAAGCTTTGTAGAGTCCAGTTAAGTCATACTAACTGAGCGTCCAGAAAAGTCGTACTAACTTTTTGGACCCGAAAACAGGCCGAAAAGTGTTGCCG